>DASTAC010000182.1:0-5116 GCA_035713045.1 Steroidobacteraceae bacterium
TCGCACGTCGCGTGCGGCACGCCAGCTTGCGGCAGGAACAGGACCTCGCGGTCCTCATCCATCTCTGTGGGGCCGGCGCGGGCGACCAGTACGTGCGCAGAGGCTTCTCACTCACGAGAGGACAGCGGTGCGGCGATGAGGCGGCGCAGCTGTACCTCGAGCGCGTGAACACCATGAAGCGCCTGTTCGGCCGGTGGGCTGGCGGCGATCCGTGAGCTGGCGCGGCCCGTGGCGCATTGCCGAGCGGCAAAGGCCTCGAGGATGCTCAGGAGACCCCGTGTACGGCGCCGTCCTGGCGCCGACACGGGGTCGCGGAGCGCTTGCGCCGTTTGGCAGAGGCGCTACATCCCCCTGCGAGGGAGTCGGGATATGGCCAATGCAGGCGGGAATGCCGGCGGTGCCTCATCGCGGCGGCTCCCGTTCTCTGCCGAATCCGCATTCAGCAACAGCCGGCGGATCGCCGCCGGAGCGAATTCGCTCCATTCGACCGCCACGCCGGTGGCCGTTACGCGGGTCACGTAGGCTGCGACGAGAGCTGTCACGGCTTGCCTGGAGCGCGCGCACCCGTAGACGATGTCGATTGATGTGAGCAACGGAAGGGCCAGCGACGTCTCCACGAATGCGCCGCTCACGCTCGCACTGCGGAGGTTGCCGAACCCCAAAGTTCGACCGTCTCGATCGAGTCGCACGTGAACCGTGAACGGCGCGCGAGCTCCGAGGCGGTGCTCCATGCGCGGCACTTGGGTGCGAGGGATGGCTGAACACGTGAATACCGGGGCGGTACAGCCGCGCGAGCGTTCCTTCGCGGCGGCAGGACGTACCACCATGATGGGGGTGCCTCTGAAACTCACGACTTCGTGTCGGACTACGGTCGAGTCGGCCGTCTCATTCGAGCAGCTCGCCCGGTGCGCGCGCTCGCGGGAGGCCGTCACGGGCGTGCCTCGAGAACGATGTTGAATTGTGTTTGCGCCGCCCGGCGGATCCGCGAGAAGCCCCCGTCGGTGAGTACCTTCCTCAGGCTGCTCTCGCCAGCCTGGGCGCCAAGCGCCGGCCCCTTGCCCGCCAGCGACACGGGTACACAGACCAGGGTGGAGACCCCGTAGTAGAGACGCCCTATGGGGTTGAGATTCTGACGCAGACCGTCGCCTGCCAGAGGCTCGACGATCATGCAGTGGCCATCAGGCTTGACGGACTCCCGTGCGTGAAGGGCGGCGCCGGCAGGGTCCGCCATGTCGTGCAGACAATCGAAGAACGCGACCAGATCGGCTTTCCCGACATCGTAGGAACAGGCGTCGGCCACATCGAACCGGACGTTGTTCACGCCCTCGTGGACGGCGTGCCGGCGCGCCACCGTGATCGATTCAGGGTGGTAGTCGATTCCGATGAATTCGGACTGCGGAAACGCCTTTGCCATCAGAATGGTGCTCGCGCCATGGCCGCAACCGATGTCGGCGACTCGGCCGCCACGCCGTAGCTTTGCGGTCAGACCATCGAAAGACGGCAGCCAGCTCTGCAGCAGATGCATCCGGTAGCTGGCGCGGAAGAAGCGCTCCGTACCCCGAAAGAGACACTTGTCGTGCTCCCCCCACTCCATGCCGCCGCCACTGCTGAAGTTTTCGATGGCGCGATCCCGAACGTGAAAGAGATCGCGCACGATCTCGTACGCAGCGGGAAGATCGACCGGGCCTTGCGGATCGGCGAGGCAGGCCCGCTGCTCCGCGTTGAGGAAATATCGCTCCGAGACCGGGTCGTAGTCGACGTAGCCCCCGGCCACCTGATTGCCGAGCCATTCCCGGACATACCGCTCGCGCGTTTCCGTCTTTGCCGCGAGCTCGGCGGCAGTCAGCGGTCCGGCGGCGAGCGCCCGGTAGTAGCCTAGAGAGTCTCCGACCGAGATGAGCACGGCGCTCACCGACGCTCCCAGGTCATTCAGCGCTTTCCCCAGAAATTGATCGAGTCGCTCTTGGCTCATGGCGGGCTCCTGCACGAGGTGTGGCTGGTTGGCAGCAGCATGATCGGGCTGGTCGTCAGGACGGGCGGATTCTGGGAGTTCCGCTCGTGCACCGATAGAGTATCTTTCGGACACATGCCGGACGCTCGTGCGGCGAGGGGTCCGGGAACCGGGAACGACCCGGAGCCGGGAGGGTCAGATTTAGCACTGTGAGCGCGCAAACGGCCGTCGGGAAGAATCCGCTCGAGGCCTGGCTGGCCTTCTCGGACACGAACCGCGGTTTGATGTACATCATCGCCGCGGCGTCGACCGCGGCCGTGACGTATCTCGACTACAAGGCCGCGAACGCCTCGCTCGGGTTTCTGTATGTACTGCCCGTCCTGCTGGCTTCGGTGAGTCTGCGTGGCTGGCAGATCATCGCGCTGGCGGTCTTGTGCGCCATCCTGCGGGAATGGCTCGGCGACATGCACGCGCAGCAGGGCGAAGCCTTGCGGGTCGCCATCGGCGCGTCCGGCTTTGCGCTCGCCGGGTTCTTCGTCTCGCAACTGAGCCGCCAGCGAAAATCAATCGAGCGGCACTTGTCGGAGCGCGAGCATCAGATGCTGCTGCGGGAGGAGGCGGAGCTTCAGCTGTGTGTGCTCATCGACACCAGCCCTCTCGGGATTCTGACGGTCGATGGCGACGGGCGGGTACTGCTCGCCAACGGGTCGGCCCGGCGTCTGTTCCTGGCGTCCGAGCAGGACGCATTGACCGGTGAGGATATCGTTCTCTACGTGCCTATCTTCGGGCACGTCCTGCGGATGCCCAATGCTTCCACGGGCTTTCGGACCACGGCGGAATGCAAGGCGCGGCGCGCAAACGGCGAGGTCTTCCTGGCGCACGTGTGGCTGTCGACCTTCTCGAGCCGGGGCGGCGCACGGCTTGCGGCATTCATCTGGGATGCATCGGAGAGCCTGCGAGATCGCGAGGGCACGGGACTGGATTCGATGATGGCGACCTCGCGCGTCCTGATAGGCGCCATGAGCCACGAAATCCGCAACCTTGCCGCGGCGGCATCCGCCGCCTTGAGGGATATCGCTCCGGATCGCGCGATCGACGGGGACAGAATACGGGCGCTGGAGGCTGTCGTCGCGGCTCTCGAAACTGTCGCGAGCTCCGGCCTGCGGCTCGCAACGCGCGGGTCGAAGTCCGTGGCCGATCTCGGGGTCGTCCTCGACCAGATCCGGGTGCTGATCGATGCCGCCTACCGCGAAATGGGCTGCGAGGTGCATTGGAACGTCCCGGAGGAGCTGCCCTTGGTCCAGGCGGATCACCAGAGCCTGCTGCAGGTATTTCTGAATCTTGCCCGCAACGCGCAGCATGCGCTGCGGCATGCCGCCCACCGGGCGCTCTCGGTGCGGGCGACGATCGAGAGCGACATGGTCATCGTGCGCTTCCGAGACACCGGCTCCGGAGTCGCGAATCCGGAGCGCCTGTTCCTGCCGTTTCAGAAGGGGGCGGTCTCGACGGGCCTGGGGCTGTACATCTCGCGGGCGGTGCTGAGATCCCACGGAGCGGACCTGCGATATGAGGGCAGGGAGGAGGGTTCCTGCTTCGTCGTGCAACTGCGCCAAGCGCGGACGAGCGAGCCGTTGAGCGTGGAGTAACACGTGAATCCCATCAAAGCTCTGTTGGTCGACGATCACGCGTCCTTCGGGGAGAGCGTGGTGAGAGCCCTCCGCTCGGAGCCCGGGCTCGAGATATCCTCCTGCACGACGATCACCGCCGCCCTGCAGGTGCTGCAGCAGCAGCGTGTCGACGTCGTACTGCTGGATCACGATCTCGGCTCGGAGAGAGCCTCGCAGTTCCTGCCCGCGGCGCTGCGCAGTGGCTTCGACGGCCGGGTCCTGGTCGTGACGGCCTGGGTCGGCGACGCCGAGGCGCGTCTGCTCCTGCGGCAGGGCGTCGCCGGCATCTTCACCAAGGAGAGCTCCCTGGGCGCGCTGGTGGAAGGCATCCGCCGGGTGCATGCCGGAGAGACATTGCTCGAGGGACGCTATCGCAGGCTCGCCGAGCCCGACGGCGCGCAGCCATGGCGAAACACCCGCCCCCGGCCATTCAACGAGCGGCTGCGAAGAGTGCTCCGGTTCGTGCTCGAAGGGCTATCCAACAAGGAGATCGCCGCGCGGCTGCGGATCTCCGAGAGCTACGTCAAGGCCCTGATGCAGGTTCTGTTCAAGAAGACCGGCGTCAGGACGAGAGGGCAGCTGGTGCGCGTTGCGCTGGAGCATTATCGGGACGAGCTGTGACCGGAGAGGTGCGCAAGATCGCTGAGCAACCGACTCAGCAGGAGATGGCCGCGCGCCTGAGACAACGGGAGCCCTGTCGCGGGAAGCTCTCGCCGACCCAAGTGCTGCGCGAGGAGCGCGATTGCAGCTCGCGCGGTAATTTGCTTCATCGCGCATCCGTTCGCTGTTGCTTGCGCGGCGACGCCGGGGTGGAGGGGCATGCCTGAGATTCAGCGGCAGCTTGACCGCAACCGCAACCGCAACCGCAACCGCAACCGCGCCCGCGGCTGGCTCGTGGCAATGGCGGGGATGATCGTGGCCGTGTCGGCGGCGGGCGCCAGGACGCAGGATTCCGCGATCAACCGGCGCGCGCGGGATCTGGCGATCGGCGTGTGCGGCACCTGCCACGGTCCGGACGGCAACAGCAAGAATCCGATGTTTCCCCGGCTCGCCGGACAGAAGGCGTGGTACATCGCGCAGCAGCTGAAGGAGTTCCGGGCCGAGACCCGCGGAGATCCCTATGCCATCGCGTACATGTGGGGGATGGCCAGTCACCTGACCGATCCGATGATCGCGGCGCTGGCGGACTATTATTCGCGCCAGAGGACCGGTCCCGGGACGAGTCATCCGGCGGCGATCCTCGATCGCGGGCGCGCGATCTTCGAGCACGGAATCCCGGCGCAAGGCGTGCCGGCCTGCGCCGCCTGTCATGGACCGAAGGCTCTCGGCAGCGCGAGTTTTCCGCGACTTGCCGGGCAACATGCGGAGTACATCCTGAAGCAGCTGGCCTCGTTCCGCAGCAACATGCGCGATGTCGCGGTCATGCACGGTGTGGCCCAGACGCTGCATCCCCAGGACATGCGGGCTGTGGCGGACTACCTGGAATCTCTGCCCTGAG
>DASTAC010000183.1:0-39879 GCA_035713045.1 Steroidobacteraceae bacterium
CAGCGCAATGCCGGGACGATCCGCCGCTGCGAATCACAGCCGGCTGGCCTGCAGGAAGAGCGCCGCCAGCCGCTCCAGCCCCTGCGCATCGACCTCATCGAACCGCGCCGGCCTGGTGCTATCGAGATCGAGGACGCCGACGACGCGGTCCGCCGCGATCAGCGGCACCACCACTTCCGACCGTGATGCCGAATCGCAGGCGATGTGTCCCGGGAAGGCGTTGACGTCGGGGACGATCAGCGTCGTCCGTTGCGCGGCGGCCGCTCCGCACACTCCGCGGCCGAGTGCGATGCGCACGCACGCGGGCTTGCCCTGGAAGGGCCCGACCACGAGCTCACCGCCTCGCATGAAGTAGAAGCCCGCCCAGCTCACCTCCGGCAGCACGTCGAAGAGGAGCGCGGCGGTGTTGGCGGCGTTGGCGATGGGGTCGCTCTCGCCAGCGAGAAGTCCTCGAAGCTGTGCCGCGAGCTGCTCGTAGCCGGCCCGCTTGTCGGTGAAGTCGTATCGCTCGCTGGCGTAAGTCATGGTGGGTCCGATCAGGCTCTCTCGATGGGGAAAGGCAGGACCGCATCGATGCTCGCGGCACCTGCGGCCAACATCAGCGTTCGGTCGAATCCCAGCGCCACGCCACAGCAGTCGGGCATGCCGGAGTCCAGAGCCGCGAGCAGGCGCTCATCGACGCCGGCCTGTGGCAGCCCGAGCCGGCGGCGCTCCTCGATGTCGCGCTCGAAGCGGCTTCGCTGCTCATCGGCCGCGGTCAGCTCGTGAAATCCGTTGGCGAGCTCGATGCCGTCGCAGTAGAGCTCGAAGCGCTGTGCGGCGCGAGGGTCTCGGGGGTCGAGACGGGCGAGCGCCGCCTGGCTCGCGGGATAGCCGTGCACGAAGGTCAGGCCGCCGTGGCCCAACCGCGGCCCGACGACCGTGCCCATGAGGAGCTCGAGCAGCTCGTCCCGTCCGGCGCAGGCCGCCGCGTCGAATCCGGCCCGGCGCGCGTGCTCGGCCAGCTGCGCGAGCGGCGCCGTGAACGGATCGAGCGCAAGCTCGCTCAGGAAGGCGTCGCGATAGGTCACCCTCGTGGCCGGGCAAGGGCGAGGGTCCGGCGCAGGGTCTGTCTGGGGGCGGGCCCCGGCGAGGAGCTCGCTCACCAGCGCCTCGACCTCGCTCATGAGCGCATCGAGGGTATGGCCGACGCGATACCACTCGATGAGCGTGAACTCGGCGTTGTGCAGCCGGCCGCGCTCGAGCGCGCGCACGACGTGGCAGATCTGATAGATGTCGCCCACCCCCGCCGCGAGCAGGCGCTTCATGGCGTATTCCGGGGAGGTGTGGAGAAAGAAGGTCCGGCCGCGGCGTCCTGCCGGTTCCGCCGGCTCGAGCGTCACGCGTGCCGAGTGGATGTGCACGTCGGTCACCGGGGCATTGACCACGATGGGCGTGTCCACCTCCAACACGTCGCGGGCGGCGAAGAAGGCGCGCGCGCGCCCGAGCAGCGCAGCCCTCATGGCCAACCTCTCCCGCGAGGCGGTCGGCCGCCAATCCGCGCAGTCCCCGACGCCCGGCACTGTAGGCCCGGATGCGCGGCTCATGGTGAGCGCAGCCGGGCGAGCGTCTGCCCGACGCGCACGGACGAGCCCGGCTGCAGCTGCGGCAGCCACTCGGCTGCTCCCGGCGGCAGCAACAGGATCACCGTCGACCCCATGTTGAATCGGCCGAGCTCCGCTCCGCGCTCGAGCCGTCGCGATGCCCGGCCGGTGTCGACCGGCAGCTGCGTCGGGCGACGCGGGCTGCAGGGGGTCACCTCGCCGTGCCACACGGTGGCGATGCTGCCGACGAAGAGCGCCCCGACGAGCGCCAGGGCGAAGCCGAGCGGTCCCTCCTCGAATGCGCAGACGACGCGCTCGTTGCGGGCGAAGAGCCCCGGCACGGCGGCCGCGGTCACCGCATTGACGCTGAAGAGCTTGCCCGGGACGAACCACGCGCCGCAGAGGACGCCTGCCGCGGGCATGTGGATGCGGTGATAGTTGTACGGCGCCAGATAGAGCGTGGCGAAGGAGCCGCCGGCAAAGCGTTCCGCCCAGCCGGAGCCGCCGCCGAGCAGCGCCGCGACGGAATAGCTGTGGCCCTTCGCCTGCAGGATCGTCCCGCCGTCGAGCCGGCCGATCTGACTGACGGTCCCGTCCACCGGCGAAACCAGGGCGGCCGGATCGGCGTCCATGGGGCGGGTGCCGGGCCGCAGGCTGCGCGTGAAGAAGGCGTTGAAGCTCGGGTAATCGCGCGGCTCGGGATCGGCCGCATCGCTCATATCCGGACCGAAGTGGCGCACGAACGATCCGATCAGGGCGTTCTTCACCGGCTTCACGCGCGAGCGGGCCAGCCGGTGTACCTGCCGCGAGAGGAAGTGCTGCGGGAGCAGGTACTGCATCGCGACGAAGAGCCGTGCGCGCAGCGTCGGCGAATCCGTCGGCACGTTTGAGGCATCCATGGGCATCCTAGGCCGCGTCCCGCAGGTCCGGGGCTTCGCGCCGCAGTGTTTGCGCGAGCTGCCGCGCCCGAAAGGGTGGTGTGAACACACCGACCTCGCGGCCGCGGGAATCGAGCACCAGTATCGCCAGGGTGTGGTTGAAATCGTATCCGCCCCCCGGGAGCTCGATCCGATCGAAGGCGATGCCCAGGCTGGCCGCGAGGCGGTGGAGCTCGGCGGAAGTCCCGGTGAGCCCCAGGAAGCTGGAATCGAATTGCCGCAGATAGGTCCTGAGCACCGGTGGTGTATCGCGACTCGGGTCCATCGTCACGAAGAGCACCCGCAGGCCGGGCAGGGCGGCCTGCTTCCGGACCCGGGCGAGCGTGGCCAGCGTGTCCGGACACTCGTCCGGGCAGTGGGTGAACCCGAAGTACATGAGCGTCGGGTGGCCGCGCAGGTCCGCGCGGCTGAAGGGCCGTCCCTGGCTGTCGGTCAGATGGAAGTCGGCAATGGGCCTCGCGTCCTGCAACCACGTGCCGCTTGCCAGCACGGGTGGAGAGCTGTCAACTTCGGCGGCCAGCAGAAAGCCGGCGAGCGCGGCACAGAGGGCGCCGAGGCCGACGAGGATCCAGAAGAGTCGAGCAGTCATGACAGAATTATCCCATACGCCGCGAGGGCCAGCCGGTGCGCCGCTTGCCGCCCGGGGGCGCCTGCGCGGCCGTGCGGCGAAGAGCAAGCCCACCGTTCGCACCCTCATCGACCGCGGTGCCCGCCGCTTGCGGCGCGCCGGTGTCTTCTTCGGCCACGGGACCGACAACGCCCGGGACGATTCCGCGGCCCTGGTGCTGCATGCCCTGGGGCTGGCGCACGACGCCGATCCCGCGGTGTATTCGCGGCGCGTCGGCGCCCGTGGGGTACGGAGCGTGGAGGAGCTCATCCGGCGCCGCATCGAGGAGCGGATTCCGGCGGTCTATCTCACCGGCGAGACGTGGTTCGCGGGGTTGCCGTTTCGCGTCGACCGGCGCGCGCTCATCCCGCGCTCGCCGATCGCGGAGCTCATCGAGCGGCGGTTCGCTCCCTGGATCGATCCGCGCAGGGTGGGGCGCGTTCTCGATGTCGGCACCGGCTGCGGCTGCATCGCGATCGCCTGCGCCAAGGCGCTCCCGCGGGCTCGCGTCGATGCCGTGGACATCTCGGCCGAAGCGCTGGAGCTCGCGGCCATCAACGTACGCCGTCATCGTGTCGGAAAGCGCGTGCGCCTGGCTCGATCCGATCACTTCAGCGCCCTGCGCGGGGAGCGCTACGATATCATCGTCGCCAATCCGCCTTACGTGGGGCGGCGGGAGATGTCAGGACTGCCGCCCGAGTATCGTCATGAGCCGGCGCTCGCGCTGGCGGCGGGCCGCGACGGTCTGGACTCCGTCCGCGTGATTCTGAGGGAAGCGGACGGTCACCTGCGGCCGGGCGGGCTCCTCGTCGTGGAGGTCGGCAACACCGAGGCGGCCGTGCGGCGGGCGTTCAGGCGGCTTCCCTTTCTCTGGCTGGAATTCGAGCGCGGTGGCGGCGGTGTCTTTCTACTCACCGCAGATCAGCTCGCGGCGCATCCGACGACTGGGTGACTCACGGTATGTCAGGCAACACCATCGGCAGGCTTTTCACGGTGACGACCTTCGGCGAGAGCCACGGTCCGGCCCTGGGCTGCATCGTCGACGGCTGTCCGCCGGGCCTGCCGCTGACGGAGGAGGACATTCAGAAGGATGTCGACCGCCGGCGCACGGGCACCTCGAAGTTCGTCAGCCAGCGGCGCGAGGGCGATCAGGTCCGCATTCTCTCGGGCGTCTTCGAAGGGCACACCACCGGCACGCCGATCGGGCTCCTCATCGAGAACACCGACGCCCGCTCGCGCGACTACGACAAGATCAAGGATCGCTTCCGGCCCGGTCACGCCGATTACACCTATCAGCAGAAGTATGGCCGGCGCGACTACCGCGGCGGCGGCCGCTCGTCGGCGCGTGAGACGGTGATGCGTGTCGCCGCCGGCGCGATCGCGCGCAAGTATCTCGCGGCGCGGCTGGGCGTCAGCATCTTCGGGTACCTGAGCCAGGTCGGCGCGCTCATCCTCGAGGCCCGTGATCCGGCCTTCGCCTACGAGAATCCTTTCTTCTGCCCCGACCCGGCCCGGGTCGAGGAGCTGGAGGCGCTCATCTGGAAGCTGCGCTCCGAGGGGGACTCGATCGGTGCCCGGGTGACCGTGATCGCGACGGGCGTGCCGCCCGGCCTGGGCGAGCCGGTGTTCGGCCGGCTCGATGCCGACATCGCCGCTGCGCTGATGGGGATCAATGCCGTCAAGGCGGTCGAGATCGGCGCCGGGACGGCCGCGGCGACGCAGCGCGGCAGCGAGCATCGCGACGAGCTCACGCCGCAGGGATTCGCCAGCAATCACGCGGGCGGAATCCTCGGCGGGATCTCCTCCGGACAGGACATCGTGGCCCATCTCACCCTGAAGCCCACTTCCAGCATCCAGGTGCCCGGCCGGACGGTGGATACCGCCGGCCAGCCGGCCGAGATCGTCACCACCGGGCGCCACGACCCCTGTGTGGGTCTGCGGGCCACTCCCATCGCCGAGGCCATGCTCGCGATCGTCCTGCTCGACCACTACCTGCGGCACCGTGCCCAGAACGCCGATGTCCGCTCCGAGACCCCGGACATTACCCGACGGTGATCGCCGACACAGTTTATGTCTTGCGGATACGGGAATATCGTGCCCACCGAAGGCGGACTTAACTTACTTATGGGTCGCGATTGCCTGTTCAGTCATTCCTTGCTGCGGTCGCTTTGGCTTTCCGCCCAATTAAGTTATATTGCCGCCGCAATGGGGTGAGACTGCCAAGATGCAGCCATCCCTTTGTTTTAGCTGTGTATTCCACCCACTGATACCTCCCGGGGTGTCGTAAATGGTCGCCAAACGCTCAAGCCGGGCGGTGGCATTGCTGCTGGTCGTACCCTCAGCGGCATTCGCCCTCGGTCTCGGAGACATCCGTCTCCTCTCGCCCCTCGGTCAGCCTCTCAAGGCGCAGATCGGGCTGCTCGACGCCACTCCAGGCGCACTGCAGAGCCTGCAGGTCAGGCTGGCCTCGCAGGACACCTTCGCGCGCTACGGCCTGAACTGGCCGCAGTTCCTCAGCGGAGTGCGCGTGAAGGTCGTACGCGGCCCCGACGGCAAGGAAGTGGTGGAGCTGTCATCGGATCGGCCCGTCACCGACCCGGTGGTGACCTTGATCGTCGAGGCCAACTGGAACCGCGGGCGTCTCTATCGAGAGTACACCGTGCTCCTGAACCCGCCGATGTACGTGCCGCACCAGGCGCAGGCCGCCGCGCAGCCGGTCACGCCGGCTGTCACCGGCACCGCTCGCCGCGCGGGCCGGATCGCGCGCTCGCAGGCTCCGGCGGCTCCAGCCCCGGCGGCAGCTCCGGCTACACCGGTATCCGAGCAGTCGGCGGCCGCCTCCGGGGCGTCCTCCTCGGCGCCGGCCGCCACTGCCGGTGCGCCGCACTCGCTGGTCGTCAGCCGCGGTGAGACGCTCTCGGGCATCGCCGATCGGCTGAGCGGCGCCGGCGTGAACTCCGGCCTCACCCAGGGCTGGATGGTGGCGATCTACCGCGCCAACCCGCACGCCTTCGATCACAACATGAACCTGCTGCGCTCGGGCGCCGTGCTGCGCATTCCCGATCGCGCCGCGGCCGCGGCCATCTCGCCCGCGGCTGCCACCGCCGAGATCCGCCGGCAATACGCAGCCTGGCACGGTGCCGCCCAGGAGACCGCCAGCGCGGCGAGCGGCCCCGGAAGACTCCGGCTGGTCGCACCCAAGGGTGGGGTGGGCGCCTCCGGCTCGGCCGCGGATGCGGGCGCATCCGCAGGTCAGGTCAAGGCGCTGCAGGCGCAGGTCCAGGGGCTGCAGACGCAGCTCGCGCAAGAGCATCGCCTGCTGCAGCTGAAGGATGCGCAGCTGGCCAGAATGCAGGCTCAGCTCGCGGGCAAGGCTGCGCCGCAGGCGCCGGCGAGCTCGCCTGCCGCCGCTTCGGCCGAGGCTGGCGCCAAGCCGCCGCAGCAGAGCGCGCCGCCGCCCGCCGCCGCGGCTGCGCCTCCCGCGCCAAGCGCTGCGCAGCCGCCTGCGCCGCAACCTGCGCCGTCGGCAGCGCCGCACGCGGCGCCCCACGCTGTCCCGACCACCGCCCGTGCCGCCAAGCCATCAGCGAGTCCCTCGATTCTCGGCACGCTGGCGAGCTACTGGTGGGAGTTCGCACTGCTGGGCGTGGCGCTCCTCGGATATCTGGGTTTGCGCGCCTGGCGCTCGCGCCGGCAGTCGGATCTCGACGATTCGCTTGGCCGGCTGGCCGCCGCGGGAGGCGCTCCGTCTCCCTACACGAAGCTGGAGCCGTCGACGGCAGACACCGCCTCGATGCGCACGATCGCTGCTGCGGAGGACGATGCCTTCATCGTCGAGGAGAGCGGCACGCACGAGCGGCCGAGAATCCCGGCGCCCGCGGCGTCTGAGCCGAAGCATGTCAGCACCGCGGACACGACGATCAGCAGCGAGACGGCGGTCCATCTCGACCAGGGAGACCCGCTTGCCGAGGCCGATTTCCACATGGCCTACGGCCTGTACGATCAGGCTGCCGACCTCATCCGCATCGCCATCGCGCGCGAGCCCGAGCGGCGGGACCTGAAGCTCAAGCTCCTCGAAGTGTTCTTCGTCTGGGGCAACAAGGAGCAGTTCCTGCAGGCCGCGCACGAGCTGGCCGCCACACGCGCCGAGGCGGCGCCCGGCGAGTGGGAAAAGATCGTGATCATGGGCAAGCAGCTCGCGCCCGAGGATCCGCTGTTCGAAGGCGGCGCCACGGGCAGCGGCGCGGCCGCCTCCGGGGTGGATCTCGACCTGGCGGACGGCAAGAGCGGTTTCGATGCGCTCGACTTCGACGTTGCCTCGGGACAGACCGGCCAGCACGCGCAGGGGCTCGACCTCGACATCGGATCGGCCCTTGGTGAGGTCGACCCGGCGGCGACCGCGGAGTCCCCGGGGACCGCCACCGATCGCAACATGGCGCTGCTCGATACGAATTTCGCGGATAACGCCACCGGCTCCACACGGGAAATGACGGCGACTCTGCCAGGCGGAGACGACGTTGAGTTCGGCACGGAAATCGAAGGTCCCACTGTCGAACAGCCGGCGCTGCACATGGCGGAGCAGCCGACCATCCGGCAGAAGGTCGAGAGCGCGCTGAAGCAAAGCGGCGGGGAGCAGACCGCGGAGCTCGCCATCGACGACCTCGGGCTCGATCTCGGAGCGTTCGAGGCCGCCGAGCAGCCGGCAGAGGCGAGCGAAGCCTCGGCCGAGAGTCCGACACTGGTTGCCGGCCTCGACGAGCACTCGCGCCGGCTCATCGAGCAGGCCGGCGAGGGTGCCGGGGAACCGTCGCCGGAGCCCACCGGCACGACCAACGCCTGGCAAATCGATGAGACCGAGCTCGAAGCCGTGTTGAGCGAGGGCGACATTCAGGAGAATGGCCAGGACACCGCGGCCACCTCGCGGCTGGCCGCGCTCGAGGAATCGCCCGCGCTCGACTACGACCTCGGAGCCGCGGAGCCGGCGCACGGACGTGGCATGAGCGGCCTCAATGGCATGAACGGCTCGAGCGGCTCGGACCTCGATCTCGATGTCGGTACGGCGACCGTCCCGGATGCCGCCTTCACGGCGACACAGAAGCTTTCGGCGGACGATCTCGCGCTGCCGGATCTCGAGCCCGTCACCATGAGCGAGGTCGGCACCAAGCTCGATCTGGCGCGTGCCTACATGGATATGGGCGACCCGGATGGGGCCCGCAACATCCTCGAGGAAGTCATGCACGAGGGCTCGACGGCGCAGCGCCAGGAAGCCGAGCGCCTGATGGAGTCGCTGCCGGGGTGATCGAGAGCCGTCAGGCTCATTCCCCCGCATGATGCGGATCGCCGTCGGACTCGAGTATCAGGGGACGCGTTACGCCGGCTGGCAGAGTCAGCGCTCGGCCGAGACGGTGCAGTTGCTCGCCGAGGGCGCTCTGGGCAAGGTCGCCGCCGAAGCGGTGAGCCTGGTCTGCGCCGGCAGGACGGATGCGGGCGTACACGCCCGCGGCCAGGTCGCGCACTTCGACACGGCCGCAAGCCGCAGCATGCGGGCCTGGATGCTCGGGGCCAACTCCGAGCTGCCGCGTGACATCAGCATCGCCTGGGCGCGGCCGGTGCCCGCGCATTTTCACGCGCGCTACTCGGCGGAGGCGCGCACCTACCGCTATCTGATCTTCAACCGCGCCGCCCGCTCCGGGCTGCTGGCGCATCGCGCGACCTGGATCCACCGCCCGCTCGATGCGGCACGCATGGCGCAGGCGGCCGCGATGCTCGAGGGCGAGCATGACTTCAGCGCCTTCCGCGCCGCCGAATGTCAGGCGAAATCCCCCATCCGGCGCATGGAGCGGCTGACCGTGGCGCGCCGCGGCGACTGGCTCGCCATCGAGGCCACGGCCAACGCCTTCCTGCACCACATGGTCCGCAACATTGCCGGCCTTCTCATCCGGATCGGCAAGGGCGATGCGCCTCCCGACTGGGCCGGGGAGGTGCTCGCAGGGCGGGACCGGCGGCTGAGCGCCGCCACGGCGCCGGCGGATGGCCTCTATCTCTGGCACGTTCGCTATCCGGCGCCCTTCGCGCTGCCCATGCCGGCTGAGAGCCTGCTCCGGGAAGGAGAGGGAACCGCTATCATCCCGCCTGGATTTCCCACGTAGGCGGCTCTCATGTCCTGGTTCGAGAAGATCATGCCCTCGCGCATCAAGACCGAGCGCCGGACCCGCTCGGTCCCGGAGGGCCTTTGGATCAAATGTCCGGCCTGTGACGCGGTACTTTACCGGGCGGAGCTCGAGCGCAATCTCTACGTCTGTCCGAAGTGCAGCCACCACATGAGGATCGGCGGCCGCGAGCGGCTGGAGCGTTTCCTCGATCCGGCCTCCACCGAGGAGCTCGGCGCTCGGCTCACGCCCGAGGATCCGCTGAAGTTCCGCGACAGCAAGCGCTACAAGGACCGGCTCGCCCAGGCGCAGAAGGCGACCGGGGAGACCGATGCGCTCATCGTGCTCGCGGGCACGCTCGAGAAGCTGCCGGTCGTCGCCTGCGCATTCGAGTTCCAGTTTCTCGGCGGCTCCATGGGCTCGGTGGTCGGTGAGCGCTTCATGCGCGCCGCCGACCACTGCATCGAGCACGGCAAGCCCCTCGTCTGCTTCACGGCGAGCGGCGGCGCGCGCATGCAGGAAGCGCTCTACTCGCTGCTGCAGATGGCCAAGACCGCCGCGGCGCTCTCGCGGCTCGCGCAGGCGCATCTGCCCTTCATCTCGGTCATGACCGATCCGACCACCGGCGGCGTGTCGGCGAGTCTCGCGATGCTGGGCGACCTCAACCTCGCGGAGCCGCGCGCGCTCATCGGCTTCGCCGGTCCGCGTGTGATCCAACAGACGGTGCGCGAGACGCTCCCCGAGGGGTTCCAGCGCAGCGAGTTCCTGCTCGACCATGGCGCGCTCGACATGATCGTCGACCGGCGCGACATGCGGGAGCGCATCGCCTCGCTGCTGCGCATGCTGATGAAGCAGCCGGCAACCGCCGCGTAAGCGGTCGGTGCGCCGTGTCCCGATCGCTCGCGCAGTGGCTGGCGCTGCAGGAGGCGGCGCATCCGAAGTCCATCGACCTCGGGCTCGCCCGCGTCGCCGCGGTGGCCCGCAGGCTCGGTTTGGACCGGCCGGCGTCCGCCGTCATCACGGTGGGCGGCACGAACGGCAAAGGCTCGACCGTGGCGCACCTCGAGGCGCTGTGGCTCGCCACCGGGCGATCCGTCGGGCTCTTCACCTCGCCGCATTTCCTGCGCTACAACGAGCGCATCCGCATCGACGGCGTGGAGGCCGGGGATGCGGCGATCGTCGCGGCATTCGAGCGCATCGAGTCGGCGCGCGGCGCCACCACTTTGACCTTCTTCGAATACAACACGCTCGCGGCCCTGCAGCTCTTCGCGGATCGTGGCGTCGAGCTCGCGCTGCTCGAGGTGGGGCTCGGCGGGCGTCTCGATGCGACCAATATCATCGATGCGGACGTGTCGGTGCTCTGCTCCGTCGGACTCGACCATCGCGACTGGCTGGGGGAGACGGTGGAGGAGATCGGCGCCGAGAAGGCCGGCATCTTCCGCGCCGGCCGGCCCGCGGTGCTCGGCACTGCGCGCATGCCGGCGAGCGTGTACTCGGCCATCGAGCGCCTCGGCGCGAGGCCCATCGTCGCCGAGCGGGATTTCAGCTGGCGCGTGGAGCCGGCCCGGAACGGCCCGCCGCACTGGAGTTACCGCGGCTCGGACCTGAGCCTCGAGGATCTCCCGCCGTCGGCTCTCGCCGGCTCGATCCAGTACCGGAATGCCGCGACGGCGCTCGCCGCGCTCGAATCGCTTGCCGCCGGCCGCGAGCGCTGCGACCCGGTGCGCCAGGCCGTGGCGGCGCTCGATGCGCGCACCGCGGCCGCGGCTCTGCGCGGCGTACGGCTCGCCGGCCGCTTCCAGATCGTCCCGGGCCCGGTCGAGTGGATCCTCGACATCGCGCACAACCCGCCCGCCGCCGAGGTATTGGCGGCGCAGCTGCGGGAGCGGCCCTGCCGCGGCCGCACCCTCGGCGTCGTGGGCATTCTGGGGGACAAGGATGCGCCGCAGATCGCGAAGGCGCTCGCACCGGTGTTGGATGAGTGGTTTCTCTGCAGTCTGGAAGGCCCCCGCGGGATCGCGGCTTCGGAGCTCGCGCGCCGGCTGGAGCTCATCGTGCGTCAGCCGACCCTCGCCGCCTCGGTGAGCGAGGGATGCGAGGCCGCGCGCGCCGCCGCGCGTCCGGGCGATCGCGTGGTGGTCTGCGGCTCGGTGCACACGGTGGGACCGGCGCTCGAGTGGCTTGGGGTATACTCCTGAAGTGAAAGAGCGACTGACGGGCGCCATCATTCTCGTGGCGCTGATGGTGCTGTTGGTTCCGGAGCTTCTGACCGGACCGATCGGGATGAAGTCATCGCCGGCCGGCTCCGCGAGCGTCGCTTCCTCGAGCGCGGCCTCCTCGAGCTCGGCTTCGGCGCCACCGGCCCTCGGGACCGCGCAGCCGGCGCAGGGCGAGCCGCCTCTTCGCACCTATACGCTGACTCTGGGCGCGGCGACGCCCGCTGCAACGCCTGCTCCGACGGCCGATGCCAGGCAGGCAGGGGCCGCGGAGAGTCACCCCTCGGCCAGCTCTGTGCAAGAAAGCGCGCCCGGCATCCCCGCAAAGCCTGCCGTCGCGTCCGTGCGAGCGCCCGGGCAGGGCAAAGCGACCCAGGAGGCGGCCCGGCTCGAGCCCGCCCCGTCCAAGATCCCCACCGTCAAGCCGGCGTCCCGTCCCGTACCGTCCCGATCCCCTGCTCGGCACACCGCTGCGGGCCACCCGGCCTTGCAAGTCGCGAAGCCGGCCGCACATCAGGCAGTGCGAGAGGGCCGCTCACCGGCCTCCTCCCGAGGATGGGTGGTTCAGCTCGGCGTGTTCGCGGACCATCGGAATGCCGTTCGCCTGGCGGGGATGCTTCAGCGCAGAGGGTTTCGGATCGCCGTCGCGCCCGTGCGGGTGCGGTCGCGGTCCCTCTGGCGGGTGATCACGTCTCCGCCGCAAAGCCGCGCGGCCGCGCTGCACGTCGCCGCCCGGTTGCGTGCCGCCGGGCACCGAGGCGATGTGCTGCCGGCGAGATGAGGCCTCTGCGATCGAGTTTCCTCGTGCACGCGTGCTCGAGTTAACGTGTCCCGGAGGTATCGGTCTTGTACAATCCGCCGCGCTTGCCTGGGGGGTTCCCGGGGCTTCCTCTCCAGACCCTGTCCCATGACCACAGCCGACTATCTGCTGATCGCCGCCGTCGTGCTCTCGGCGATCGTGGGCGCCGTGCGCGGCTTTCTGCGCGAAGCGATCGCGCTCGGCGCCTGGATCCTGGCGCTCTTCGTCGCCTGGCATTTCTCCGACATGATCGAGCCGCACCTCGGCGGTCTGCTTGCGGCGCACTACGTGCGGCCTTGGGCGGCCCGCGCCATCATCGTGGCGCTCATCCTGCTCTTCGGTGCGGGGCTCGGGGCCATCATGGGGCATTACGTGCGCCTCTCGATCTTCAGCGGCACGGACCGCTTCCTCGGATTCCTCTTCGGTGCGGCGCGCGGAGTGGTGCTGATCGGGGTGTTCGTCATTCTCGGCCAGCTGCTGAAGCTCGATGGCGAGCCCTGGTGGCGCCACTCCATGCTGATCCCCTACGGTGACTCGGTGGCGAAGGGCCTGCGCGTGCTGGTCGGCGCGGGTCCATGAGGTAGGACTATGTGCGGAATCGTCGGTGTCGTTGGAACGAGCGCAGTCAATCAGCGCATCTATGATGCGATGACGGTGCTGCAGCACCGGGGCCAGGATGCCGCCGGCATCGCCACCTACGGTGACGGGGAGCTTTGCGTCCGCAAGGGCAGGGGGCTCGTCCGCGACGTCTTCCAGCAGCACCACATGCTCGAGTTGAAGGGCAACGCCGGCATCGGCCACGTCCGCTACCCCACTGCCGGCTGCGACAGCGCTTCGGAAGCGCAGCCCTTCTACGTCAACTCCCCGTACGGCATCTGCCTCGCCCACAACGGCAATCTCACCAATGCCGCGGAGCTCGCCGAGATCCTGGTCCGCGAGGATCGCCGGCACCTCAACACGACTTCAGACTCCGAGGTGCTGCTGAACGTGTTTGCCTCGGAGCTGCAGCGCATCGGCACTCCGCGCATCACCCCGGCCGACGTGTTTGCGGCGCTGAACGCCGTCTATCGCCGCTGCCGCGGCGGCTACGCCGTGGTGGCGATGATCATCGGGCACGGCATTCTGGGCTTTCGCGATCCCAACGGCATCCGCCCCCTCGTCCTCGGTCAACGGGACACCCCGCGGGGGCCGGAGTGGATGCTCGCCTCGGAGAGCGTGGCGCTCGACAGCCTCTCCTTCCGCATGGTGCGCGACATCGCTCCGGGCGAGGCCGTCTTTCTCGACGAGGCCGGCCGGCTGCATTCGCACCAGTGCGTCGCGACCGTGCGCCACACCCCCTGCATCTTCGAGTATGTCTACTTCGCGCGCCCGGACTCGAAGATCGACAACATCTCCGTGTATCGCGCGCGCATGCGCATGGGCGACCGTCTGGCGGAGAAGATCCTGCGCGAGCGGGCCAATCACGACATCGACGTCGTCATTCCGATTCCGGACACCAGCCGCACGAGCGCCCTGCAGCTCGCGCAGCGGCTCGGGGTCAAGTACCGGGAAGGGTTCATCAAGAACCGTTACATCGGCCGCACCTTCATCATGCCGGGGCAGGAGGAGCGGCAGAAGTCGGTGCGCCGCAAGCTGAACGCCATCGATCTGGAGTTCCGCGGCAAGAACGTGCTGCTGGTGGATGACTCCATCGTGCGCGGCACGACCTCCGCCCAGATCATCGAGCTCGCCCGCGAGGCGGGCGCCCGCAAGGTCTACTTCGCCTCCGCCGCGCCGCCGGTCCGCTTCCCGAACGTCTACGGCATCGACATGCCCGCCGCGCGGGAGCTCGTCGCGAGTGGCCGGCGTGTCGATGAGGTGGCGCGGCTCATCGGCGCCGACTGGCTCATCTATCAGGATCTCGAGGACCTCATCGCGGCCTGCAAGCACGAGGATGCGCGCATCGAGGAGTTCGACGATTCCTGCTTCTCCGGCGAGTACGTCACGGGCGACGTGACGCCCGAGTACCTCGAGCGGCTGCAGCTCGAGCGCTCGGACGAGGCGAAGAAGCTGAGCGCCGACCGCGGGCGCCTCAAGGTCCTGCGCGCCTCTTGATGGACTTCGCCGGCGGCAGGCAGCGGCTCCTCCTCGAGCTGCTCCAGGCCGGCCTCGAGGCGGCCGATGGACGCCGCTGCGTGCGGGAGGCGCTCGCCGCGAAGCCGCCGGGGCCGGCGCCGGTCTGGGCCGCCGCCGTGGGCAAGGCGGCCTGCTCCATGGCTCTCGGAGCGGTGGATGCGCTGGGCGGCGTGCTCGGGCGGCTGTTGGTCATCACCCAGAGCGGGCATGTCGTCCCTGAGCTGCGGTCCCGGTCGGGCGTCGAGATTCACGAGAGCGCCCATCCGGTTCCCGATGAGCGCTCGCTCGCCGCCGGACAGCGGCTTCTCGACTGGGTGGATGACCTGCCGGCCGAGGTCGCGCCGCTCTTTCTCGTCTCGGGAGGCGCCTCGAGTCTGGTGGAAGTGCTCGAGCCCGGCGTCTCGCTGCAGAAGCTGGAGCAACTCTCGGCCGGCTGGCTCGCCGAAGGTATTGCCATTGGCGAGCTCAACGCCCGTCGCGCGCGCATCTCGCGCATCAAGGGGGGGCGTCTTGCAGCACGGCTGGGAGGCCGCGCGGCGCAGGCGCTCTTCCTGTCGGACGTGCCGGGTGACGATCCCGCGGTCATCGGCTCCGGGCTCCTCGGACCTGCGAGGGGCGGCGCGGATCACATCGAGCGGCAGGTCGTGGCCTCGGTGGACCGGGCGATCGGGGGTGTTGCCCAGGCGGCGGCGCAGCAAGGGCTCACGGTGGCGTGTGTGCGGGAGCGCTTCGAGGGAGACGCTGCGCGCCTCGGTGCGCGCTTCGCTCACGAGTTGCTGGTTGGCAACACCCAGGTCCGTGTCTGGGGCGGTGAGTCGACCGTGTGCCTGCCGCCGCACCCGGGCCGCGGGGGCCGCAACCAGCACCTGGCGCTCGCCGCCGCGAGGTTTCTTACGGAATATCCCGAGCTGCTGCTGCTCGCCGCCGGAACCGACGGGACGGATGGTCCGACCGACGCGGCAGGCGGGCTCGTCGATGCCGACACCTGCGCGCGTGTCGCGCTGGCCGGTCTCGACGCTGACGACTGCCTGGCGCGCGCGGACTCCGGGACGGCGCTCGCCGCCGCAGGCGCGCTGGTGCGCACCGGTCCCACCGGCACCAACGTGGCCGACCTCGTGATCGGGCTGAAGCTGCCGCCCGGCCCGGCGTGATATAAGCCCCGCAGATGTCCCAGCAATCGCCTCAGGACGCCTCCCCCGACCCGCGCTCCGTGCCGCAGTCGCAGGTGTTCGGCGGCGCTTTCATCCGCGGCTATGAGCGCGTACGCCAGGTCGCCTCCGGCAAGCGCGCCGACATCTTTCTGGCGCAGCGCCTCGAGAATCGCTCATGGGTCGCCCTCAAGGTGGTGCGCGACCAGCACGAGCACGGCGAGGCCTCCGACTCCTTTCTCAGATTTCTGCAGGAGTACGAGATCGCGCAGCGCATCCGTCACCCCGGGATCGTGCGCCTCTTCGACCTCGGTGTCAGCGACGAGCACGCCTGGCTCGTGATGGAGTACTTTGCCCGCGGCGACCTGCGCCGGCGCATGAGATCGCAGGTGGCGCCGCGGTCGGCCGTGCGCCTCGCCGCGCAGATCGCACGGGCGCTCGATGCGCTGCACGCCGCGGGCGTGGTGCATCGCGACCTCAAGCCCGGCAACGTCATGTTGCGCGAGGACGGCACCATCGCGCTGATCGACTTCGGCATGTCCAAGGATGCGGCGCAGAGCCCCGATCTGAAGGAGCGCGGCCTGATCTTCGGCACGCCGCACTACATGAGTCCGGAGCAGGGACACGGCGAGCCGACCGATGCGCGCAGCGATCTCTACAGCCTCGGCGTCATCCTTTTCGAGATGCTGACCGGCGGCAAGCCGTATCAGGCCGAGAGCCCCATGACGCTGATCTACAAGCATCGCAAGGAGCCCGTGCCGCAGCTCGCCGACGGTCTCGCGGGACTGCAGCCCCTGCTCGAGCGGCTGCTCGCCAAGCGCCCCCACGAGCGCTTTCCGACGGCGCTCGCCGCCGCGGAGGCGCTCGACCGGCAGCTCGAGCGATTCCTGCAGCCGGCGTGACAAGATTGTCCGCAACGCAGCGTCACCACGGCGAGGCCGACATTCTGCTCGTGCCGACGCCGCCCGCGTGGGTGGAGGCGGCGTCCGCCGGCTGGCGGGAGCTCCTCAACGATCATGCGCAGTGCGAGAAGAAAGCCGCATCGACGGCCCTCGCGCTGATGTTCACGTACCCGGAAGACCGTCGCCTCGCCACCGCCCTGTCGCGCCTCGCGCGCGAGGAGCTGCGGCACTTCGAGCAGGTCCAGAAGCTCATGACGACGCTGGGGGTGCCATTCGAGCGGCAGCGCCCGGGCCGCTACGCCGCGGGTCTGAGACGGGCCCTGCGCACCGCGGATCCTGGACGCAAGCTCGATCTGCTCCTGACGGGAGCGCTGATCGAGGCTCGCTCCTGCGAGCGCTTCCGCCTGCTCGCTCCGCGCCTGCCCGAGGAGGTGGCCGGGTTCTACGGCCAGCTCGCCCGATCCGAGGCCCGGCACTTCGAGCAATATCTCGAGCTCGCGCAGGAGGCGGCGCCGCAATGGCGGCAGCGGCTGCGGGAGCTCGCCCAGCATGAAGCCGAGCTCGTCACGGCGCCGGATCCGCAGCTGCGGTTCCACTCGGGACCACCTGAATAACAGTTCGTTACAACGGCTGCGCCGGGCGCGGCTATCTTTCTCCAATGGCCGACCATCCGCACCTCCTCATCGTCGACGACGACCGCGAGATCCGCTCGCTGTTGAGTCAATATCTGGAGAAGAACGAATTCCGCACGACGGCCGTGGCGGATGGCCGCGAGATGCGGCGCGTGCTGGACCGGGCGTCGATCGACCTCATCGTGCTCGACCTGATGTTGCCCGGCGAGGACGGTCTGAGCCTCTGCCGCGAGCTGCGGACCCGTTCGCAGATTCCGGTGATCATGCTGACTGCTCGCGGCGAGGACGTCGATCGCATCGTCGGCCTGGAGGTAGGTGCCGACGATTACCTGCCCAAGCCCTTCAATCCGCGCGAGCTCCTGGTACGGATTCGGGCGGTACTGCGGCGCGCAGCCCATGCGCCGCGCGATCCGAATCCACAGTTGGTTCGCGGGTTCTCTTTCGCCGGCTGGCGCCTCGATACGACGCGAAGGACGCTCACTGATGCGTCTGGCAAGGATGTCTCCCTGAGTGGCGCGGAATACCGGCTCCTCGCGGTGCTTCTCTCCGCCGGAAACCGCGTATTGTCGCGGGCTCAGCTGACGGAACTGCTTCGCGGGCGCGAGGCGGACCCTTTCGATCGGAGCATTGACGTACGCGTCAGCCGTCTGCGCCAGCTTCTGGGCGACGACGCGCGCGCGCCGCAGATCATCAAGACTGTTTACGGCGAGGGTTATGTCATCGGCGTTCCGGTCGAGAGCGCCTGACGCCGCCCCATTGTTTATGCGCATCTCCCCGTGGCCGCGTTCGCTGTTCGGCCGTCTGATCGCCGCCTTGGTGATTGCCGTCGTGCTCGCGCAGGCCGCGACGCTGTACCTCTTCGCACGTCACCTGGAGCGATTTACCCTCGACACCAGCGTCTGGGTGTGGTCGCGCCGGATCTCGGAAATCACGCTGCTGCTCGAGCAGCTGCCGCCCGGGGAGCGCGGTCCCACGATCGCACGGCTGAAGGAGCGGGCGTCGCGCCTCGCACTTCATCGCGAGCGGCGGGTGCTGCGTCTGCGGGCACATGCCTGGAGCCGGACACCGGACCTGCTGCCGCCCGCCGGCGCGCCGCAGCCCCCGCCGCGCCCCGGCATCGAAGCCGGCGGTCCTCCTCCCAAGGCGCCGCCGCCCTCGCTTCTGCGGCCGCACTCGTGGCCGCACCTCTTCATACAACTTCCGTTCACCCCTCGGGGCCCGGCTCTGAAGGCCGCGCTGACCCGGCAGCTGCGGGCGGAGCTCGGCAGCGGCTACGGGATTGCGGTGCGGGCGGCCGCCGCGCCGGCCGCCCGCGTCATTCCGATTCCATCGCCTTTCCTGGGGTTGCCGGCGGCTCAGCCGGCCCGGGTCTATGACGTCATCATCCATCTACCCGATGACTCCAGGCTCATCTACCGCGTCCGGCGCATCGATCCGGGCGCGCCGCTGCCGCCGAGCCTGATGCTCAACGTCATTCTCCTGGTGATCCTGCTCGTCGCTGCCCTCTACATCGCCGCGCGAGGGATCACCCGGCCGCTGTCGCAGCTCGCGAGTGCGGCGGACAACATCGGCAGGGGCGTGCGCCAGCCGAAGCTGGAGGAGAAAGGCGCACGCGAGCTGCGCCACGCCGCCCGCGCCTTCAACAGCATGCAGGATCGTCTGCATCGGTATCTCGACAGCCGCACGCGCGTCCTTGCAGCCATGTCTCATGACCTCAAGACGCCGCTGACGAGGCTGCGGCTTCAGGTGGAGACGCAGATCGAGGATCCTGCGCTGCAGGCCCGCTTCGGCAAGGAGCTCGATGAGATGGAGAGCATGGTGCGCGGCGCGCTCGCGCTCTTTCGCGGCTTGAACGACGAGGAGGGCCTGGAGCCGGTCGACTTCAACCGGCTTCTCGAGACCATCCGCGGGGAGTTCACGGAGATGGGCAAGGATGTGAGGGTGGAGGGACGAGCCCTGCGGCCGTTTCCGGGCAAGCCACAGGCATTGAAGCGGTGCATCACCAATCTCGTCGGCAACGCAATCAACTTCGGCGTCCGGGCCCGGATCCTGGTCCGTGATGGGTCACGGCTCGAGATCAGCGTCCTCGATGACGGACCGGGCATCCCTCCCGAGGAGCTGGAGAAGGTCTTCGAGCCTTTCTATCGGCTGGAGTCCTCCCGCAATCGCGACACGGGAGGTACGGGGCTGGGACTCAGCATCGCGCGTGACGTCGCTCAGGCCCATGGCGGAGCACTCGTGCTGGGGAATCGCCCCGAGGGCGGCCTGGAGGCCCGGCTCACGCTGCCGCGGCAGGATTAAGATTGCTTACGTCTCAGGTCGGCGTGAGGCGTTAGAGTCCCCTTACCGTCAAGTCCACACAGGGGACGAGCATGATCAGACACAGCCTGGCAGCGGTCGCGCTGCTTTGCGCCTCCGGGATGGCGCTGGCCCAGACACCGCCGGCGCCGCCCCCGCATCCCTGGCGCGGCCGCCCCGCCATGATGCAACGCATGGAGCAACGCAGGATGGAGCAGCTCACGGTGCTCCTCGATCTGACACCGGCGCAGCAACAGAAGGTGCGGGCCATCCTCGCCGCGGAGCACGCCCGCATGCGGAAAACCATGGAGCAGGCCATGCGGCAGATCCGTGAGACGCATCGCGCCGTGCGCAAGGATACCGTCGAGAAGCTTTCGGGGGTGTTGAGCCCGCAGCAGATGAAGAAGTTCGAAGTCCTGATGCCCGGGCCGGACATGATGATGGGCCCCATGATGATGCACGGCATGATGATGCGCGGGATGATGATGCACGGCGGGCGCATGGGACCGCCGCCGCCGCCGCCGGCACCCGGACCGGGGTCCCGCTGAGCGGTCAGCGGGGCAGCGTCCTCAGGCTGTAATTCCCGGCCTCGCGGACCAGATAGCTGCCCTGCTCGTACCAGGCGCCCAGCACGATGCGCTGGACGGGGTGGCCCTGCACCAGCGCATCGTGCACCGCGGGTCTGTGCGTGTGACCGTGGATGATCCGGCCGACACGCGCGGCCTCGAACGCGGCCGCGACGGCCGCGGGGTTCACGTCCATCACCTTCGGGATGGTGCGTGCGGTATGCGCGCGGCTGCCGGCGCGTGCTTCGTTGGCAAGCAGCTGGCGGTCCGAGAGCGGCAAGCGGAGAAACCGGCGCTGCCAGGCGGCCGTCCTGACGATGCTGCGCAGCTCCTGATACGCGTGGTCGTCGGTGCAGAGCGCATCGCCGTGTGTCAACAGCACCCGTTCGCCTTCGAGCTCCGCGATCACCGGATCGGGCAACAACTGACAGCCGGTCTGGCGGCAGAACTCCTCGCCGATGAGAAAGTCCCGGTTGCCATGCAGGAGGAAGCAGGCGACGCCGCTTGCGGTCAGCTCGCGCAGCGCGGCGAGCACGGCGGCTCTGTCGCCGCCGGCATCATCGTCTCCGACCCAGCTCTCGAAGAGATCGCCCAGGATGTACAGGGCACGTGCGCCGGCGGCCTCTGTGCGCAGGAACTCGAGAAATTGCCGTTGCGCATCCGGAGCCGCAGCGTCGAGATGCACGTCGGATACGAAGACGTATCGCGCGGACGCTGGGCCCGGAGCCCGCGCAGCAGCGGGGTCCGGAGCCACCGTCATTGCTGCGGCGTGGTGCTCTTGTCGCCGGTGCCGGCAGAGCTACCGGTCGCGGCAGGGCTGCCACTGGCACCGCTGGCCTGGCCGGCCCCGGATCCGGACTGCGGCTGCGCTCCCGGCTGCGTCTGAGGCGGCGTTGCGTCCGAAGACGGGTCGCTCACCGCGCCGGTCGGCGGCGTGGGGGGCTTCGCTCCCTTCTCGGCCGGCTGCGCCGGCGGGTTGGCGGCGGGAGGCTGCGAGGACTCCGGTGATCCCGACGGCGGGCTCGCTGAGCCGGAAGCGCCCGAGCTCGATGAGCCCGAAGATGACGCCCCAGAAGGCGGCGTGCCCGAGGGCGACGTGCCTGGAGAGGAGCTTCCCGAAGAGGAGGTTCCCGAGCCCGACGTCCCCGGCGGCGGGGCGGCGGCCGGCGTGCCGCTCGAGGGTGAGGCGAGCTGCGGGGGCGTGATCTCCTCCACCTTCTCGATGATCACCGGCTTCAGGGGCGCGTCGGACTTGAAGGGTCCGAAGGCGCCAGTCGCCACGGTGCCGATGCTATCGACGACGCTCATTCCCTCCACCACCTTGCCGAACACCGCGTAACCCCACCGCGTCGGCAGCGGGTCGAGCTCCGGATTGTCGACGAGGTTGATGTAGAACTGGGAGTTGCCGGTATCGGGCGCGGCGGCGCGCGCGAGGCCGACCGCACCGCGCTTGTTCTGCAGGCCGTTGCCCGACTCGTTGTCGATCGGCGGATAGGTGGGCTTCAGCGCGTAGGGCGGCGTCGCGGCATGTCCGCCGCCCTGAATGACGAAGTTGCCGACCACGCGGTGGAAGAGCGTGTTGTTGTAGAAGCCGGAGCGCACGTAGCGCAGGAAATTGGCCACGGTGAGCGGAGCGCGGTTGGGCCGCAGCTCGATCACGAAGGAGCCCATGTTCGTGGTGACCCGCACCTCGGGATTGGTGTGGGAGGCATCTTCCGCGCGCGCCGCCGGCTGCACGAGCAGGAGGCAGGCGAGGGCGGCCGCCAGGGTGCATGCCGCGATCAGGGTCCGGTTCTGGGCGCGCATTGGGTCTCCGTCGCGTATCTCGTTGAGGCCGGGATCTTAGCAGTGCCGGGGGCGCGGGGCTGGGCGATGTCGCTCCCGCGGCAAACCCCGTACCATTGCCGCATGACCGGAATGGACAGCACAGCTGCCGCGGGGTTCGACCGCGGCGTGGTGACGCGCTTTGCGCCGAGCCCGACGGGGGAGTTGCACCTCGGCAATGCGCGCACGGCGCTGTTTAACTACCTGCTGGCACGCCGCACCGGCGGCCGCTTCCTGCTGCGGATCGAGGATACCGATGCGCAGCGCAGCCAGGAGTCGCACCTCGCCGTGGTGCTCGAGGATCTGCGCTGGCTGGGATTGCAGTGGGACGGGGGGCCGGACCGGGAGGACGGCCGCGGGCCGTACCGCCAGTCGCAGCGCGGTGCGCTCTATGCCGGGCTCTTCGAGGCGCTGGAGCGGCGGGAGGCCGTCTATCCCTGCTTCTGCACACCGCTCGAGCTCGAAGCGGCGCGCCGCGCCCAGCTGGGCTCGGGACGGCCGCCTCGCTACAGCGGGACCTGCCGGTCGCTGTCGCCGGAGCAGCGCCGCAGCAAGGCGGCGCAGGGGCTGCCCGCCACGATGCGCTTTCGCGTTCCCCTCGGCAGACGCATCGAGTTCGTCGACCTCGTCCATGGTCCCCAGAGCTTTCTCTCGGACGAGATCGGGGATTTCGTCATCCGCCGCGCCGATGGCACTGCCGCGTTCTTCTTCAGCAACGCCGTCGATGACGCCGAGATGGGTGTCACGCACGTGCTGCGTGGCGAGGATCACCTGGCCAACACCCCGAGACAGCTGCTGATCCTCGAGGCGCTCGGGCTGCGCGAGCCCCGATACGGTCACGTATCGCTGATCCTGGGTCCCGACGGGACGCCGCTCTCGAAGCGGCACGGCGCGACGAGCGTGCGCGAGTTTCGCGAGAGCGGCTATCTCGCGAAGGCTCTGGTCAATCATCTGTTTCGGCTCGGCCACTCGAGCAGCGAGCACGGCCTTCTCGACCTCGATGCCATGGCCCGGGCATTCGATCCTGCGCACCTCGGGCGTGCGTCGGCGCATTTCGACGCGCAGCAGCTGCGGGTGTGGCAGAAGGAGGCCGCGCATCATCTGCCCATCGATGAGGCGCGGCTGTGGCTTGCCGCCGCCGTGCCGGCGGGACTCGGCGAGTCCGCAGCGGACGCCTTCCTGGCCGCGGTCCTGCCCAATGTGGTGTTGCCTGAGGATGCGCAGCCGTGGGAGCGGATCATCTTCGGGCCGCCGCCGGCGCTGGAGCCCGACGGGGAGGCGGTCATCCGCAAGGCTGGCGATGGCTTCTTCAAGGCGGCCGCGCATGCCGCCGCGCAGAGCGGGAACGATCTCGCGGCCATCGCTTCGGCGGTACGCGCCGCGACGGGAAAAAAGGGCGCGGAGCTCTACATGCCGCTGCGCCTCGCGCTCACCGGCCGCAGCCACGGGCCGGAGCTCGCGCCGCTGCTCAAGGCCATGCCCGCCGGCCAGGCGCAGATGCGACTCGCGCGCTTTGCCTGACAACGGGCCCTCACTCCTCACGGCACGAACGACATGATCCGCATCCACAACTCGCTCACCGGAGAGAAGCAGCCGCTCGAGACGCTCGAGCCCGGCGAGGTCCGCATGTACGTGTGCGGGATGACGGTCTACGACCTCATCCACATCGGGCATGCGCGCATGTTGATCGCGTTCGATGTGGTCAACCGCTATCTGAGGCACCGCGGATACCGGGTCACCTACGTGCAGAACATCACGGACATCGACGACAAGATCATCAGGCGGGCCGCGGAGAAGGGCGAGCCCATCGGTGTGCTCACGGAGCGCTTCATCGAAGCCCTGCACGAGGACTCGGCCGCCCTCGGAGTCATGCGGCCGGATCACGAGCCCCGGGCCACTCAGTACCTGCCGGCCATCATCGACATGATCGGGAAGCTCCTCGAGCGCGGCTACGCCTATCTCGCCGCGAACGGCGATGTCATGTACGCGGTCGCGAAGTTCCAGGGCTATGGCCGGCTCTCCGGCAAGCGCCTGGCGGACCTTCGCGCGGGCGCGCGGGTGGAGGTCGACGAGGCCAAGCGCGACCCCCTGGACTTCGTGCTCTGGAAGCACGCCAAGCCCGGGGAGCCGGCGTGGGACTCGCCCTGGGGCAGCGGGCGCCCGGGGTGGCACATCGAGTGCTCAGCCATGTCCGTGGCGCTCCTCGGCCCGCATTTCGACATCCACGGCGGCGGTCTCGATCTCAAGTTCCCGCACCACGAGAACGAGATCGCGCAGAGCTGCGCGGCGACCGGCGACCGCTTCGCCGAGATCTGGATGCACAACGGCTTCGTCAACATCGACAACGAGAAGATGTCGAAGTCGCTCGGCAATTTCTTCACCGTGCGCGAGGTGCTCGGCAAGGCGGTGAGGCACCCGGACGTGCTGCGGTACTTCATGCTCTCGAGCCACTACCGGGGGCCGATCAACTATTCGCTGGAGCAGCTCGAGCAGGCGGATGCGGCGCTCGGGCGCATCATGACGGGGCTGCGCGACCTGCCGGAGGCGGCACCGGCCGCCCCGGCGGGGTCCGATTACACTGCGCGCTTCCAGGAGGCGATGGACGATGACTTCAACACGCCCGAAGCGGTCGCGGTCCTGCAGACGCTGACTCGCGAGATCAACAGCGCCAGGGACGCGGGGAATGCCGCGCGGGCCGCGATGCTCGGGGCGCTGCTGCGCTCCCTGGCCGGCGTGCTCGGTCTGACGGTGACGCCGAAGGAGTGGTTCTCGCTCGGCACGAAGCGGCCCTCCGGGAGCGGTGCGTCTGCCGCCACGGGCGTCGCGCTCACGGATGAGGACATCGCGCGGCGGATCGAGGCTCGCCTGGCCGCCCGCAAGGCGAAGAGCTGGACGGAGGCGGACCGGATCAGGGATGAGCTGGCGCGAGCGGGCATCGTCCTCGAGGACAAGCCCGGCGGCACGACCGTCTGGCGCCGCGCCTAGCCTGCGGCTGCGCCGCTACCGGGCGAGCTCGCCCCGGTGGTGATAGGCCTCCAGCGTGTTGTGCATCAGCATCGCGACGGTCATTGGACCGACCCCGCCGGGCACGGGGGTGATCCACGCGGCCCGCTCACGGGCCGCCGCGAACTCGATGTCGCCCACGAGATGCCCGTTGTCCAGGCGATTCATCCCGACATCGATGGCGACCGCGCCCGGCTTGACCCATTCGCCGCGAATCAGCCCGGGCTTGCCCGCGGCGACGATGAGGATGTCCGCCTGGCGGACATATCCCTCGAGGCCGGTCGTGAAGCGGTGGCAGACCGTGGTGGTCGCGCCCATGAGCAGCAGCTCGAGCGACATCGGCCGTCCGACGATGTTGGATGCCCCGACGACCACGGCATGCTGCCCCTTGAAGGGGACGCCGATGTGCTCGAGAAGCTTGATCACGCCGTAGGGCGTGCAGGGCCGCATCACCGGAATGCGCTGCGCGAGCCGCCCCACGTTGTAGGGGTGGAAGCCGTCGACGTCCTTCACCGGGTCGATCTGCTCGATGACGGCGGTCTGCTGAATCTGTGCCGGCAGCGGCAGCTGCACCAGGATGCCGTCGATGTCGTCGTCGCGGTTGAGCTCGTTGACGAGCGAGAGCAGCGTGATCTCCGAGGTCGAGTCCGTCAGGTCGTGCGCCACGGAGCGGATGCCGACCTCTTCGCAGGCGCGGCGCTTGTTGCGCACGTAGACCTCGGATGCCGGATCATTGCCCACCTTGACGACGGCGAGGGCGGGCCGGCGGCGGCCGCGCGCGAGCGCAGCCGCGATCTTCCCGCGGACCTGGTTTTTGACCTCCGCCGCCAGCCCGCGGCCGTCGATCAGTTGCGCCGTCATTCGAAATGCCGCTCCAGCCCTTTGAGGGGGCGGCATTCTCGCATATCATGAGGCTCACACCGGTAGCCTCGGCAAAGTAGCCATGGAGCGGGGCGATCTGCGATCTCCTACCCGCAATTCTTCGCTCGGGGTGTAGCTCAGCCTGGTAGAGCGCTGCGTTTGGGACGCAGATGCCGGAGGTTCAAATCCTCTCACCCCGACCACCCAAGCCAATCCAGGGAAGGCCCTCGCGTTCCACCGAGTTCTGGCCACCGGTGCCCCGCGACGGCGCGATGCCGTCCACATTCCCGTCTCCTGCGAAATGCTCGCGAGTGGCGGCTATGGCTCGATTGCCTGAACTGCCGGAACCTGCTTGTTTCCCGCTCTCCCGGGTCCCGGGCGCCGGGCGGGCGCGTGCGTCGCCGCGCGCCACAATTTGCCGAAGCAGTGGAAGCCTTGACAAAGGCAGCCTAGGCAAATAGATTTCGCGTCATCTCCCTTCAGGGGGATATTCACGGAGAGCGATCTTGGTGAGCATTTACGACAGCGACAACTACGAGCCGAGCAGGAGCGTGGCTCATCTGGTGGGCCAGGTACGGACCGAGCTGCTGGCCGCGCTGGACCGGGAGCTGACGGCGGACCGGCACGTGGCCGACATCGGCGTCACGGCCGCGCAGTTCATCGTGATGGCGCGGCTCGCGGGTGCCGACCGCAGGAAGTCCGCCTCGGACCTTTGCAAGGAGATGTCGTACGACGCAGGAGCGATGACCCGCATGATCGATCGCCTCGAGAGCAAGGGTCTCATCCGCCGGGTGCGCTGTCCGCAGGATCGCCGGCTGGTGTATCTGGAGATCACGGAGCAGGGCCGCGCAGCCTATCCGCGCCTGCGCGAGATCTCGATGGCGATTCAGAACCGATTCCTGCGCGGCTTCAGCCGCGCGGACACGCGCCAGCTCGAGAGCCTGCTGGGGCGCATGCTGGAGAACGCGGCCTGAGGACGGCAATCCGTTTTTTTACGCGGCGAAATCTGCCTAGGCATTTTTCGCCGCGGCAACGAGAACCGATCTGGGAGACCTGAGACATGACGACTCAAGATGAAACCGCCACGCCTTCGCGCCGCAAGAGCGCCCGGGCGCGCTGGCTGGTGCTGATTCTCGGGGGCTTCCTCATCCTCGGCGGCGCCTACGCCGTCTATTGGGATCTTGACCTGCGCTACACCGCTTACACGGACGACGCGTACGTCAGCGGCAACGTCGTCGAGATCACGCCGCGCGTGTCCGGGACCGTGGTATCCATCGGAGCCGACAACACGCAGTTCGTCAAGGCTGGCCAGACACTGGTGCGCCTGGATCCGGCGGATGCCAAGGTGCAGCTGCAGGAGGCCGAGGCTCAGCTCGCCAAGACCGTACGCCAGGTGCGCAATCTCTTCGCCACCAGCTCGGAGCTCGAAGCCAACGTGCAGGTTCGCCGCACGGAGCTGGCCAAGGCGCAAAGCGACTACGCGCGCCGCGCGCACCTGGCGCGCAGCGGCGCCATCTCGCAGGAGGAGCTGCAGCATGCGGCCGATGCGGTGAGGGCCGCTCGCGCGGCGCTGATCGCGGCCCAGCAACAGGTGGCGGCGAATCGGGCTTGGATCGATGGAACCACGGTCGAGACGAACCCGGCGGTTCGCGACGCCGCTGCCGCGGTGCATGCGGCGTACCTCAACTATGCGCGTACGGTGCTGCCCGCGCCGGTGTCTGGCTTCGTGGCCCGACGGGACGTGCAGCTCGGCGAGCGCGTGAGCACCGGGACGCCCCTGATGGCCGTAGTGCCTCTCAACCAGGTCTGGGTGGATGCCAACTTCAAGGAGTCGCAGCTCGATTCCATGCGTGTCGGGCAGCCGGTCACGCTGACTTCCGACCTCTACGGCAGCGGCGTCGTGTTCCACGGCCGGGTGGTCGGATTCGGCGCCGGGACGGGCTCCGCTTTCTCCCTGCTGCCCGCCCAGAATGCGACGGGCAACTGGATCAAGATCGTGCAGCGGGTGCCGGTGCGCGTCGCGCTCGATCCCCGGGAGCTGGCCCGGCATCCATTGCAGATCGGTCTGTCGATGAAGGCGTACGTCGACATCCGCGATGCCAGCGGGCAGCGGCTGCCGGAGGTCGCGAAGGACGGCCACGACTATTCGACGAACGTCTTCCAGTCCGTCACCGCGCAGGCCGACCGGACGGTCCGGCGGATCATTGCCGAGAATGACCCGGGTGCGACGCGGGCGAGCGCGAACCACCATCTGGCGGCGCGATTAGGCGTCGGCGGCGCGCAGGTGCTGGCGGCTCCTGTCCGCGCCGGCTCCCCGGTCGCGCTGCGCGATTGACATGAGCGCCGTCGCGCAGGAAAGCGAAGGGACCGCGCTTGGGCGCGGGCCGGCGCCGGCCGCGGCCGCAGCGGAGCTGCCGAGCCTCACGGGCGCCGCCCTGGCGCTCGGCACGCTCGCGCTCTCGCTCGCGACGTTCATGAACGTTCTCGACACGTCGATCGCGAATGTTGCGATTCCCGCGATCGCGGGCGATCTGGGTGTCTCTCCGGACCAGGGAACCTGGGTGATCACCTCGTTCGCCGTGGCGAATGCCATCTCCATGCCGCTCACCGGCTGGCTGACGCGGCGGATAGGCCAGGTGCGCCTGTTCATCGCATCGACGCTTCTCTTCGTCGTCGCCTCGTTCCTCTGTGGCCTGGCGCCGTCCCTCACCATGCTGGTCGCGTTCCGCGCGCTGCAGGGAGCGGTGGCCGGGCCGATGATTCCGCTGTCGCAGTCGCTGCTGCTCTCGAGCTGGCCGAAGGCCAGGGGCGGCATCGCGCTCGCGGTGTGGTCGATGACCACGCTGGTGGCGCCCGTGGTGGGGCCGGTGCTCGGCGGCTGGATCACCGACAACATCTCCTGGCCGTGGATCTTCTACATCAACGTGCCGATCGGCATCGTCGCCGGAATCATCACCTGGGCCATCTACCGCAGGCGCGAGACACCCACCGCGCGGCTGCCCATCGACAAGGTGGGGCTTGCCCTGCTCATCGTCTGGGTCGGCGCGATGCAGATCCTGCTCGACAAGGGCAAGAATCTCGACTGGTTCAACTCCACGTTCATCGTGACGCTGGCCATCGTCGCGACGGTTGGATTCGCGATCTTCCTCGTGTGGGAGCTGACCGACGAGCATCCGATCGTCGACCTCAGTCTCTTTCGGATGCGCAACTTCACCGTGGCCGCGCTCGCGATGTCGATCGGCTACGGGCTCTATTTCGGCAACGTGGTTCTGCTGCCGCTCTGGCTGCAGCAGTACATGGGCTACACCGCGACGCTCGCGGGATTCGTGCTGGCGCCGGTGGGATTGCTCGCGATCGTCTTCACGCCGTTCGTCGGGAGGTTCCTGCATCGCGTCGATCCGCGTTGGGTCGTCACCGTCTCCTTCCTGATCTTCGCGCTGGTGATGTTCATGCGCGCGGACTTCAACACCCAGGTGAACGAATGGACGCTGCTGGTCCCGACGCTCATCCAGGGCGCGGGGCTCGCGACCTTTTTCATTCCGCTTCTGATGCTGGCCTTCTCGGGACTCGCGCACGATCGCATTCCGTCCGCCTCCGGGCTCATCAATTTCGCGCGCATCAGCGCCGGCTCGTTCGCGACCTCGATCACGACCACGCTGTGGGACCGGCGCGCCACGCTGCATCACGAGCAGCTGGTCCAGCACCTGACCGGCTCGAGTCCCGTCATGAATCAGACCATGGCGCAGCTGCACGCGGACGGCCTGACGAGTCAGCAGGCTTACGTGCTGCTCAACAATCTGGTCGACAGGCAGGCTTACATGATGTCGGCGGACGACATCTTCTACATATCGGGATTTCTCTTCGTCGTGCTGATCGGGATCATCTGGCTGGCGCGACCCAGGAGGGGGGGCGACGGCGCCGGCAGCGAGGCCGCGGCGGGCGCGCACTAGATTCTCCGCGGTATCTGCGGGCGCTAGATCTTCCGCAGCGCCCTGGGCGGAAAAAGGGCGGTGAGCATGCCGCGGCCCGCGCGAGGGGGCCCCTCGAACTGCAGACGGGCGATGGCGCTCTTCTTGAGCTCGAACGCTTCGGGGCGCGACTCGCCGCGCAGGCAGAGCGCGAGCAGGAGGCCGAGATGCGGCTGGTGGCCGACGACGGCGATGCAGCCGGCCTTGCCGTCATGGCGGCGCAGCTCCGCGAGCAGCTCCACCGGGTCCGTTCCGGGGGAGAGCGCCGCGCACTCCACCGCCTCGGGCCAGCGCGCCGCCTGTGCGAAGATCTTCGCCGTATCGCGCGCGCGGACCAGCGGACTCGTCAGGACCAACGCCGGCCGCCCGGCGAGGCGCTTGAGGCCGGCCGCCGCCTGCCGCGCCTTCCTGACGCCCTGCGCCGTGAGCGGACGCTCGGCATCGTCGGGCCAGCGGCCTGGATCGCGCGGAAAGGCAATGGCGTGCCGGAGGATGAGGAGCTCCATGGTCAACTTTCCCTCGCGTGAGGATGCGCCCTCGGCCCGGGAACGCCCGGGGATCTGCCGGGGCTTCCGCCATGAGCTTGCGCGTGGCGGTCGCTGCCGTTCGGCCGGTGTATCGTCGCAGGAGCCTCGCCGCGCAGCGCCCGCATGTGCGAGTGCAGCGCCCTCCAGCCCTTGCGGCGCACCTTGCGCCAGGGCTTGCCCACCTTGCCGCCGAGGCGGCCGGCTTCCCGCGCATTCGACTCCGCCATCCGCCCCATGTTGAAGAGCGTCCCGGGGCCGAAGCACGCCGGCGGGCGGGTCGCGAGTTGCCGCAGGTATTGCGCGATCGCGCCGGCATCGTGTTGGTCGCCGAGCTTGTTCTGCAGTTTGTGCAGTTTCGCCAGCATGTCGCTCGCGGCCTTGCCATACGTCGGCGCGACGATCTCGAGCGCATAGCGCAGCTTCTTGGCGCGAATGCGCACCTTGTGATGCTCGCGCAGAGAGGATTGCGGGTTCAGCTTGCGGGCGCACTTGCGCAGCTTGCGGTAGCGCTTGCGGATCAGATCCGGCACGGCGGCGAGCGCGGTGGCCTGGCGGGAAGAAGCGGGGCGCCTGCCGGGCGCCGCCGGTGCGAGCTGCTCGGGCAGAGTATCGAGCCAGTGACGTGCGGGTTTCGCATCCAGGGCGTGCAGCATGGCGGATCGTGCGGCCTGCCTCTCCGAGGCGAGCTGGGCGAGCAGCGGCTCGAAGGTGCCGCGATCCGCCTCGGGGAGACCGTCGCGGAATTTCGCGGCCGCCGCCAGACGAACATCCACGTCCCGCACGGCGCCCATCGCGTCCAGCAGGCCCTTGAGCCGCGGCCGGTTTCTCACCAGGGCGACGGGCAGGTAAGCGTCGAACAGGCTGAGGACCGTGTCCAGCCGCCGGGCGGTGACGCGTAGCGCATGCAGCGCTTCCGCGCTCTCTCCGAGCCTCGCGGAGGGCTCATGCGCCTGCCACTCGTCCGCGAGTCGCCTGAGCGCCGTGAAGGCGAAATCAGCCGCGCCGGTCGAAGCGTCGATCTGCGGCTGCACGGGGGCCGCCTTGCGGCCGACATCACCGAGTCTCGGCGGCTCGAGCGATGCCGAGCGCAGGCCCACGACAAACTTGTTCTCCGAGGCCGGGTGCAGCTCGCACTCTGTCCGCAGCCGCTGCGCGAGCTGCTCGAGGGGGCCTGCATCGGAACCGGCGGCTTCCAGCTCCACGCGGGTCAGGATCATCGGCCGGCGGTGACCGTCGGAGCGCGTGAATCGAGCTTCATCGAGCGCGATCTCGCCCAGGTCCGCCGCGGGTTTGCGGCTGCGGACGGCATATCGCTGCCGCGAGGTCCGCACCTGGAACAGCGTGCGAAGCGGCTTCACACCCGCGATGTCGCGCACACGGCTTCCGACCGGGCCCTGGGCGTGCTCCAGGACCCTTGGGCCGCTCCCGGGCAGCTGCTCGGTGATTTCCCGCCGGTCGGCGAGGTCGTCGCGCGCGGAGCGCAGACCCTTCAACGTGGCCTCGACCCGACCCCCTCTCTCTCGCACCCGCAGCGCGAAGCCCGCGCGGAACAGCCGCCAGTCCTCCGTGTCGAGATACGTATCGTGAAGCTGCTGCGGCGGCAGCGGCTCGATGGTCCAGGTGTCCGCCGCGGAGTGCCGATCGAGCCACCGCTGGATGACGCCGAGATCGGGGGCCGCCAGCTGCCACTCGACCTCGCGCGCGTCGGCGCAGCCGGGACCGGCGGCGCCGGCGCCGCTCGCAGACTCGGGGCCGGGGTGGCGGGGTGACAGAGTCATCGGGATCACCAAGAATAAACCCAAATTGACGCTCGCACGGCCGGTTCCGTATGATGCGCCCCCCCGTGCGGTGGGTGTGGCAGGCAGCGATGCCGGCCGCCGTGGCACGAGGCCGACGGCATCGGCAGGATGCCCGGCGACCAGGCCAGGAGAGGCGCGCGTGCGGGCGAGTGGGCGATTGGAGTCCGCGTGCCCGTAGCTCAGCTGGATAGAGCACCGGCCTTCTAAGCCGGTGGTCGCAGGTTCGAGTCCTGCCGGGCACGCCACACCTACGCAGCTTCGTTTGGAGCAGCGCAGGGGTCGCAGGTTCGAGTCCTGCCGGGCACGCCATCCCTGGCGGCTCCGTTGGAGCCGGTCGCGGGGGAACCCTGGCCTGGAGGGCACGGGGGAGGGGAAAGGATGGAAGCGACAACGGTGGACGTAGCTCAGCTGGTAGAGTCCCGGGTTGTGATCCCGGTTGTCGTGGGTTCGAGTCCCATCGTCCACCCCACTCCCCACCCAAGTGCCTGTTATTTCGCGTAAAGGCCCCCAGCAGGGGCCTGTATAACTTAGGTTGTTACACGGTCTGTACCACAAACGTGGGGAGCAGATCGTGAAGGCAACAGACGACCGGAACGTATTTAAACGCGGCAAGGGCGGCGTGTATTGCGTGCGCCGCCGCATCCCGAAACCCCTGCTCACCGCGTATCCGCGGGGCAAGACCGAAATCGTTCGCAGTCTCGGCACCGCCGATCCCCGCACATCACAAGCTCTGCGCGCGAGTGCCGTTCCACCGGGGCGGCCGGGCAGCGCGATCGACGCTCGCGAATCCGCTTGAGGGAACCGGCGGCTTGGGGGACAGCGTCCCGGTAATTGCGCTACTGCTTCACAGTTTCTGCTCGTGCTTGGTCGGACGAGCCGATGCGGTCTATGCTGCGAAGCAAGACTCCGTCCAGCGCATGCGCTGAGGAGCGCGAGCCCCGCCACGTAGGTAAGTCGGGCCAGATTGGCGACAGTTGAGGCGGGCAGGCAAGCCGAAATGGATGAAAGCGCGAAAGCACCCGAGAGGTACGCTCGGCAATTGCTGGATTCCATTGAAGGTGCAGGCTTGGTGGTCGATGCCGCGGGCTCCGTATTGCTTGCCAACGCCGGCCTCACGCACCTGCTCGGTTACCAGCCGGGGGAATTGCAGGGACGGTCCCTCGAAGAGCTGATACCGCAGGGTCTGCGACATGGCCATGCCGTTCACCGGTCGGCGTACTTCAAGCGCCCGAGGACGCGTCCCAAGGGCGTGGGAGTGAGCCTGAGCGCTCTGCGCAAGGACGGCACCCAGATACCCGTCGAGATCAGCCTCACCCCGATCGATGCCGATGGAGACTCTCTCGTGCTGGCATCGCTGCGCAGCATCAGCCAGCAGGAGGCGTGGTATCGCACCATGTTCGATCGGCTGGCGGTCGGAGTCGTGCACAGTGACTCCGAGGGCACCTTCCTCGCCGTCAACGACCGCTTCTGCAAGACGCTGGGCTACACGCACGCAGAGGCTCTGGCGCTCGACGTTCGCCGCGTGACGCACCCGGATGACATCGCGAGCTGCATCGCGGCAAGAGCGCGCGCAGCCGCGGAACTCTCTTCCCGGTACGAGCAGGATGTGCGCCTCATCGACAAGAGCGGATCGGTCATCTGGGTTCACATCGTGACATCGGCCGTCCGGCAGGCCGATGGTGTAACCGTGCAGTTCATTTCGCTGGTCCAGGATATCTCGACGCAAAAGCGTGCCGAGGAGCAGTTGCGTGAATCCGACCGCCGCTTTCACCAGGTTGCGGACAATATCCGCGAGGTATTCTGGCTCACCGACCGGGCCACCGGCGAGCTGCTCTATGTCAGCCCCGCGTTCGAGGACATCTGGGGGCGAAGCCCCGCGCAGCTGTATTCCTCACCTCTGCTCTGGGCCGAAGCCATCCACTTCGAGGATCGGCAGCGGGTGATCGAGGCGATGCGCACCAAGCGGGTTGCAGGCACCTACGACGAGGAATACCGGATCGTACGCCCGGACGGCAGCTTGCGCTGGATCAGGGACCGCGCGTTTCCCGTGCGGGATGAGAGTCCGGACGTCATCCGCTTTGCCGGGGTCGCCGAAGACATCACCGATCGCAAGCGGGTCCTGGATCAACTGCAGGAAAGCGAGCGCCGCTTCGCTCAGATACTCGGCAACGTGCGCCTGTTGTCGATGACGCTGGACACCGCGGCGAGGGTCACCTACTGCAATGACCATCTATTGCGGCTGACCGGCTGGCAGCGGGATGAAGTGATTGGCAGAGGCTGGCTCGAGCTCTTCATTCCGGCCGAGAACAGGCCGGGGCTTGCGGACTTGTTTGCCTCCTTGCTCGCCGACATGCCGCGTGCCTGGCACGACGAGAACCAGATTCTCACGCGAAGCGGTGAGCGTCGCCTCATCCGATGGAACAACATGGTGCTGCGCTCGCCCACGGGGGACGTGAGCGGCACGGCGAGCATTGGTGAGGATGTCACCGAGAGCAGGGAGGCCGAGGAGGTGCGAGCCCGGATGGCCGCCATCGTGGAATCGAGCGATGACGCCATCGTCGGCAAGACCCTCGAGGGGATCATTACCAGCTGGAATGCAGGCGCCCGCAAGCTCTTCGGCTACGATGCCGAGGAGGCGATTGGCCGGCCGATCACGCTCGTCGTTCCTGCGGATCGAGTGCGAGAGGAAGAGGAGATCCTCGAGCGGCTGCGACGAGGCGAGCGAGTCGCTCACATCGAGACGGTGCGAAGACGCAAGGACGGCGGCCTGATCGACGTCTCACTCACGATTTCCCCCATACTGGATGCCCAGCGCAGGGTCGTCGGAGCCTCTAAGATCGCCCGCGACATCACCGAGCGGAAGCGGGCGGATCTGAAGATCCGCCACCTGAACCGCGTCTATGCGGTCTTGAGCAGCATCAACGCTCTGATCGTCCGTGTCCGCAGCCAGGATGAGCTCTTCCGGGAGGCGTGCCGGATCGCGGTCGAAGCAGGAAAATTCCGGCTCGCATGGATTGGCGTCGTGGATCGTGCCGCGAAGCAGCTGAGGATCGTCGCATGGAGCGGGATGGACGAAGAATACGTCAGCCGCATCCCGGTCGGGCTCGAAGACGTCGGTGCGCCGAGAGGTGGATTGGCGAGCTGCACCGTCGCCGAGGGCAGGCCCGTCATCTGCAACGACATGGCCAACGACGACCGTATTTTGTTGCAGACCGAGTCCGCGCAGCGTGGTATCCGCTCCGTCGCGCACATTCCTCTTATGGTCGGCGGCGAAATCGTCGCGGTGCTTGCGCTCCAGGCCGCGGAGACGGGCTTCTTCGACGAAGCTGAGATGAAGCTGCTACAGGAGCTCGCGGGCGACATCGCCTTTGCGATCGAGCATATCGAAAGAGCGGCGAAAGCCGATTATCTCGCCTACTACGACCCGCTCACCGCGCTTGCCAATCGGACGCTATTAAAGGAACGGCTGAGCCAGTTCATGCTTGCGGCAGCGTCCGCCTCGGAGGGACTCGCTCTCGTGCTCTTCGACGTCGAGCGACTCGGTGCAGTCAACGATTCGCTGGGCCGCCAGGCCGGCGATGCGCTGCTGAAGCTCCTGGCTGACCGCATCTCCCAGTTCGCAGGCTCCAGCCGTTCGGCCCGGGTCGCGGGCCATGTCTTCGCGCTCGTGCTTCAGGGTGTGAGTGATCGGTGCGGACTCGAGCGGGCGATCGCTGGAATCTGGACCGGCATCTTCGAAAGCCCGTTCCAAGTCGGGGGCACCGAACTCAAGGTGTCCGCGCGCAGGGGCATCGCCCTCTTTCCGGCCGATGGCGCCGACGCCGAGGCGCTGCTTTCGCATGCCGAAATTGCGCTGAGAAGGGCCAAGGAAACCGGTGACACGAGCGTCTTCCACGCCCCGGAATTTGCGGCGAGCAGCGCCGAGAGGCTCACCCTGGAGAGCAGCCTTCGCCAAGCGCTCGAGAAGGAGGAATTCGTCCTGCACTATCAGCCGAAGCTCGAGCTCCTGACGGGCCGGATCGTGGGCGTCGAGGCGCTGCTGCGCTGGCAGAGCCCGGATCTGGGGCTCGTCCCGCCGGCGAAATTCATCAGGATCCTCGAAGAGACCGGACTCATTCTCGAAGTGGGCGCATGGGTCTTGTCGCGGGCCGTCCACGATCATCGTCGCTGGATCGGGCTCGGCATCGCAGCGCCGCGCGTGGGGGTCAACGTCTCTCCCGTTCAGCTGCACAAGCGCGACTTCGTGGACAAGGTGATTTCGGCGCTCGCCCCCGGAGTGGAGCCTCCTGGGATCGATCTGGAGATCACCGAAAACCTCTTGATGGAGCATATCGAGGAGAACATCCGCAAGCTCAAGCAGTTGCGCGAGCGGGGGATCGACATCGCCATCGACGACTTCGGCACGGGATACTCCTCGCTCAGCTATCTCACGAAGCTCCCGGTCCAGGCGCTCAAGATCGACCGCTCGTTCATTTCCGCCATGTCCGACGATCCGGACACGATGACCCTGGTGCAGACGATGATCTCGCTCGCCCACTCGTTGAGCCTCAGGGTGATCGCGGAGGGAGTGGAAACGGAGGAGCAATCGAAGCTGCTACGGCTGCTGCGGTGCGACCAGGTCCAGGGTTATTTGTTCGGCCGCCCCGTGCCGTTCGAGAAAATCACCGACCTGCTTGCCGAAGCGAAAAGCGAGCAAATTCCAGCGCGCCGCTAGTGCCAGGAGATCGAGGGACAGGCTCGTGCACTGGTGCAGAACCCGCTGGGGCTTCCAAACCGGAATCGGGTCACCGGCCAGCGGACTGATTCGATACGTCCTTGATCGCGGCGCACCTCCAGCGATTGAGGGGAAGTCCTCCATATCCCACCGCAGTTCCACCGGGAGCGTCGGTGCGCTGTCACCCGTTTGACAGCCGCAGATGCAATGGGGGGACGAGAGCTGCCGGGAGCATCTTGCGGCGGCGTTGATCGGCAGCGATGCTCGCTGCGCAGCCGGCCGGCGATCACACGGCCGCCGGCTATGCGCGGTGCGCCTGCGGCTTTCAAGGAGACCGACGATACGGCTGGCCGAGAAGCGTCGGGCCGTGCTGCCGGTGCTGGAATCACGGTGGCAGGTGCCGCCAGTGGCCCCTTTGCTGGCTGGAGCACCAGATGGCGCACTGTGAGCCACTGGCTGACGAGCAGCAGGGCGAGAACAATCAGGCCCAGCACCGCTCGCGCGACGATCGTTGCCCGGTTCGGCATCCGGATCACGTGCGGTCCGCCGGAGGGATCCCCGCGCACTGCGATCCCCTGCTCCGATCGGTGCGGCAGGAGCGTGATCAGCCGAGCGGCGATCGTTTCGCTATCCGGCGGTGTCGCGGAGCCCGTGGGCAAGGCCGAAATGAGCACGGCCAAGGCCCGAGCGGCGGCCTCGCGTGGAAGCTGAGCGAGCTTGGCGGCCTCCTTCCAGGGGTCGATGTCGAGGCGCGCGAGGACCGATAGCACCGTCAGAGGCGTGCCGTCCGGATCTTCTCGAACCGCCGCGTAAAGGAATCGATCAAAGCGGGACTCGAGGGCGGAAGTCGCGGTCGCGAGCGTCATTTCGATCACCGCACGGCTCTGAAGCTTGCCCCACTCAGCCTCGCGACAGTGGGGGCAAAGGACACGGCCGTGAGGTGCGCAGCTTGACCGGTCGCCCGCCGCTCTTCGGTGCGGTGGCCCGCGTAGCCCGGGCATTACGGCGCCGGTCGCGACGACGGTGTGGGCCCCTTCAGGTGCTCAGGGAGCGAGCGGGTGCTTGCGCACCTCGGGGTCGTCTCAACATCCCCATCGACCGCCGGTCGACCCCGAGTCATGAAGCGGGCTGACACGGTAGCAGGTACAGGGATGTACCCGGCCGCCGCGGGTGGCCGGGTTTTGGAGAGTCCGAGGAGTTTCGGAGGATGCAAAGAACGGCCGCCGGGCGGAGACTTGATGGAAGTCAAGGCCCTCGCCGCGCCGTTTGCGTACAGTTACGCGCATCATGACGCTCCTCGCTGTCGCGATCGCCGTTCACGTGCTGTCGGTCGTATGGTGGATCGGCGGGCTGGCTTTCGTCACCGCCGTGATTCTGCCGGCTTTGCGGGCAGGGCGGATCGCCGATCCGCAGGTCGCGTTCGAATGCATCGAGAGTCGCTTCGCGCCGCAGGCTCGAGTGGCGGTAATTCTCGTGGGACTCTCGGGACTATACCTGCTCGTCCGGCTCGACTACTGGACCGCGTTCTCCGAGCTGCAGTTCTGGTGGCTCGATGCCATGGTGCTCTTCTGGCTGCTGTTCTCTCTGCTGCTCTTTGTCCTGGAGCCGACCGGCTTCCTGAAGAGGCTGATGCGCGGCGGCCCGGATCGGAGAGTCGGTTGGCTGCGCATGGAGCGACTGCATCGGGTGCTGCTTGCCGTGGCGCTGGTAATCATCGCCGGGGCGGTTTCCGGCAGTCACGGATTCTGAGCATGGACACCGGCCTCGACCCGCTTGATGTGCTTCTGGAGCAACACGTCGCCTGGCCGATCTGTGCGCGCGCCAACAGAAAACGCTACTGGATCGCCGCTGGACCGAAGCGGCGCCACTATTGGCGGAATACGACAGAAAGTTGCGGCGACACATGAGGCCAGGGGAAGAGCATCTGCTGCCACGCTGCGAGCATGCGCAAGCGGTGCGGTGGCCGGCCCGCGTCTATCGCGCCGAGCACCGCCGCCTCGCCAGCGCAGCAGTCGCCACAGGTTGAGCGCCGCGCCCGAGACCTCTCAGAGAGCGACTTTGCGGGCTGGATCTTCCGCGGCGTTCTCGCCTCCGAACTGCGCATTGTAGAGCTCGTAGTACGCCCCTTCGCGCGCGAGGAGCGTCTCGTGCGTCCCCTGCTCGACGATGCGGCCCGAGCGCATCACGAGGATCAGGTCGGCATCGCGGATCGTCGACAGCCGGTGGGCGATGACGAAGCTGGTGCGATTGCGGCGCAACGCCGCCATGGCGTGCTGCACGAGCGCCTCGGTTCGGGTATCGACGTCGCTCGTCGCCTCATCCAGGATCAGGAGCGCCGGACGGATGAGGAACGCGCGAGCAATGGTGATGAGCTGCTTCTGGCCGGCGCTGAGGTTGCCCGATTCCTCGTCGATCAGGGTGTCGTAGCCTTGCGGCAGGCCGCGGACGAACCGGTCGACGAAGGTCGCGCGGGCCGCCTCGAGCACTTCCTCCTCCGTCGCATCGGGTCGCCCGAAGCGGATGTTGTCGCGGATGGTGCCGTGGAAGAGCCATGCGTCCTGCAACACCATGCCGATCCTGGACCGAAGCTCGTCGCGCCGCATGGCGGCGATATCGACGCCGTCGAGGGTGATGCGGCCGCTGTCGAGCTCGTAGAAGCGCATGATGAGGTTGACGAGCGTCGTCTTCCCCGCGCCCGTCGGCCCGACGATCGCGATGGTATGACCGGGCTCCGCGGTCAGCGACAGGTTCTCGATCAGCGGCCTGTCACGCTCGTAGCGGAAGGAGACGTGCTCGAACTCGACCCGCCCCTGGAGCGCCGCGGGCCTCGCCGGCGCCGACGGCTCACTGCGCAGCTCCTCTTCGTCGAGCACCTCGAAGACCCGCTCGGCCGAGGCGACGCCCGACTGCATCGTCCCCGCCAGGGAGGCTACCTGGGTGAGCGGGCGATTGAACGAGCGCGAGTACTGGATGAACGCCTGGACGGCGCCCAAGGTCATGCCCCCCGTGGCGACGCGCAGGCCGCCGATGATCGCGATCAGCACGTAATTGAGGCTGCCGACGAACATCATCGCCGGCATGATCAACCCGGAGATGAACTGCGCGGCGAAGGCGGCCTCGTAGAGCTCACCGTTCTTGGCATCGAACCGCCGTGCGGCATCGCTCTGGCGGCCGAATACCTTCACCAGCTCCTGTCCGCTGAAGGCCTCCTCGATCTGGGCGTTGAGCTC
>DASTAC010000184.1:0-8816 GCA_035713045.1 Steroidobacteraceae bacterium
TCGAGCTCGTACGCAACCTGCTCGCCGCTTGAGCGCGCGCAAAGCCCTCTAGCAGCCTGTCGGACTTAATCGTGCGAAATACGCGATAATCATAGGCAGTTCTCTCAGCTTCGCCGGTGGCCATGAGCAATTTTCGACCGATTAACCGCGACACTGGGTTCTTGCTGCCGCCCTCGGTGGATGAGTGGTTGCCGCAGCGGCACCTGGCACGGTTTGTGGTGGAAGTGATCGAGGGATTGGACCTCTCGGGACTGGTCAAGGCGTACCGGGGTTCTGGCTCGGCGTCCTATCACCCCGCGATGCTGCTGGGGCTGCTGGTGTATGGGTACGCCACAAAGACCTTTTCCAGCCGAGCGATTGAGCGGGCGACGTACGACTCGGTGGCATTTCGGTTCATTGCCGGCAACGAGCATCCCGACCACGACACGATCGCGGCCTTTCGCAAGCGCTTCCTGCCCGAGCTGGAGACCTTGTTCGTCGAGGTGCTGAAGCTCGCGCGCGATTTGGGGATGCTCAAGATGGGCACGGTGGCCTTGGATGGCACGAAGGTGCACGCCAATGCGAGCCGGCACAGCGCGCTGTCCTACGGGCACGCGAAGAAGATTGAGAAGCAGCTGAAGCGGGAAGTGAAGCAGCTGCTGCGCCTTGCGGAGCGGGCGGATGCTCGGGATATCCCCGACGGGATGTCGGTTCCCGAGGAGTTGGAGCGGCGTGAGCTGCGCCTGGCGGCGATCGCTGAGGCGAAGGCGAAGATTGAGGCGCGGGCTGCGGAGCGCTTGGCGCGCGAGCGTGCCGAGCATCAGAGCAAACTCGCCGCGCGCGCCGAGCAGGAGCAGCGCAGCGGCAAAAAGCCGCGTGGTCGCCCGCCTGAGCCGCCCACTGGCGGGGTGACGGACTCGGATCAAGTCAATCTGACGGATGAAGAGTCGCGCATCATGAAGGTTGCCGGCGGGGGCTTCGAGCAGTGCTACAACGCGCAGGCGCTCGTGGCGAGCGGCAGCATGCTGATCGTAGCCACGGAAGTCACCCAAGCGGCCAACGATAAAGAGCAGCTCGTGCCGATGATCGAGAAGCTCCAGGGGCTGCCCGAGGAACTGGGACGGGCCGAGATCATCCTCGCGGACAATGGGTATCTGAGCCAATCGAACGTCGAGCAATGCGAGGCGGCGAGCATCGAGCCGTTGATCGCCCTGGGGCGCTGCGCCCATCACCTGACGTGGAAGCAGCGCTTTGCCCCCGCTCCGAAATCCCCGCCCGACTCGGCCACGGCGCTGGAGAAGATGGCGTATCGATTGCACACGCCACGCGGGAAGGCACTGTACGGGCTGCGCAAACAGACCCCGGAACCGGTGTTCGGAATCATCAAATCGGTGATGGGCTATCGCCAATGCCTGCTGCGAGGGCTCAAAAACGTCAAAGGCGAGTGGAATCTGGTGACCATGAGCTGGAACATTAAGCGGATGTTCGCGATGCAGGCCTGCTGAGGCGGCATCGCGATCTCTCGGCCTCTCAATATCGACCGAAATCAACGTGCATCTCCGCTCTATATCCGTTTTCCCGCTCAAACGGCACCTCAGTCCGACAGGCTGCTAGGGCGCGGATTATTCATGAACGGCAGCATCATCGGGCGGGGGCTTGATTCGCAAGGCATTTCCCGGGGCGTGAAAAACAAGGATGTTTTTCCCGCAGGCTACAGGGACGTATTCACGGCGGCCCGGGAAATGCCTTGCGCAGCGAGACCCCGGGGCCGAACTGCGCCGGAGTTCGTGAATAATGCGGGCCTAGCCGCCGCTACGGCTTCAGCTGCGGCGGCGCGGGCGGGGGGCTCGGTGTCGGCGCGGCCGGCGGCGGTGTCATCGCCTCCGGAGTGATGGCGCCGGGGGAGACCGACACCGACTGGGTCAGCATGCGGTCGATCTCCCGCACCTCGTTCGGATCGAGGGTGCCGGCCGCATACCGCAGCTGCACGACGCTGTTGATGTAGGAGTACCGGCTGGCGGCGTAATTGGTCCTCGCCTGCACCAGCGTGCTCAGGGCATTGAGGACATCCACCTCGGTCTGGGTGCCCACCCGATAGCCCGCCTCGGTCGCGCGGTAGGCCGTTTCGCTGGACGTGAGTGCCTGCTGCAATGCCTGCACGTGGGCGATGCCGCTGATGACCCCGAGGTAGGCGTCGCGGGCCTGCTGCACGGTGGAGCGGGAGGCTTGCTCCATTGCATCCTTCGCTGCGATCCATTGGTACTGCGCCTGATGCACGCGTGCGTAGGTACCGCCGCCGTCGAAGATGGGAACGCTGACCTCGAGCCCGATCTCACGGTCGTTGGACCAGGAGGGCAGCCCTTGGAAGGCGCCATTGATGCCGACGATCGACTCGTGAGTGCTCGAGCTGTTGAACGTGCGGCTGGCGATGAGGCTGAGCGTGGGCAGATGGCCGCCGAAGGCGACGCGCACGTTGTCGCGCGCCACATCGGCAGCGAGCCGGCTCGCGATGAGCGTGAGATTCTGCTGGAGCGAGGTATGGACCCACTGGTTCTGGTCGGCCGGGGTCGGCATCACGAGCGGCATGTTCGATCCCGGCTCGGCCAGCGTCTCGTACTGGCGTCCGGTAATCACCTCGAGCTGGTCCTGGGCGCTCGCGAGAGCCTGCTTCGCGGCAATCACGGCGGCCGCGGCCGTATCGCGCGCGGCGCGGGCCTGCTCGACGTCGGTGATGGCGATCAGCCCGACCTGGTAGCGCTTGTTGGCCTGCTCGAGCTGCAGGTCGAACGCCTTGAGGGAGGATTGCTGCGCCTGCAGCGTATCCAGCGCCGCGAGGACGTTGAAGTAGGCGGTGGCGACCCGCAGGATCAGGTTCTGCTCGGCAGCCTCGTAGGTGGCCTGCGCCTCGGCCACCTGGCTGTTGGCGGCCTTGAGGCTCATCCAGTCTGACCAGGAGAAGAGCGTCTCCGAGAGGTTCAGGCTCCACTGCTTGGCGCCTATGCTGTCGGTGCTGTAGACGGAGAAAGGGGCCGGCCTGCCGGAAGCGGACACCTGGGACTGGGTGAATTGGCCGGCGGAATGCGTCCATGTCTCGCCCGCCGCCGCGGAGACCTGCGGCAGCAGCAGCGACCATGCCTCGGGCCGGGCCTCGCGCGCCGCCATGTAGTTCGCGTGCGCCTGCTGGAATGTGGGGTCGTTGGCCAGGGCGTCCTGGTAGACCTTGGCGAAATTCGCCGCCGGGGCGGCGGCCGGAAGTCCCATGGCGAGGCCGGCAAAGAGAAGGGCCAGGCTCGATGTCCGTATGGCGCGGTGCATGGTCTGAGATTGACGCTCTTGTGTCTTGGAGGCCCTTAGAACACAAAACCCTGCGGTGAAGTTGCATGGACGAGCGGATCGATGACCGTCTCGAACAGACTTTCCGTGCCCCAGGCATCCTCGGTGACGCGACGAACGAGTCGCGCCTCCATGACCGGGGGGGTGCCGACGACAACGAAGAGCCGGCCGCCGACCGCGAGCTGGCGCTGGAAGCGCTCATCGGGGATGGGCAGGGAGGCCGTTACGGCGATCGCGTCGTAGCGGGCGTCGGAAGCGAGCCGCGAGGCATCCTGGGTGAGGATCTCCACGTCCCGCAGGCCGAGTGAGGCGATGTTGCGGCGGGCGAGCTCCGCGAGCTCGGGGAAGATCTCGAGGGAATGGACGGAGGCCGCGGCCGCCCGCAGGCATGCCGTCACGAAGCCGGAGCCGGCGCCAACCTCGAGCACCCGCTCGCCGCCCGTGAGGGAGAGCGCCTGCAGGAGCCTGCCGACGACGCTCGGGCGCAGCATGTGCTGCCCGCATGCCAGGGGGATCTCCAGGTCCGCGAAGGCGAGGAAACGATGTTGCGGCGGAACGAAGGCCTCGCGTGGCACCTTGCGCAGCGTCTCGAGCACCCGCGCATCGAGCACGTCCCAAGCCCGTACCTGCTGCTCGATCATCTGCTCGCGTGCCTGGAGGGTGGACATCTTGATTGTCTCTCCGATTGGACTTATTGCATCCCGGGGGCGGGGGGCTCGTGACGTTAAGGGTTTTCCGGGCTTCTGCCAAGCCGCTTTGCGATGAGATATGGTGAAATGCCGACGGGACGGCGGACACGTACGCTATGCTTCCGGCGTCCGCAACCCGGGCAAGAGAATAATGAAAGCAATCCCGGACGGCTCTGCGTTCCTCACTGCATGCGTCTTCTGGACTGAGCGATGTCCGCGCTAGCGCTGCTGTGCATCCTGCTGGCCCTCGCCGCAGCCGTTCTTCTGTGGCTCCACGCCGTGCAGCGGCGTGAGCTCAGGGACGTCAATCGGCTGTCGCAGCAGCTGCAGCGGATCGCCATCGGCGGCTCGCTCGCGGGTCGGGTGGAGGCGGGGAGCCCGAAACCGGAGCTTTCGGCGTTGGTCACGGCGATCAACCACCTGCTGACGCGCGCCGCCGCCGACCGCGAGGGCAGCCGGGTGACCCCGAAGCTCTTCGCCGAGCTTGGCGAGCGCATCCACGAGGCCGTGCTGGTGCATCGCGAGGTGATTCTGTACGCCAACCGGCAGTTTGCCGCACTGGTCGGTGCCGACCGCGTCGATCTTGCGGGGCGGCGGCTGGGCGATCTCGTGGCGCCCGAGTACGCCGAGATGGTGCATGAGAACATTCGCCGCCGTCTGGCCGGCGAGCCCGCGGCGGAGCGCTACGAGGTCGAGGTCCTCGGTCGCGAGGGACAGGTGAGCCGGCTCGAGATCACCTCCGCACGGGTGGATTACGACGGGGGCAGCGCGCTCCTGGTCACCGGGGTGGAGATCCTTCCGACCCAGACCGTCGAGGCGCTTCGTGTGCGGACGGAGGGCGACTCCTCGGCGCATCTGCTGGCCCTGAACTCGCTGGCGGAGGCGGTGATCGCGACGGACGGGCACGGCCGCATCACCTATCTCAATCCCGCGGCGGAGCGGCTGGCGGCGATTGCCGCGGCCGACGCCATCGGCAAACCCCTGGAGGAGATCGTCGGACTCGTCGATGAGACCGACCGGCGTCTGCTGTCCGACCCGGTGCGTCAGGCGCTCACGAGCGGCGTGCCGGTGACCCTCGGCCGCCGCGCGCTGCTCCTATCCCGGGCGGATGCGAGCGAGCACTCTATCGAGCTGTCGGCGACGCCGATGCGCAATCCGGCAGGCGATCAGGTCGGTGCGGTGGTCCTGCTGCACGACGTGTCGGAGCAGCGCGGCCTCGCCCGCCAGATGTCCTATCAGGCGACCCACGATGCGCTCACCGGTCTCGTCAACCGGCGTGAGTTCGAGCGGCGGCTGGAGGAAGCGATCGAGAGCGGTCACCGCGGCGACGGTCAGCACGTGCTGTGTTATCTCGACCTCGACCGCTTCAAGGTGGTCAATGACACGAGCGGGCATCTCGCCGGCGACGGCATGCTGCGCGAGGTGGCGAAGCTGCTGCGCGATGCCGTGCGCGACAGCGACACGGTCGGGCGCCTGGGCGGGGATGAGTTCGGCATGCTGCTCACCGGCTGTCCCCTCGAGAAGGCGCGCCAGATCGCGGACGACGTCTGCCGCTCGGTGGGCGATCATCGTTTCGTATGGCGCGACCGGATATTCAACATCGGCGTGTCGGTGGGCCTGGTGGAGATCTCGCGTGAGAGCGGCACGCTCGAGGAACTGCTGATCGCGGCCGACTCCGCCTGCTATGTCGCGAAGAAGCAGGGCTCCGGCCGGGTGGCGGTGTACTCGGCCCGCGATGAGGCGCTCGCGCGCCACACGGGTGAGATCCAGTGGCTGCAGAAGCTGCAAAGCGCGCTCAAGGAGAGCCGCTTTCAGCTCTTCTATCAGCCCATCGTTCCCGCCCACGGCACGGACGGGGGCGGGCCGGCGATGGAGGTGCTGGTGCGGCTGCAGGATGAGGACGGCCATCAGGTGCCCCCGGCGGAATTCGTCCGAGCGGCCGAGCGTTACCGGCTCATGGGGCTGGTCGACCGGTGGGTGGTTCAGACGACGCTCGCCGCGCTCGGGCGGGGCGCGATTCCGGTGCCGAGCGACCGTTGCGTCGCCATCAACGTCTCGGGTCAGACTCTCGATGACTCCCAATTCCTCGAGTTCGTCGTCGAATGTCTGGACAGTACCGGGGTGACCCCGGCACAGGTGTGCTTCGAGATCAGCGAGACGGCGGTGGTGGCCAACCTCGAGCACGCGCGCCGCTTCGTGGGCGTGCTGCACGGCATGGGCTGTCAGTTCGCGTTGGATGATTTCGGGTCGGGCGTCGGATCCTTCTCCAACCTCAAGAGCCTGCCGATGGACTACCTCAAGATCGACGGCTCCTTCATCCGCAACCTGGCGCGGGACTCCGTCAACCAGGCGATGGTAACGGCGATGATCAAGCTGGCGCGTACGCTCAACTTCAGGGTGATCGCGGAGCAGGTCGAGGACAACGCGGCGCTGGAGGCGGCGCGGCGGATGGGCGTCGACTTCCTGCAGGGTTATGCGATAGCGCGTCCGCAACCGCTGGCGATCGCGGCCTGAGCGCTCATTCGCCCGGGGTCGCACGGCGACGCTTCGGGCGCCATCTACCGCGTTCGATCCCCGCGGCCGCCCGCGCGGCTCCGCTGAGGGCTGCCGCCGCGAGATCGAGTGCGCTGGGGAAGCGGCCGCTCGATCACTTGCCTTCGACCTGCCCGGGGTCGAACTTCAGGGCGGCACCGTTCATGCAGTATCGCAGGCCGGTCGGCTTGGGCCCGTCGGGAAATACATGGCCGAGGTGGCCGCCGCAGCGCGAGCAGTGGACCTCCGTCCGCTTCATCAGATGACCGTGGTCTTCGCGTGTGGCCACGGCGCCGGGGATCGGTTGGAAGAAGCTCGGCCACCCCGTGCCGCTCTCGAACTTCGCCTGTGACTCGTAGAGCGCCTGGCCGCAGCCGGCGCAGCGAAATACGCCCGCGCGGTGCTCATCGTTGAGCGGGCTGGTGCTGGCCCGCTCGGTGCCGTGGCGGCGAAGCACGCGGTACTGCTCGGAGGTCAGACCGGCGCGCCACTCTTCGTCAGTCTTCTCGACTGGAAATCGCTCTTTGGACTCCACTGCCGCACCTCCCGCCTGCTGTGACTCTTCGGTGCGAGTCCAACAGGTCGGCCGCGGATTCGTCAAGCGCCCGGTCCGCGCCCGATGCGCAGCGTGCCCCGGAGCCGCGCCCCGGCTTTCCCGGACGAAAAAGCAACAATGACCTGTGATCAGATAAATTCACCATATTCAATGGTTTACGCGCGATACGGACATCTAGATGTAGGGTGGGACCAACAGTCAACAGATCGGCGGCCCTGCAAGCCAACGGTGCAAGTTGGCTGCGGCCGTGGTAAGAAGGTCGTCCAATTCATCCATGAGAGCGAGCAGCACGGAAGCGCCCAGTGTATGCAGCTTGCCCGTTTATGGCGTGAGCATCTCGCCGCAGGTTGTCCTCGCGAGCTCACCGGCGTCGAGATTGCCGGCAGCGACGCGCGCACGCTCGATGCCGAGATCACCGCATGCGTGAGCGCTCTCATCTGCAGGTCGATGACCGTGGACGAGCGCATCGAGCGCCGCCTTGCGGAAATCAGCGAAGCCCTGGCGAGCAAGCAGGCGGAGGCCGAGGAGCCCGTGGCAGGATATTGTGCGCGCCTCAATCGGCTCGTGGGCGCGATGCTGACGGAGTCGCGGGCCGGGCGGGCCTAGCTGCTGCCGCGATTGCGATTACCCCCTTTCCCGGCGCTGGCCGAGCCTTGGCGCGGGCCGGTGCTCGCACGAATCTTGCTCAGCTTGGGCTGGGTAAGTGTTGCGGAGCACACTGCTGTGGGATTCTCGAGTCTTGCAGGAGATACGGTCGTGGAGGACTTGCCGCATTCGGACGTGCCGCTCAAGGTGCTGGTGGTCGACGACCAGGTCGATTCCGCCGACGCGGTGGCCTGCCTCCTCTCCATGATGGGGCATGAGGTACACACGGCCTACGGACCACACGAAGCGCTGGAGATGTACCGGCAGGTGCACCCCGAGGTCGTCTTCATGGACATCAGCATGCCGGAGCTGAGCGGCCTGGAGACGGCCGCCCGCATCCGCTCCATGCCGGAGGGCACCTCGACCACCATCATCGCCCTCACCGGCCTCGGTCACGAGGCCGACCGCCGCCGCTCCCGCGAGGCGAGCATCGATCACCACGTGGTGAAGCCGGCGTCGCCCGCCGTATTGCATCGCTTGCTGAGCGCGATACACCACGCGTGAGCTTGTTGGCGCCGGCCGTTTCAGGCGGATTGCGCGCTCCATCCTGGGCCTCGCCCCGGCGGCTGCGCGTCGGTCGACAGCGTTCCTGGCGATCGGGTGCGTGGCCAGCCCCCTGAGGGAATGATCCCGCGGCCGTTTCGCGGGCGCTTCCCTTCGCGCCGACGGGGCCCAGGGCGCAAGGCCCTGGGCCGCGGGATCCCCTGGGCTACAGCAGCGGGATCATCAGCAACGCGACGATATTGATGATCTTGATCAACGGATTGATGGCAGGACCCGCGGTGTCCTTGTAGGGGTCGCCGACGGTGTCGCCGGTCACGGCCGCCTTGTGGGCATCGGAGCCCTTGCCGCCGAAGTTGCCTTCCTCGATGTACTTCTTGGCGTTGTCCCAGGCGCCGCCGCCGGTGGTCATCGAGATCGCAACGAAGAGGCCGGTCACGATCGTGCCGATGAGCAGGCCGCCGAGAGCCTTGATGCCGGCGCCCGGCCCCAGCAGGTAGTTCATGACCACCACCAGCACGATGGGCACCACGATCGGCAGCAGCGAGGGAATGATCATCTCGCGGATGGCGGCCCGGGTC
>DASTAC010000185.1:0-9714 GCA_035713045.1 Steroidobacteraceae bacterium
TCGCGACGTTGGCCGACCACGGATTGTGCAGCCACGAGCATCATGGGACGGCCGCGAGCTCCTGAGCCGATGGATCTGCAGCGCGAGGCGATGACGAGGCCGGGCGGAGCGCCGACATCATCTGCACGGTGACCGGGTCACCGACGCCGGTGCTGCCGGGCCAGCGGGTCCGTCCGGGTACCCACGTCACGGTCCGCTCGTGTCATGCGGGGCCGGCCGAGATACAGCGCTCAGCTACCTGCGCTTGCGCGCAGTCCAAGGCGGCGCAGCGCGCGAGCGCGCTGCGCGGCGGGAGAGGGGCGGGAATCCGGCGGCTGCGGCGCCGGATGGAAGATCCGCAGAATCTCGCCGGCGGCCGTCACGGCGATGACGCCGACCAACACCTCCCAGGTGCTCGTCCAGTCCACGCGGAAGGAGCCGAGAGCCGCCAGCAGAGTCGTCGAGGCCGCCGGTGGGTGCCGCGCATCGAGGAGGAGCTCGGCCTCCAGGGCGGTGGCGATCGATATCATGGCGGCGCAGACGCGCGCCCCGCTCACCATGTGCAGGGTGAAGACCGAAGGCTGGGAAGCGATGCCGAGCACCCAGACGGCGAAGAACCCCGAGCCGAGCCCGATCATGTGCCCGACGATGGAGTTGTAGGGCCTGGTCGAGGCCAGCATCGGCTGCTGCGTGATCATCACGCTGGTCGGCGCGAGGCTCGCGAAGAGGACGAGGTGGTGCGTCAGAAGCGCGATGACTCCGGGTACGCCGAGCGCCACGCTGCTGGCGAGCGGAACCCAGAGAGCGAGGGGAATGGAGATGGGCTTGCTCAATCCGACCTCTCGCCCAGCTTCAAGCGGGGGGAGAGCGGGCCGCGCACGTCCCGCGCGCGGCCGGTCCTGGTTGGTTTCCCGTCCGATTCCATGTCCCAGCGGGCAGAGCATGCCGCATGCCCGCCGCGCGATCGCCCAGCGTGCGCCAACGGGTGCTCGAGCGCGCCAGCAGCGTCAGCCCGATCGCGGCGAGCCCGAGCACCGCGAGCCTTGCCGCGGGGCCGCCGTGCAGCACGATGTCGGAATACACGCTGCGCTCCAGCGCGTGCGCGCGGGAATGGCGCTCGCCGCCCTGACCTGGCGCGAAGAGGTTGTTTGTCGCGCTGGGGAGGTGCCGACGGTCGATGAGATACGGCCTGTACCAGGCCGAGATGCGGTCGGCGAGCCGGGGCAGGATCCGCGCGCCCAGGATCTCGAAGGCGCCCACGCCCCCGACCGTGATCTCGCGGCGCGGATGCTCCGCTGCGAAAAGAATGGCCGTGGCGACGAGCTCCGGCGCGTACGCGGGTGGCGGCGTCCGCGCCGCGTGCGGGAGGTGGGTGGCCGCATGCTCGGCGAAGGGTGTGGCGATGCCGCTCGGCTTCACGAGCGTGATGGCTGTGGGAATCCTGTCGGCGAAGGTCTCGATGCGCAGCGAGTCGACATATCCCTTCATCGCGTGCTTGGAGGCGCTGTAGGCGCCGAGAAGCGGGGCTCCGAAGTCGGCGACGACGGAGGCGACGCTGATGAAGGCGCCGCCGCGAAGGTGCGGCATCGCCACGATGCTCGCGTTCACCACGCCCCAGTAGTTGGTTCTGAACAACCGCTCGTGCTCGGCGGGCGGCGTGGCCAGCAGCGGGGCGTAAATGCCTACCCCGGCCACGTTCACCCAGGTGTCGATCCTTCCAAAGCGCGCGAGCGCGCTCGCGGCTGCGGCGCGCAGCTGCGACTCATCGCCCACGTCGGCGGCTGCGTATGCGGCGCGTCCGCCCATCCGCTCCAGCTCCGCGCACCGTCTCGCCAGGCATTCGCCGTTGCGGGAGATCAGGAAGACCGAGGCGCCGCCGCGCACGGCGCGCCTGGCGGTGGCGAGGCCGATCCCGGAGCTGGCTCCGGTGATGACGATCACCTGCTCGGGCAGGGGCTTCAGTCGCAGTCGCGTGGGTGTGTCCTCGGAATGTCTCGGGATACTTCGCGGTTGCCGTGTGCCCAAGCAGGGGGCGATCCCGGCCGCCTGCGCGGGGGCAGCGGTCTCGGCCGCGTGATGCCGAAGCGCGTCAGCGCCACGCGCCCGAGGCAGGCGCGGGAGAGCGTCACGTCGGTGCAGCTGGAGCTCTCGGAAGAGGATCTGCGCGCGCTCTTCGGGCGCGCCGCGGCACGCGCCGTTCCCCGGAGCGCCTTCCCGATGTATTCGGTAGAATATAGCGAATATGCATTCGCGGGAGGGGCGGCGGTGTCGTGTGCTCGAGGCGCTTGGATTCTGACGGTCCTGATCGGGCTCGCACCCGGCCTCGCGGGCGCGGCGCAGGTCGTGAACGTCCTCTATGCCGGCTCCCTGGTCAATCTGATGGAGCGCGGCGTCGGTCCGGCATTCGACCGGGCGAGCGGGGATCGCTTCCGGGGTTATGCGGGCGGCTCGGAGCTGCTCGCCCAGCAGATCAAAGGCAGGCTGCGGCAGGCGGACGTGTTCATCAGCGCCGCGCCGGCCGTCAACGCGCAGCTGATGGGCCCGGTGAATGGCGACTGGGAGGCCTGGTTCGTCACTTTCGCGCAGTCCCCGCTCGTCATCGGGTACGATCCGCACAGCCGGTTTGCCGCCGCATTCAAGACCCGTCCCTGGTATCGGGTGGTGCAGTCGCGGGGGATCCGGCTCGGGCGCACCGATCCGAAGCTCGATCCGAAGGGGGCATTGACCATCAAGCTGATGCAGCGGGCGCAGGCCTGGTACCGGATCCCGGGTCTCGAGCAGCGTGTGCTGGGCTCCCCCGAGAATCCCGCGCAGGTTCTGCCGGAGGAGGTGCTGGTCGGTCGCCTGCAGTCCGGAGAGCTCGATGCCGGTTTCTTCTATTCGACGGAGACCTCCGAGGCGCGGATTCCGGCGGTGCGGCTTCCGGCGGCAATCACTCCGAAAGCCGTGTACACCGTTGCCGTGGTCCGGGGAGCACCGCATCCGAAGGGAGCCGATGCCTTCGTCGCCTTCCTCCTCGGTCCGCAGGGCCGCAGGCTCATGAGCGAGCACGGACTGACGATGCGGCCTCCCGCGCTCACCGGCAGCGCGGCGTCGGTGCCGTCGGAGATCCGCTCGGCGATCGGCCAATAAGGCTCGACAGCGCCAACGGGACTCATGCCTTCAGCCCTGTCGAGACGCATTCCTTCACCCCTGCCGCTGCTGGCAGGGCTGCTCGCGGCCTACCTCATCGCGCCGCTGGTGGCCGGGGCGCTGCAGTCCTCCTCGGCCCGCTGGCACTCGGTGCAGGTGCCGGCGCTCCTGCATGCGTGCGGCGTGTCCCTCGCCAGCGCGACGGCGGCAACCCTCCTGGTGGCCCTCGGCGGCGTTCCGCTCGGTTATGTCCTGGCGCGTGTTCCCGGGCGAGCGATGGCGGTGCTCGGCTTCCTCGTTCAGCTGCCGCTGGCACTGCCACCGCTCGCGAGCGGCGTGCTGCTTCTCTTCCTGGTCGGCTACGACACGCCGCTCGGGCGCCTGACGGCCGGGGCGTTGACGGACTCGTTCGCGGGGATCGTGCTCGCCGAGGCGTTCGTCGCCGCCCCCTTCGTGATCATCGCGGCGCGCTCCGCGTTCGCATCGATCGACCCTGCGCTGGAAGGCGTGGCGCAGACGCTCGGGCGGCGGCCGCTCGAGGTGTTCTGGCGGGTGAGTCTCCCGGTCGCGTGGCCGGCGTTGCTTTCCGGGCTGCTGCTCGCGTGGCTGCGCGCGTTCGGCGAGTTCGGTGCCACGGTGATGGTCGCCTACCATCCCTACTCGTTGCCGGTCTACACGTATGTGGCCTTCGGCTCGCAAGGCTTGCCCGCAATGCTTCCGGTACTCCTGCCGGCATTGCTCCTCGCTTTCGTGGTGATGGCGGTGAGCAGCCGCGTCGGCAACGCTCGCCGGGCCGCGGCGCCCGTGCGGGCGACTGGCGCGGGCGGCTCGGCATCGCTTCCCCGAGTCTCGGCGCCGCCCGCTTCCGTGAGCAGCAGCGGACCGCCGCCGCCCGCGTCCGACCTGAGCCTCAGTCTGCGCAAGCGCCTCGAGGGCTTTGAGCTCTGCGTCGACTGGTCGCCGGGCGCCCGGCGGCTCGCGGTGCTCGGTCCCTCCGGCTCCGGCAAGTCGCTCACCCTGAAGCTGATCGCGGGCCTGGAGCGGCCTGACAGCGGCACCATCAGGCTCGGGGAACGGGACGTGAGCCGATATCCGCCCGCCGCGCGCGCCGTGGCGTACGTGCCTCAGAGCTATGGTCTATTTCCGCACCTGACGCTGATCGAGCAGTTGTGCTTTCCCGTGGGCGCGGAGCCGGAACGGGCCGTGCGCTGGATCGGCCGTCTCGGCCTCGCGGGCCTCGAGCACCGGCGGCCCGCGGAGCTGTCGCTGGGCCAGCAGCAGAGAGTGGCTCTGGCGCGGGCGTTGATGCGGCCCGCGAAACTGCTCCTGATGGACGAGCCGCTTTCGGCGCTCGATGCGCCGCTGCGCGCGGCCCTGCGCGAGGAGCTTCGCGAGCTGCAGCGCGAGTTCGCCGGCACCATGGTCCTCGTTACCCATGACCCGGCGGAAGCGATGCTGCTCGCCGATGAGCTCCTGGTGCTGGCGGGGGGGCGCGTGCTGCAATCCGGTCCGATGGAGCACGTTTATCAGCGGCCGGCAACGTCGGAGGCGGCCCGGCTGCTGGGCGCCGAGCATCCAGCGGCCGGTGTCGTCGCCGGCCCGGGTGCCATCGAGGTGGGGCCGCAGGCGGTGCTCGACGTCGCCGGCCCGCCGCTCGAGCGCGGCCGCCGCGTGCATTGGAGCGTCATGTCGGGAAGGGCCCGGCTCAGCGCCGGCGGACGTTATGAAGGGACGGTGGAAGCACTCCTCGCGGCGGGACTGGAGCGGCACCTGATCGTTCGGTTCGGGGACACGCACGTGAGAGTGAGCGCCGATTCCGGCGCCTGGGCGCCGGGACGCCTCTGCCGCTTCGACATCGACCCCCGCCTGGTTCAGGTCTGGATGGCCGACTGAGGGCGAATGCGGGCGGCTAGCGGCCGCTGGCGCGCTTCAGCGGTCTCGCGATGCTCTTTCGTGGCGGGCGCGCCTCGCGCGAGGCGCGGGCCGCGCCGGTGCGGCCGATCGCACGTGCCGCGAACGTGCCCATGTAATCGCCGGTGAGCGCGGCCAGCCGGCGCTCCAGCCTGCGATAGGCCTCGATGAGCTCGCTGCCGAAAGCCGTGAGCGCCGCGCCGCCGCCGCCGCTGCCGCCGACCGTGGCGCTGATCACCTGAGTGTCGAACCCGGCGTTCATGCTGTCGATCAGGAGCCACGCGCGTCGGTAGCTCATGCCGACCTCGCGCGCCGCCCGGGACAGGGAGCCGGTGTGCCCGATCGCTTCCAACAGGCGGATCTTGCCGATCCCGACCGAGCAGCGATCGTCGAAGTCCACCCGGAAGCGTATCTCGGGAGAGCTAGGAGCCGGCCGCTCGCGCCGCGAGGCCCGGGTGGAGTGCTGCGGTTTCATGGAATTCACAATAAGATACGCGCGCGCCGCTGAAAGGAAAAGCAAGCGGCCGTCCGGGCGGGGCTCGCGAGTGGCGGGCAAGCTCCTGACGACGAATGATTTTTCACCGCCCTCGTGTCGCCATGACCGACAAGCTCAAAGCCAACTCACTGTCCTACTTCGAGTCGATCATCATGGGGGTGGCCGGCAGCGCACCCGGCTTCTCGATCGCGGTGGCGATATCGGGGCTCCTGACGACGGCCGGGTTCTTCTCGCCCAACGCCGTGCTCGTTTTCGCATTGCCGATGCTCGGGATCGCGCTCGCCTACAAGGGGCTCAACGAGAGGTTCGCGAACGCGGGTGCCGCCTACGAATGGACCAAGATCGGCTTCGGGAAGCTCCCCGGGTATTTCTCCGGCTGGGCGCTGCTCATCGCATCCATGGTGTTCATGGTCACGGGCAGCGTACCCCTCGGCACTGCGACCCTGGACCTCATCGATCCGTCCCTGGCGAGCCACGTGCTGCTCACGACCGGCATCGGCGCCGTTTGGTTCGTCGGCATCGGGCTGGTCCTCATCGCCGGCATCGAGATCACGAGCAAAGTGCAGGTCATCATGAGCTCGATCGAGCTCCTGATCCTGTTTGGGATCTCGGTCGCCGCGTTCGTGCGCACGGCGACGGGACATGCGCTCAATCCGTTCTCCTGGAGCTGGCTCGGCTTCCACTACTCGCGCGCGAGTTTCGCCTCCTCCGCGCTCATCGTCGTGTTCCTCTACTGGGGCTGGGATGTCACCGCGAACCTTTCCGAGGAGACCCGCAACGACCGCCCGAACGCGGCGGGCAATGGCGGCTTCCTCAGCGTGTTCGTGACGATCGCATCGTTCGCCGCGTTCACGGCGGCCACGCTGATGCTGTTCCCGGTGCACGATGCCGCCGGATTTTCCGACAATCTCATCTACCGCGTGGCGATCGCCGCCGGCCTCGGCAGGATCGGCGGCTACTGCGCCTCCCTGGCGCTGATCCTCTCCAGCATCGCCACGCTCGAGACGACGATGCTGCAGTTCTCGCGGACCCTGTTCGCAATGGGCCGCGACCGCGCGCTGCCCGGCTACTTCGGCGAGGTGCACGAGCGTACCGTCACGCCGGTGCGCACCATGTACCTGCTGCTCGCGGTCGGGCTGCTGCTGATCTTCGCCTCGAGCTTCATGCCCTCGATCGGAGCCATTCTCGCCGACTCGGTGAACGCCATCGCCGTCCAGGTCTCCTACTATTACGGCCTGGCGGGACTGGTCTGCGCCTGGCTCTATCGCCACAGTTATCGGGCCTCGGTCGCCACTTTCCTCGAGTACGCGGTCGTACCCGCGCTGAGCGCGATCTGCCTGATCGCGCTCGGCATTTATGCGATCTCGACGTTCAATATCACCACCCGGATCGTAGGCATCGGCGGCCTGATCGCCGGCGTCCTCTTCTTCCGTTCGGGCGGCTATCGGCGGCTGAGCGGAGTCGTGTCGCTCTCCTAGCGCCGCGCGGCGTGCATCACCGCCGCGGCCTCGAGCGGTCGGTCGGCGGCGATGACAAGGTCGAAGCCGTTGCGCGCGCACTCGCGCGCGAGCTCGAGACCTATGCCGGTGGAAGCGCCTGAGACTACGGTCAATGGGCGACTCGCCATGTTCACTCCTCACTTTTCGGAATCGACGTTGGAGGACCGCAATCACCGCGCCTCGTCATGCCCGAGGTGCTGGCCGGGGGGCACCGGCGCTCCTTCCGGCAGCGAAGCGGCTCAGGCCCGGCTGTGATCGGCAGTGGGGCCGCCCGGGGCTGTATCTTGCGGCCCCCCCGGCACCTTTAGGAGAATGGGGGCCAAATAGACGCCGCCGGACTCCCGAGCGGCGCGCTTCGACCACGGGGCAGAAGTATCCGGCTCTCCGTCGCGACCGGAAGAGCTGCGCGCGCCGACGATTGCGCGCGTACGAGATCACGGGGATCAATGGTGAGTGCAACGAAGACGGCCGCGTCCGCCCGCGGCCAGGCCGAGGAGCGATCAGCCGACCGCAGGCCCCACGCCGTGCTCCTGGACATCGGACTGCCAGGCGTGGACGGCTATGAGGTCGCGAGGCGGATGAAGGCCATGCTGCCCGCCGTGCGTTTGATCGCGCTGAGCGGCTACGGGCAACCGGAGGACAAGCTGCGCTCCAATGCCGCCGGATTCGATGTGCATCTCGTGAAACCCGTCGATGTGGAGGGCCTGATGAAGGTCCTCGGCGCCGGCCGTTGAGCAGCCGAGACGAGATGACGATGTCTTCCGAGACAGGCCGGCGGACAGGTGCGGGCCGGTCCCTTGCGCTGCTGCAGACCGAGGAGGCGCTGCGGGAGCGTGAGGAGCAACTGCGCCTCGCCACCGAAGCGGCCGAGATCGGGCTGTGGGACGTCGACGTCGTCAACGAGACGCTTTTCTGGCCGCCGCGGGTCAAAGCCATGTTCGGCATCTCTCCGGACGTGCCCGTGTCGATGGCCGATTTCTACTCGGGTCTGCACCCTGACGATCGGCAGCGCACGAGCGAGGCGTTTGCGGCGGCTCAGGACCCGCAGCGGCGTGCCCTCTACGACGTCGAATATCGCACCGTGGGCAAGGAGGATGGCCTCATCCGGTGGGTGGCCGCCAAGGGCAAGGGCATATTCGATGCCGGGGGCCGATGCGTACGGATGATCGGGGTCGCGATCGACATCTCGGCGCGCAAGCACGCCGAGGAGCGGCTGCGCGAGGAGGCCCGAGCGCAGGAGCTGCTCGGAAAGGTGAGCCAGGCACTGGTCGCCGCGCAGCTCGATGTCGAGCGCGTCGTGCAGATCGCGACCGATGCGGCGACGGAGCTCTCGGGCGCGTCCTTCGGAGCCTTCTTCTATAACGTGGAGAACGAGCAGGGAGAGTCGTATCTGCTCTACACGCTTTCCGGCGCACCGCGCGAGGCGTTCGCCGCCTTTCCGAACCCCCGCAATACCAGCGTCTTCGGGCCGACCTTCCGGGGCGAGGGAGTCGTGCGCAGCGCGGATATCACCGCCGATCCCCGCTATGGACGAAGCCCGCCGCACTACGGCATGCCAGAAGGACATCTGCCGGTGCGCAGCTATCTCGCCGTGCCGGTGAAGGCGGCCTCCGGGCAAGTCATCGGCGGGCTCCTCTTCGGCCATCCGGAGCCTGGCGTCTTCGGCGAGCAGGCCGAGCAGCGCGTGCTCGCCGTCGCAGCGCAAGCCGCGGTCGCGTTCGAGAATGCGCGCCTGCACCAGGCCTCGCAGCGCGAGATCGCGCAGCGCAGGCTCGCCGAGGAGGCATTGAGCGAAGCGGACCGGCGCAAGGACGAGTTCCTCGCGATGCTGGCGCACGAGCTGCGCAACCCCCTCGCCCCGATCGGTACCGCGGGCGAATTGCTCGCGCGCATCGTGACGGTCGATGCCAGGGCTCAGGCCGCGATCGGAATGATCAAGCGCCAGGTCACGCAGCTCACCCGGCTCATCGATGACCTTCTCGATGTCTCGCGGATCACGCAGGGACGGATCCAGCTGCGAAAGCAGCCGGTGGAGCTCGCGGCGGTGATCACTCAGGCGGTGGAGACGATCGAGCCGCAGCTGCGCGAGCGCAGGCACAAGCTCTCGATGACGACCTCGACCTGCGAGCCCCTCTACGTGCTCGGCGACTTCGCTCGGCTGGTGCAGTGTGTGGCCAACATCCTGGCGAATGCGGCCAAGTACACCGAGCCCGGCGGGCAGATCGCGATCCGGACGGCGGCCAGCCAGGAGAGCCTCTTCATCCAGATTTCCGACACCGGCATCGGCATCGCGCCGGAGCTGCTGCCGCGGGTGTTCGATCTTTTCGTGCAGAGCGAGCGCACGCTCGATCGGGCGCAAGGAGGCCTCGGCATCGGTCTCGCCCTGGTGGCGCGACTGGTGCAGATGCACGATGGGCGCGTGTCGGCCCGCAGCGCCGGCCTCGGCAGAGGCTCGACGTTCGAGATCGAGCTGCCGCGAATCGCGCGACCCCGGACCGCACTCCCGAGCCCCGCCTCATCGCGAGGCAGTTCCCGGCGCGTGTTGATCGTGGACGACAACACCGATGCGGCAGAGTCGCTCTCGATGCTGCTGGCCTTCCAGGGGCACGAGACGCGGGTCGCCTACAGCGCCAGGGAGGCGCTCGCCTCGATCGCCGCCTTCGGGCCGGAGGTGGCCCTGCTCGACATCGGGCTTCC
>DASTAC010000186.1:0-5661 GCA_035713045.1 Steroidobacteraceae bacterium
GAGATCACCGTCGAGATGGCGATCGTGAGCGCGAACTGGCGGTAGAACTCCCCGGTGAGCCCACTGACGAACGCGACGGGCACGAACACGGCACAGAGCACGAGGGTGATGGCGATGATCGGGCGGCTGACCTCACTCATGGCCGCCTTGGCCGCCTCGCGCGGGGTCTGTCCGCCGCCGATGTGCCGCTCGACGTTCTCGACCACAACGATGGCATCGTCGACCACTATGCCGATTGCCAGCACGAGGCCGAAGAGCGACAGGGTGTTGATGGAGAATCCGCACGCGAGCAGCACCGCGAAGGTGCCGATGATGGATACCGGCACTGCGATCAGCGGGATGACCGAGGCGCGCCAGGTCTGGAGGAAGAGGATCACCACCAGCACCACGAGCAGCACGGCTTCCAGCAGTGTGTGCACCACTGCGTCGATGGACTGACGCACGAACACCGTCGGGTCATAGACGATGGCGTACTTCATCCCCTGGGGGAAGGTCTTGGAGAGCTGCGCCATGGTGGCGCGCACTTCGTCCGAGAGCTGCAGCGCATTGGAGCCCGGGGCCTGGAAAATGGGGATGGCGACCGCGCTCTTGTTGTCGAGGTAGCTCTGGATGCCGTAGGCCTGCGAGCCCATGTCCACTCGCGCCACATCGCCCAGGCGCACGACCTGGCCGTCGGCGCCGGTCTTGAGCACGATCTGCCGGAACTGCGCCGGGGTCTGCAGGCGTCCCATGGCATTCAGCGCCAGCTGGAAATCGGCGCCGGGGTCGGGCGGCGCGCCGATCTGGCCGGCGGCGACCTGGATGTTCTGGGCGCGGATGGCATTGACCACATCGCCCGCGGTCAGGTGGAGCGAGGCCAGCTTCTGCGGGTCGAGCCAGATGCGCATGGCGTAATTGCCGCCGCCGAAGATCTGCACGTCGCCCATGCCGGGCAGGCGCCTGAGGACGTCGCGGACGTTGCGTACGGCGTAATTGCGCAAGTAAAGCGTGTTGTAGCGGCCGTCAGGCGAGTAGAGGTGCACTACCATCGTCAGGTTCGGCGAGCTCTTGGTCGTCGTCACGCCGAGGTTGCGCACTTCGCTGGGCAGGCGCGGCAGGGCCTGGGAGACGCGGTTCTGCACGAGGGTCTGCGCCCGGTCGATGTCAGTCCCCACCCGGAACGTGATGGTGAGCGCGAGCGACCCGTCCATGGTCGAGGTCGAGGACATGTAGAGCATGTTCTTGACCCCGACGATCGCCTGCTCGAGCGGCGCCGCCACCGTCTGGGCGACGACCCTCGGGTTGGCGCCGGGGTAGGAGGCGCGCACGATCACCGAGGGCGGCACCACCTCGGGGTACTCGCTGATCGGCAGCTGGGTCATCGCGATCGCGCCCGCGATCGTGATGAAGGCCGAGATGACCGCCGCGAAGATCGGTCGGTCGATGAAGAAGTGTGAGAGCTTCACCGGCTCACCCGGATGGACGGTTGGCGGGCGGGTGCCGCGGCGACAGCCAGGTGGATCGGGTGAGGATGGGTGGCGTTCTGCGCCATCATGACGCTGTAGGTCTCATCGTCATCGCCCATTGCGACGAGCTGTGGCGTCACCTGCATGCCGGGGTGCACGCGCATCAGGCCGCTCACGACGATGGTGTCTCCGGGAGACAATCCGCTTCGCACCACGCGAAGGCCATGGACGATCGGACCGAGCTCGACCGGGCGATACTCGATGCGATCGTTCTTGCCGACGAGCAGCACGTAGCGCACGGTCTGGTCGGTGCCGATGGCACTGTCATTGACGAGCACCGCCTTGTAGTGCTCGTTGCCGATCAGCTTGACGCGGGCGAAGAGTCCCGGCACGAACACGTCGTCGGGGTTGGAGAGCAGGGCACGGGCCCGGATGGTGCCGGTGCCCGCATCCAGGGAGTTGTTCAGGAAGACGAGGCGTCCCTGATGCGGGTAGCCGTTCTCGTCCTCCAGCCCCACGTACACCGCATTCCCGAGTCCGGCCGGCGCCGTCTGGCCGCCGTCAGCGGCCGTGGGCACGGCTCCGGCAGTCTTGTCGTGCGCGTACTTCTCGAATTTGAGGTACGCGTGCTCATCCGCGTTGAAGCTGACGTAGATGGGGTTCAGGGACACGACGGAGGTGAGCAGCGTCTGTCCGCTCGTGACGAGGTTGCCCGCCGTGACGATCGCGCGGCCCACGCGGCCGGTGATCGGCGAAGTGACCCGCGTGAAGCTCAGATTGAGCGCGGCCTGCTCGAGGGCGGCCTTCGCGGCCTCGACGTCGGCCTCGGCCTGGGTGGCGTTGGCCTTGCGGGTGTCGAGCTCCTCGCGGGAGACCGCGTGGGCGGCATAGAGCTCGATGGCGCGGGCCTGATCGGACTTCACCAGCTCGAGCCGCGAGTGCGCCTGCTCGAGCTGCGCCGCCGCTTCCTGGTAGATGGCCCGGTAGGGCCGGGGATCGATCACGAAGAGGACCTGGCCCTTCTTCACCATGCTTCCGTCCGTGAAGTCGACGGAAGAGATGTATCCGGTGACCCGCGGACGCACGTCGACGTGATGTACGGCCGAGAAGCGGCCCGTGAATGTCTCGGAGTCGGTGATGGTCCGCGCGATGACGCGCGCTACCGGCACCTGCGGGGGCGGCGGCGGTGCCGCCCGCTCCGCTGCCTGATCCTGAGAGCAGCCGGACAGCGCCAGGGCGGCTGCTGCTGCGGCGGCCGCGATGCCGAGGAGCGATGAGAAAACGGTGGTGCGATTGCGCACGGTGAGACTCCCTTTGTAGTTCCCCTCAGTAGACGCACGTGAGCCGCGCGGTTCGACGGCGTCGGGCGAGAATTGTTATGGGCCGCAAGCCTTTGCGGTATGGCCCGCGCGGAGGGGGTGCGCGGTGTCCGGCGGCTGGTGGGGGCCTCCCCCTTACGGGGGAGGAGGTCTGCTACATGGTCGCGGAATGCACGCCGCCCACGAGCGGCGGGGGTTGGATGCCCGGCTTGCGGATCTCCTGCCGGAGGCTCGGGCGGCGGCGGCGTTGCGGCAGCTCGGGCGACACCCACCTGCCGGTCTCGATGCTCCGGTTCAGCGCCTCGATGACGCGGACGTCGGCCATCCCCTCCTCACCGGAGGGCTCCGGCTCGCAGTTGCGCAGGATGCAGTCGGAGAAGTAGATGAGCTCCGGCGCGAACTGATCGCTCTTCTCGTGGCGCTTCTCGCGCTGGCGCTTGCCGAGGCGCAGCATGTACTCGACGCCCTGCGCGTACTCGAAGGCGGGGTCGACGGTGATGCTCCCCTTGGTGCCCACGATCTCGTAGGCGGAGCGGTCCGCACTGCCGAAGCTGCAGGTGAAGGAGGCGACCCGTTCCTGCGGAAATTTCATGACGACCGCCACCGTCTCCGGGATCTCCCGGAAGCGCTGATCGCGGCGCGTCACCGCGGTGGCGAAGACCTCGGTCGGCTCGGCCGCGAACGTCGCGCGCGCGGCGTTGATGCAGTAGATGCCGATGTCGTAGAGCATGCCGGGTTCGGAACTATGCCGAATGGTCTTCACCAGGTATCTCCAGCGCGTCGATTTTTGCGAATGACGGGGTGCGGCCGGTGAGCTGCATTCGGCATAGTCCGGGTCCCTCAGAGCGCGTTCAGGAAGGTGAGCAGTCGGTCGTCCGGGCGGAACCGGCCCGGCTTCACGTTCCGCGGCGTTGTCTTGGCGAGTGCGGCCTCCTTCAAAGCGAGGTGGGCGTGCAAGTAGATCTGCGTCGTGTTCACCGACTCGTGGCCGAGCCAGAGGGCGATCACCGACGAGTCAACCCCCGCACCGAGCAGCTCCATGGCGGTGCTGTGCCTCAAAACGTGGGGCGAGACGCGTTTTTCCTTGATCGATGGGCACCGGATCGCGGCAGCATCGACGTACTTCCTGACGAGGTGTTGCACGCTGTCGGAACTCAGGCGGCCGCCGTGGCGGTTCGGGAAGAGGATCTCACCACCCTGCTTGGCAGGCTCCTTGAGCCAGGCTCTCAGCACCGCGATCGTAGGTGCCGTCAGCGGAGTACACCGTTCCTTGCGCCCTTTGCCTTGGCACCGAACATGGGCCCCCGTGCCGAGGATGAGGGCTGTGCGGTCAAGACTCGTCAGCTCCGACAACCGCAGACCAGTTTGGACGGCCAGCACGAGCAAGGCATGATCGCGCCGTCCAATCCAGGTTGCGCGATCCGGGGCTGCGAGCAGTGCCTCGATCTCGGATGCGGAGAGGAATGCGACGAGCGGCTTGGCCAGACGCTTGTAGGGGATCGCAAGGACGCGCTGAATGCCCTCCGAGAGTGCCGGCTCTTGGTACGCCGCATAGTGGAAGAAGGAGCGGATAGCGGTCAGGCGCGCATTGCGGGTACGCGCGCTGCAGCGACGCTGTTTCTCCAAGTCCGTCAGGAACCGGCCGATCAAGTCGGCGTCAAGATCGGTGAGGTCGAGGGCCGAGGGACACTTGTGCCGCTCCCGCTGTGCGAAGCGGAGCAGCAAACGGAAGCTGTCGCGGTAGGACGCCATCGTGTGCGTACTGACCTGCCGCTGCGTCATGAGTCGCTCGGTGAAGAACCGCTGCAGGAGTCCTGGGAGGCTGGGTACGGTGTTCATGCGGAACCTCCCCAGCGTCGCTCAAGGCGCAACGCTGCATGCCGCATGAGCTGCGGATGGGCCGAGAGGTACCAGTACGTATCGCTGATATTGGAGTGTCCCAGATACGTGGACAGCGTCGGCATCTCCCGCTCGATCTCCATGCCGGAACGCGACCAGCGCAAGAGCGTCTCGGTAGCAAAGCGATGTCGAAAATCGTGCAGGCGAGGTCCGCGGTGGTCCGACTGGCCGCGCAACCCGACCGTGCGCGAGATGGCGACGAAGGACTTATGAACTTGCGACTGCCAGAACTTGCCACCGCGACCGGTGAGCAGAAAGTAGGGTGCACGGGGACGTGCCCTCGGCCCAAGCCGCGCGTCGCGTCGGTCGAGCAGCTCGTCGCGACGGCGGGCATAGCGTGCGAGCACACGACAAGTCGAGGAATGAAGTGGAACAAGCCGAGACTTCAGGAATTTGCTACCGCGAATCGTCAGCACGCCGGTCTCGAGGTCTACGTCCTCGCGCCTCAGGGCGAGCGCTTCGTTCAGCCGCATGCCGGTGACCGCCAGCAGGCCGATGAGCGTATGCATCGTCCAGGGGCGAAGCTCCTGACGGGAGGGCATGCTGCGGGCCGCCGCCATCAGCCTAACGATCTCCCGTGCCGAATACAGGTAGGGCTTACAGCGCTTCGGCGGAAACGGCAGGAGCTGCCGAGCTGGCACTTCCGTTCGGGGCTCGAAACCATGGAGATACCGGGCGAACTGTCGCACCGTCGTGAGCCGCCCGGCCCACGAGGTCGGTCGAATGTTTGCCGGCGCGGTCGCCCATTGAAGAGCGAGTCGCGTCGTGACAACCGCCTCGTGGCGGGCATCCATGAACGCGCAGAAGGACTTGAGGTAGCACTCCCCTTCGACGAGCCGAAATCCCAGCGCTCGGCGCAAAGCAAGATAGTCCCGGAGGTGGTCGCGCAGCGCGCTCATGACACACCTCCCGGCCACCGGAGCGTCAAGGCGCGTAGGCGCCTCATATCCACCTTCGCATAGATCCGCGTCGTGTCTTCATCCCCATGGCGCAATACC
>DASTAC010000187.1:0-7401 GCA_035713045.1 Steroidobacteraceae bacterium
CGGCGGCGGCGCATCTGACGCTGTTGCTGGCGATGCTGCTCTGCTCTCTGGCACCGCTGAGCGCCCGAGCGCACGGCTGGAGCGAAGCGGGCGCCGCCGCTGACGCCTCGGACGGCTACCGGCTATGGCTGCGCTATGTGCCGATACACGGCGCGTGGCTCGCGCGGTATCGGGAATCGGTCACGGAGATTGTCAGCCCCGGCCCGGCGGCGGCCGCCAACCCCGTCGCGCCATCGCTCTCCCCCACGCTGAGAGCCGCACGAGCGGAGCTCCTGCGGGGCCTCACAGGCATGCTGGGCGGTACGCCCCGAGAGGTCCGCCACGTGAGGCGCTCGGGCGCGATTGTTTTCGGGACGCCCCGCTCCTCACCGGCCATCGCTGCGCTCAGGCTCGATCTGTCGGCCATCGGATCGGAAGGGTATGTGATCCGAGGCGCCAGGATCGACGGCCACGACAGCATCGTGATCGCGGCGAACACCGATACCGGCGTCCTCTACGGCGCGTTCCGGTTCCTGAGGCTCCTGCAGACGCGCGAGCCCCTCGCGCATCTCGACATCACCTCGCGCCCCAAGATCCGCCGCCGCATCCTCGATCACTGGGACAATCTCGACGGCACGGTGGAGCGCGGCTATGCGGGCGGCTCGATCTGGAACTGGCAGAGCCTGCCGCAGTACCTCTCGCCGCGCTACACCGACTATGCGCGCGCCTGCGCCTCGATCGGCATCAACGGCGCGGTGCTCAACAACGTCAACGCCAGTCCCTTCGTCCTGACACCGCTTTATCTCGGGAAGGTCGCTGCGATCGCCTCCGTGCTGCGCCCGTACGGCATCCGCGTGTACCTCTCCGTCCCCTTCAGCGAACCGATGACGCTCGGGAAGCTCCGGACCGCCAACCCTCTCGATCCCAGGGTGCAGGCCTGGTGGCGGGCCAAGGTCGATGCGATCTATCGGCAGATCCCCGACTTCGGCGGGTTTCTCATGAAAGCGAATTCCGAGGGACAGCCGGGACCGGAAGACTACGGCCTCACGCAGGCGCAGGGCGCCAACCTGCTCGCGCGCGCCCTCGCCCCGCACGGCGGCATCGTCATGTGGCGGGCCTTCGTCTACTCGACGAGCCCGCACTCGGAGGATCGCATCCGCCAGGCCTACGACATCTTCAAGCCCCTCGACGGGAAGTTCGCGCACAACGTGCTCGTGCAGGTGAAGAACGGCCCGCTCGACTTCCAGCCGCGCGAGCCCTTCCATCCGCTCTTCGGCGCGATGCCGCACACGAACCTCATGCTCGAGCTCGAGATCACCAAGGAGTACCTCGGGCAGCAGACGAGCATCGTCTACCTGGGCCCCCTCTTCGAGGAGGTGCTGCGCGCGGACACCTGGGCCGAAGGCCGTGGATCGACCGTGGCGCGGGTGATCGACGGCTCGCTCTACGGCGAGCGGCTGACCGCGATCGCCGGCGTCGCCAACATCGGGTCCGACCGCAACTGGTGCGGATCGATCTTCAATCAGGCCAACTGGTACGTCTTCGGGCGGCTCGCCTGGAACCCCGATCTCTCGGCGCGGCGCATCGCCGGGGAGTGGGTCAGGATGACCTTCACCAACGACCCGCGGCTCGTGACGCCCGTGGTGCGCATGATGATGGGATCGCGCGAGGCAGCGGTCGACTACATGACTCCGCTCGGGCTCGCGAGCCAGATGGCCCCCGGCACGCATTTCGGGCCAGGGCCGTGGGTCGCGCCCGGCAAGGGAATGCCGCCCGACTGGAGCAGCACCTACTACAGCCATGCCGATGCGCAGGGCATCGGCTTCGATCGCACGGCGAGCGGGAGCGATGCGATCGCGCAGTACTCACCGCACGTCGCGGCGCGGTTCGGGAGCCTTGCGACCTGTCCCGAGGACCTCCTCCTCTGGTTCCATCATCTGCCCTGGAATTATCGCCTGCGCTCGGGCCGCACGCTGTGGGACTCGCTGGTGCTGCACTATGAGCGCGGCGTCGAGTGGGTGAAGCAGGCGCGCAGGACCTGGAGCGGCCTCTCCGCGTACGTGGATCCGCAGCGATATCGCATGACGGCGGATTTCCTTGCGATCGAGCAGAGGGACGCCGAATGGTGGCGAGACGCGAGCATCGCCTACTTCCAGTCGATCTCGCACCTGCCGCTGCCCGCGGGCGCAAAGCCACCGCCCGACACGCTCGCTCACTACGAGGCGTTCTGCGTGCCCTACGTCGAGAGCTCGGGAAGCGATCCGGGCTGTCCGCCCGCCGATGTCACCGTGCCCAGATGATTCCGGCTCCTGCGGCCAGGCGCCCGGCCCGGAGCCGCGCCGGGCACGGGAATCGCGTCCCTCATGCCTCCCGCGCGCCGCACGCGCCCCTTGCCAGTGACCCTTACCAGTCCCACATCGAGCCGTCCTCCAGGCGCGCAACCGGCAGCTGCCTCGGGCTGTAGGGAAAGCGCGCCGCGAGCTTCTCATCGAGGGTGACGCCGTGACCCGGGCTCTCGCCGCAATGCAGCCGGCCGTCGCGAAAGACATAGTCGTGCGGAAACACCTCGTCGGTCTGCGCGCTGTGGCGCATGTACTCCTGGATGCCGAAGTTGGGCACCCAGGTGTCGAAGTGCAGCGCCGCCCCCAGGGTGACCGGCGAGAGATCCGTCGCGCCGTGAAAGCCGGTGCGCACCTGGTGCATGGCGGCGAAGTCGGCGATGCGGCGCACGTGCGTGATGCCGCCCGCATGCACGATCGTCGAGCGAATGAAGTCGATCAGGCGCCCCTCGATGAGGCGCTTGCCGTCCCAGATCGAGTTGAATACCTCGCCGACCGCGAGCGGCGTGACCGAGTGGCGGCGGATGAGCTCGAAGCCATCCGGGTTGTCCGCCGGGGTCGCATCCTCGAGCCAGAAAAGCCGGTGCGGCTCGAGGTCGCGCGCGAGGCGCGCGGCCTCCACCGGCGTCAGGCGGTGGTGCGCATCGTGCAGCAGCTCGACCGCGCGGCCATGATCGGCCCGCAGCCGCTCGAAGAGCTTCGGCACGATCTCGAGATAGGCCGGTGTCGACCATTCCGTCTCGAGCGGCAGCTCGCTCTCGGCCGGCTCGTACGCGTCCTTGAGCCTGGAGACGCCGTAGGGCTTCTTCACTCCCGGAACGCCGCACTGCGCGCGCACGGCCCGATAGCCCATCGAGAGATACCGTCCGACCTCCGCGGTCGCCTCCTCGATGTCGCGGCCGTTGGCATGTCCATAGACCAGGACGCCCTCGCGAGAGCGGCCGCCGAGCAGACGGTACAGCGGCAGTCCCGCCATCTTGCCGAGGATGTCCCAGAGAGCCACGTCGACTGCTGCGATGGCCGTCATGGTCACGGGTCCCCGCCGCCAGTAGGCGCCGCGGTAGAGGAACTGCCAGGTGTCCTCGATCCGTCCGGCATCGCGCCCGATGAGATTCGGGATGACGTGGTGCTCGAGGTAGGCCGCGACGGCGAGCTCCCTGCCGTTGAGCGTGGCATCGCCGAGGCCGGTGACGCCCGAGCGCGTCTCGATCCTGAGCGTCACGAAATTGCGCCCCGGACAGGTCACGATGACGCGCGCCGCGGTAATCTCGCGCTCGCGGGAGGATCCCTGCGGCTCGCGGACGGACCCGGGCGACTCACCCTGAGGATTGATCATGAATGATGACTCCAGTGGGAACGCGGCCGGCGCGTTGCATCCGGACCGCCTCTTGCCCGCGGATCCCGGCACACGCGCCATCGCCCGCCGACTCTACAACAGCATTCGGGCGCTGCCCATCATCAGCCCGCACGGCCACACCGACCCGCGTTGGTTCGCCGACGATGCTCCGTTCGGCGATCCGGTCTCGCTCCTGCTGACGCCGGATCACTACATCACGCGCATGCTCTACAGCCAGGGATTGAGCCTGGAGGAGCTCGGCCTCGTGCCGCAAGCCGTGCCGCCGGCCATCCGTGGCGGCGAGGCCCCAGGCCCGCGCACCCCGCGCGAGGTCTGGCGCCTCTTCGCGGCGCACTATCATCTCTTTCGCGGCACCCCGAGCCGCCTGTGGCTCGACTGGGTGCTGAGCGAGGTGTTCGAGAGCGAGATCCCGCTCGCGCCCGCGAACGCCGATCGTACATACGACCGGATCCACGAGCGGCTCGCGCGCCCGGCCTTCCGACCGCGCGCGCTCTTCGAGCGCTTCGGGATCGAGGTGCTCGCCACCACCGAGTCGCCGCTCGATGACCTCGCGGCCCATGCCGCGATCCGCGCCAGCGGCTGGCACGGGCGCATCGTGAGCGCCTACCGGCCCGATCCGGTGATGGACCCGGAAACCCCCGGGTTCGCGGACCACCTCGCGCGCCTGGCCGAGATCACGGGCGAGGACACGGGCTCCTGGGCCGGGTATCTCGCAGCGCACCGCAAGCGCCGCGCCTTCTTCGCCCAAATGGGCGCGACGTCCACCGACCACGGTCACCCGACGGCGAGAACCGCGGACTTGAGCGATCGCGAAGCGCAGGCGCTCTTCGAGCGGATCGTGCGCGGCGCGCGCCGCGGCGAGGCGCCGGGCGCCGATGCGGAGGCCTTCCGCGCGCAGATGCTCACCGAGATGGCGCGGATGAGCCTCGATGACGGGCTCGTGATGCAGATCCATCCCGGCGCCTGGCGCAACCACAACCTGCCGCTGCACCGCCGCTTCGGTCCCAACATCGGCGGCGACATTCCGATGGCGACGGACTACGTGGGCGCGCTTCGGCCCCTGCTCAACCGCTTCGGCAACGAGCGCGCGCTCACCCTCATCGTCTTCACCCTCGATGAGTCCGCCTACAGCCGCGAGCTCGCACCCCTCGCCGGCCATTACCCCGCGCTCAGGCTGGGGCCGGCGTGGTGGTTTCACGACAGCCCCGAGGGGCTCATGCGCTTTCGCGAGCAGACGACGGAGACCGCGGGCTTCTACAACACCGTTGGCTTCAACGACGACACCCGCGCATTCTTCTCGATTCCCGCCCGCCACGATGCCGCCCGGCGCATCGACTGCGCCTTCCTCGCCCGTCTCATCGCCGAGCACCGCCTCCCGGAGGATGAGGCCGCCCAGGTCGCGCACGACCTCGCCTACACGCTGCCGAAGCAAGCGTACAAGCTCTGAGGTCCCCTCACGGCTGCAGCACCGCCGGAGTGAGCCGCGGCGCCAGCAGCTGGATCACTCCCAGAGCCGTGAGGTACATGCACCCGGCGACCGTGAAGAGGAGCGCGTAGCTGCCGGTCGCCTGCAGCAGATGACCCACCGCGGTCGAGACCAGCGCGCCCGACACCGCCCCGGCGAACCCGCCGAGCCCCACGACCGAGCCGACCGCCGCGGTCGGATAGAGGTCGGAGGCCGTGGTGAAGAGATTGGCCGACCAGCCCTGGTGGGCCGCCGCCGCGAGCCCGATGATCGCGACCGCGCCCCAGAGCTCGTGAATGCGCGGCGCGAGCACGATCGGCACCACCGCAAGCGCGCAGAGGAGCATGGCGGTCTTGCGCGCCGCATTGACGCTCCATCCCATCCTCATCAGACGCCCGGCGATCCAACCGCCGCCGATGCTGCCGGCATCGGCCATCACGAAGATCGCGACGAGCGGCGGCCCGAGCTCGATGAGGTCGAGCCCGTAGCGGTGATGCAGGAACTTCGGCAGCCAGAAGAGCAGGAACCACCACACCGGATCGGTCAGGAACTTGCCGGCGGCGAACGCCCAGGTCTGCCGATACCGCAGCAGCCGCAGCCAGCGCACGCGTGTTGGCGCCGCCGCGGCCCCCTCGCCCGCATCGCTGCGGATGTACTCGAGCTCCCGCGCCGAGAGCGCCGGATGCTGCTGCGGCGGTCGATAGTAACGGAGCCAGGTGACGAGCCAGAGCGCGCTGAGGACGCTCGTGATCAGAAATCCCGAGCGCAGGCCCCAGAGCGATACAGCCACCGGCACCGCGATCGGCGCCAGCACGGCCCCGATGTTGGAGCCGGCGTTGAAGAGCCCGGTGGCGAGCGCCCTCTCCCGCCGCGGAAACCATTCCGCCACCGTCTTCACCGCGGCCGGGAAGTTGCCGGCCTCGCCGAGACCCAGCGCGAAGCGGGCGGCCGCGAACTCAATCACCGTGCGCGCCAGCGCGTGGCTCGCCGCCGCGAGGCCCCAGACACCGATGGCGAGCGCATACCCGATGCGGGTGCCCAGACGGTCGATCACCGCGCCCGAGAACATCAGTCCGATGGCGTAGGCGACCTGAAAGGAGGTGACGATGTAGCCGTAGTCGACCTGCGTCCAGCCGAGCGCATGCCCGAGGCTGGGCGCGAGCACGCCGAGCACCTGGCGGTCGATGTAGTTGAGCGTCGTCGCCCAGAAGAGGAGCGCGCAGATGCGCCAGCGCACGCTCCCCACCCGCTCGACCCTCACGCCCGCGTTGATTTCCCCCGAAGCGATGAGCCCTCCGCCGCCGGCGACGCCCGAGCCGGCCGATCATGAGATCGCGCCCGGGATTGTATATGATATCGGTACCAATCCGGCGGACGGCATCGAGAGAGGGGGAAGATCTTGTCGCATCCGAGCATTTCCGGCGCCGTACGGCGCCCGTGCGGTGCACGCGCCGCGGACCGCCTCCGCCCGTCCGCGCCGGCTCGCATCATCGCGCGGATCAAGGCCTCTGCCGTGACGTCGCCCATGCCTTCGCCCATGACTTCGGTCCGGAATTCGGCCGTGACTCTGGCGATCCCCTTGGCGATCCCCGTGGCGATGACCCTGGCTATGATCCTGGCCGCCGCGCTCGCGAGCCCCAACGCCAGCGCCGGTGACAGACCGCTCTACAAGAACGCTCACGCCCCGATTGCGGCCCGCGTGAACGACCTCCTCTCCAGAATGACGCTGCAGGAGAAGATCGCGCAGCTCTCCTGCATCTGGCAGGACAAGGGCGAGGTCGAGGATGCGAACGGCAACTTCGATCCCGCCAAGGCGGCGCGCCTCTTTCCCTACGGCATCGGGCAGGTGGCGCGCCCGAGCGACCGCGTACCGCTCGAGGCCAACGATCCGCTGAAGAACGTCTTCCGCGACCCGGCCCAGACGGTCGCGTTCGTCAATGCGGTGCAACGCTACTCGATGGACGACACGCGCCTCGGCATTCCGACGCTCTTTCACGGCGAGGGCCTGCACGGCTACATGGCGCGGGACGCCACGAGCTTTCCCCAGGCGATCGCGCTCGGCAGCACCTGGGATCCGGCGCTCATCACCCAGGTCTACACGGTGGTCGCACGCGAGGCGCGAGCCCGCGGCGTGCAACTGCTCCTGACGCCGGTCATCAACCTTGGGCGCGACCCCCGCTGGGGACGCATCGAGGAGACCTTCGGCGAGGATCCTTATCTCGTCACCCGGATGGGCGTCGCCGAGGTGCGGGGATTGCAGG
>DASTAC010000188.1:0-12571 GCA_035713045.1 Steroidobacteraceae bacterium
GCGAAGCGGTCGGTGGCCAGCACGAGCTCATGCAGGTTGCCGCGCTCGAAGGCGGAGTGGCCGGCATCGGGCACGATGCGCAGGTCCGCCTCGGGCCAGGCGCGGTGCAGGTCCCACGCGCTCCTCATGGGGCAGACGACATCGTAGCGGCCCTGGACGATCACGGCGGGGATGTGCCGGATGCGGTGGACGTCGTCGAGGAGCTGGGCGTCGCTGCGGAAGAATCCGCGGTTGACGAAATAGTGGCACTCGATGCGCGCGAATGCGTCCGCGACCTTGTCTTCCTGCAGTCTCGCGATGTAGTCGGGCGCCATTCGTAGATAACTGGTGGCGCCCTCCCAGGTGCTCCAGGCCCTCGCCGCCTGCCTGCGCACCTCGGGATTCTCACTGGTCAACCTCACGTAATAGGCTTGCATCATGTCAGCCCGCTCGGCCTGCGGAATTGCCGCGGCGTAGTGCTCCCACAGGTCCGGGTACAGGGCGCCTGCGCCTCCGGGGTTCTGGTAGAACCACTCGAGCTCCCAGCGCCGCAGCATGAAGATGCCGCGCAGCACGAGCTCGGTCACGCGCTCGGGATGAGTCTCGGCGTACGCCAGCGCCAGTGTGGAGCCCCACGAGCCGCCGAACACCAGCCAGCGCTCGATGCCCAGATGCTCCCGCACGCGCTCGATGTCATCGACCAGGTGCCAGGTGGTGTTGTCCACGAGACTGGCGTGCGGGCGGCTCTTGCCGCACCCGCGCTGATCGAGCAGGACGATCCGGTAGCGGGCCGGATCGAAGAAGCGGCGCATCCGGGGCTCGGTGCCGCCGCCCGGGCCGCCGTGCAGGAACACGGCGGGCTTGCCCTCAGGGTTGCCGCACTCCTCGAAATATAGTTCGTGCAGCGGCGAGACGCGCAGAAAGCCCGACCGGTACGGTTTGACCGGCGGATAGAGGCGCCGCCGCGCGCCGGATTGCGGTAATGTTGGCATGGCCGGGCAATCCTACCCGCATGGTATTGCGACTTCGAGTGAAACTTAGTCGCGCTCCGGCCCTCAATTGATCAGTCACGAGAGGAGAGCTTGTTGAACAAGCAGCAGCGAGCATGGTCTGTCCTGGCATTCACCGTCTTCGCCTCGACGTCCGTCCCGGCGGCTCGCGCCGCCATGGCGGTACTTCCTTGCGCCGGACCGTCGGGACTCCTCGGCCTGCTCGACCGCCCGACCGTGGGCGACTCCACCTGCGTCGTGCCGCAGGGGATGGCGGTGATCGAGGCCGGCGCGACGGCGGGCAACCTGTACGGAGCGCCGGGAGGCAGGATCGACACGCTGCCGAATCTCGAGCTGCGATTCGGACTGCCGGATGATTCGGAGTTCGTATGGCTGCCGCCGAGCTTTCAATACCAGTCGGTCGATGCCGCGCCGGGCATTGCGGGCGCGACCATGCGCGGCTTCGGCGCGACGACCGTCGGCATCAAACACCTGGTCGGCTACACGGACCGGTGGCAATGGACCGATGAGGCGCTGGTGACGCTTCCCTCCGGCGACAGCACTTTCGGCAGCCACGGCGTCGGCGGTGCGCTCAATGCGATCGTGAGCTATGGGGAGGGTCCGTTCGGGGTCTCGCTCATGGTGGGGGTCACTTCGCAGACGGAGCCCACCGCGGCGGGCGGTCAGCGGTTTCAGAGCTTCAATCCCGATCTCGTGGCGACGTGGCAGTCGACGTCGCGGCTGCAGTTCTATGCCGAGATCTACGGACAGTCGCACTCCGGCTACCTGCAGGGTTGGGGGACCGACGCCGACGGCGGCGTGCAATATCTGCTCACGCCGGACTTCGAGGTGGATCTGGAGGAGGGCGTGCGGATCCAGGGCAGCCTCGGCGGATTCTCAAACTACACCGGCGTGGGGCTCGGGCTGCTGCTCTGAGGGCGGCCGCGGCTCGGCGCAAGCCCGTGGTGGGCAAGGAGCAGCGGAATCGCCGATAATGACGCATCCCATCACGGCGGAACCCGGTTGAAGCTCACCCTCGATGCCCTCGCTGCGCATCTGCAGCAGCGCCTGCTGCCGGCCTATCTGGTGTCGGGCGACGAGCCGCTGCTCACCGCCGAGGCGGCGGATGCGATCCGCGCGCGCTCGCGCGCGGCAGGCTTCACCGAGCGCGAGGTGCATTTTCTCGAGCGCGGGTCCGACTGGGACGACGTGCGCGCGTCCGTGGGCAATCTGTCCCTGTTTGGATCGCGCCGGCTGCTCGAGCTGCGTTTGCCGAGCGGTCGTCCGGGCACGGCCGGCAACAATGCGTTGTCGAGCCTCCTGGAGAGAGACGACCCGGATACCCTGATGCTGGTTCTCACGCCGCGCCTCGATCGCGATGCGCAGGGCGCACAGTGGTTTCGGGCGCTGGAATCCCGCGGCGGCTGGATTCCGGTCTGGCCCGTCGAGGCAGACAAGCTCGTCGGGTGGCTGCGGGGACGCTGCCGCCGGCTGCGGCTCGAAGTCGACGACGACTCGCTGGCCCTGCTCGCCGAGCGCACGGAGGGCAACCTGCTCGCCGCTCATCAGGAGTTGGAAAAGCTGCGCCTCCTGGCGCCGGACGGAGCCATCTCACCCGAGACGGTGCTCGCCAGCGTGGGAGACAGCGCCCGTTTCGACGTCTTCCGGCTGTCTGAGGCCGTACTCGAAGGCGACGCGCAGCGCGCCCTGAGGGTGCTCGCGGGGCTGCGCTCCGAGGGAACCGAGGCGACGCTGGTGCTCTGGGCGCTGACCAAGGCGCTGCGGGACATCTGGGGCGCCGCCGCGAGTCCGGGCCAGAGCCGGGCGAGGGGCGGATGGCAGCGCCAGAGCGCCGCTCTGGACAAGGCCGTGCGCCGCGCGTCGCGCCTGTCGTTCCGGGGGCTCACCCTGCGCGCTGCCCGCGCCGACCGCATGATCAAGGGCCGGCTGCAGGGCGATGCCTGGGACGAGATGGCGCTGCTCGCCGCCGATATTTGCGGCCGGTCGGCGGTACCCGCGCCGCGGTCCATGTTCAAATAGGACGACCTTCAGGGTGCCCCGGGCTGCGGGGCACCGGGCACGGGCAGCGTCGCGATGCAACCCATCGGTCTTTTTGGCGGCACTTTCGATCCGATCCATTACGGCCATCTGCGCACGGCTTTCGAGCTCTGGCAGGAGCTGCGACTGGCGGAGGTGCGCTTTCTGCCGACCGGCAGTCCACCACATCGCGACCAGCCGCTCGCCCCGGCGGAGCTGCGGTTGCGGATGGTGCAGGCGGCCGTGGCCGATCAACCGGCGTTCGTCGTCGACGACCGCGAGGTCCGCCGTACCGGCGTGTCCTACTCCGTGGATACCCTGACGGAGCTGCGGGCAGAGTATCCGCATCGGTCCCTGTGCCTGCTCCTCGGCATGGACGCATTCCTCGGGCTTCCGAACTGGCACCGCTGGCGCGACCTCCTGGGGCTCGCGCACATCGTGGTCGCTCACCGGCCGGGCTGGAAGGCGCCGACCATGGGACCGCTCGGGGAGGTCATGGTGGATCATGGCACCGGCACGGTCCGGGAGCTGCATGAGAGGACCGCAGGCCGCATCTACGTGCATGCCGTGACGCAGCTCGAGATCTCCTCGACGGAGCTGCGCCAGCTCGTCGTCTCGGGCCGCGACCCGCGGTACCTCGTGCCGGATGAAGTGCGGGTGATCCTGCGGGAGAGTCGGTGCTATGCTCGACAGTGATTCTTGACACAGGAGAGATCCCTTCCTCACATGACCACCCGCACAGTCCGTCGCCGCGGCTCTTCCGCGCAGGCTCCCAGGTCCCCCAGACCCTCATCACAGCCCCGCAGCTCGGCGTCCCCGCCCTGCAGCGCGCCGACCCTGCTCCAGGCCGTCACTTCCGCCCTCGACGACATGAAAGCCGTGAACGTCAAAGTCATGGACGTGCGCGGCCTCACCGACATTGCCGACACCCTGATCGTCGCTTCCGGGACCTCCGACCGGCACGTGCGGTCCATTGCGGACCATGTGATCGAGCAGGCCAAGCGCAACGGATTCCGGCCGCTCGGCGCCGAGGGGAAGACAGAGGGAGAGTGGGTGCTGGTCGATCTGCAGGACGTCGTCGTGCATGTGATGCTGCCCCGCGTCCGCGAGTTCTACGGCCTGGAGCGGCTGTGGGATCCCGGCACCGCGCTCCATGAGAGCGCGGCGCACGCGGCGGGACATTCCTGATCCGCGGGCTCGGTGCGAGCCCGACTCATAGCGGTGGGCACCCGCCCACCGTCCTGGGTTCGCGAAGCCTACGCTGATTACACGCGCCGCCTCGGATCGCGCCTGAAGCTCACGCTGCTCGAGATCGAGCCGGGCCCGCGCAGCGCCGGCCAGAGCCCACGCAAGGCCGTCGAGGCCGAAGCGCGCAAGCTGACGGCGGCGCTGCGTCCCGCCGAATGGGTCGTGGCGCTGGACGAGCGCGGCACGCAGATGAGCACCCGGGAGCTTGCCGAATGGCTCGCGGGCCGGATGCGGGAGGGGCGCGACCTCGCGTTCCTGATCGGCGGTCCCGACGGATTTGCGGCGGAGGTCCTGGCGCGAAGCGACACGACCCTCTCCCTGTCGCGCCTGACGCTGCCCCATGCGCTGGTGCGCGTCGTGTTGGCGGAGCAGCTCTATCGCGCGATGAGCATACTGACCCATCACCCGTATCATCGCGATGGATGCCCGTGACTCACTCTCACGCCGCGGAACCCGTTGTCTGCCTCGCGTCAATGTCGCCGCGGCGCCGCGAGCTGCTGGCGCAGATCGGCGTGCCGCACACCGTTGTGGCGGCCCATGTCGATGAGAGTCTGGTGCCCGACGAATCGGCCGCCGACTACGTAGCACGCCTCGCGCGGCTGAAGGCAGCCACGGTGCGAGAGCGCGGGGAAATTCTGCCGGTGCTTGCTGCGGATACCACGGTCGTTTTGGACGGTGCGGTCTACGGCAAGCCGGCGGACCGCGCCGACGGGCTCGCCATGTTGGCGGCGCTCGCCGGCAGGACACATCAGGTGCTGACCGCGGTGGCGCTCGCCACCGGCTCTGGCGTCGCGCTGCGCGTCAACTGCAGCTCCGTGACGTTCCGGAGCATCAGTCGGGAGGAGATGGAGGCCTACTGGGAAACGGGCGAGCCGCGGGACAAGGCGGGGGGCTACGCCATCCAGGGATACGGCGCTGTGTTCGTCGCGGCCTTGAGCGGCAGTTATTCCGCCGTCATGGGACTGCCGCTCCGCGAGACGGCCGACCTGTTGCGGGAGGCGGGGATCCGCTACTGGATCGGAGCGACCCGATGACCGCGGAAATCCTGGTCAACGTGGCACCTACCGAGACCCGCGCCGCGCTCGTGGAAGAAGGCATCGCGCAGGAGCTGCACGTCGAGCGGCGCAGCCGCCGCGGGCTTGTGGGCAATCTCTATCGGGGCCGGGTCACCCGCGTGCTGCCGGGCATGCAGGCGGCGTTCATCGACATAGGGCTGGAGCGCACGGCGTTTCTGCACGCTGCGGACATCGTGAGGCCGCCCGACGAGACCGTCGTCGGGCTGGCGCCCCTCGGCGCGGCGCCTGTCGTCGAAGACGTGCGCCGGCTGCTAAGTCCCGGAGACGACATCCTGGTGCAGGTGATCAAGGACCCGATCGGGACCAAGGGAGCGCGGCTCACGACCTACATCACGCTGCCGGCGCGCTTTCTCGTCTATCTGCCGCGGGGCGATGGCATCGGCGTGTCCTCGAGGATCGAGGACGAGGGGGAGCGCCAGCGCCTGAAGACGGCAGCAGCGCAGCTGCGGAGCGCGGAAGCGGACGGCGGCTATATCCTGCGCACCGCGGCGCAGGGCGTGGCGATCGAGAGCCTGCGGGAGGACATGGATTACCTGCGCAAGCTCTGGCGCCATGTGCGCAAGCGCGCGACGGAGACGCCCCCCGGCACGCTGGTGCACGAGGATCTGCCGCTGCCGCTGCGCATCCTGAGGGACGAGCTCTCGCGCGGCGTCGTGCGCGTATTGGTGGACTCGGCGGCGGAGCATGCCCGCATGAGCGCGTTCGCGGCGGAGTTCATGCCGGCGAGCGGCGCGCGGATCGAGCTGCATGCCGGCCCGCGGCCAATCTTCGATCTGCACGGCATCGAGGAGGAAATCGGCAAGGCACTCGAGCGTCAGGTGCCGCTGAAATCGGGCGGGCACCTGGTCATCGATCAGCGCGAGGCGATGACCACCATCGACGTCAACACCGGCGGCTACGTCGGGCACCGCAACCTGGAGGAGACCACTTTCCGCACCAACCTGGAGGCGGCTGCCTCCATCGGGCGGCAGCTTCGGCTGCGCAATCTCGGCGGCATCATCATCATCGATTTCATCGACATGCACGACGAGTCGCACCGTCGCCAGGTGCTTGCGGCGCTCGAGCATTCGCTCGCCGGCGACCGCGCGCAGGCGCGCATCGTCAGCCTCTCGCCGCTCGGGCTGGTCGAGATGACGCGCAAGCGCACGCGCGAGAGCCTCGAGCACCTGCTCTGCGAGCCCTGCCGATCGTGCGCCGGGCGTGGCTTCGTCAAGACGCCGGAGACCGTCTGCAACGAGATCTTCCGCGAAATCCTCCGTCAGGGCGCGCACCCTGGCGGGCGCGAGCTCCTGATCCTCGCGCACCCCGACGTGATCGAGCGGCTGCTCGAGGCCGAGGCAGCGCTGGACGAGCTCAAGGCCCGGGTCGGGCTTCCGCTGCGGCTGCAGGTCGAGGGGCTTTACGGCGTCGACCAGTTCGACCTCGTCCCGGCCTGAAAGGGCGGCCCGCGGCATTGCGGGCGGTCTCATGCGCCCCCATAGTAGCCAGCCATGCCCCTTGCCGCTGCCATACAGATGACGTCCGGGCCGGACGTCCAAGCCAATCTGCAGGCCGCGCGTGCGCTTCTGGAAGAGGCCGCCGGGAGGGGGGCGCAGCTTGCGGCCCTGCCCGAGAACTTCTCGTTCATGGGCCTCTCCGACGCGGACAAGCGGCGGGTGGCGGAGGACGACGGCCGAGGCCCGGTGCAGGACTTCCTGGCGGAAAGCGCGAGCCGGCTGAACATGTGGATCCTGGGCGGCACCGTGCCGCTTCGCGGCGCCCCGGATGGCCGGGTCGCCGCCGCATCGCTCGTCTATGATTCCGCGGGCGAGCGGCGCGCCCGCTATGACAAGGTCCACCTGTTCGACATCCGGGTGCCCGAGCGTGCCGAGAGCTACCGCGAGTCGGCCAATGTCGCGCCGGGCTCCACGCCGGTGGTGGTGGAAACGCCGCTCGGACGCCTCGGGCTCTCCGTGTGCTACGACGTCCGCTTCCCGGAACTCTTTCGGCAGCTGAGTGCCGCGGGGGCGGAGCTCTTCGCCGTCCCGTCGGCGTTCACGGAGCCGACCGGCCGGGCGCACTGGGAGATCTTGCTGCGGGCGCGCGCCATCGAGAACCTCTGCTTCGTGCTGGCGCCGGCGCAGTCGGGCTTCCACCCGAACGGGCGCGAGACCTATGGCGACAGCATGATCGTCGATCATTGGGGCCGCGTACTCGACCGCCTGCCGCGGGGCCGCGGCTGCATCACCGCCGAGATCGACCTCGAGCGGCAGCGGCGGGATCGCGGCAGTTTTCCGGCGCTCACTCACCGTGTATTCAACTGACAGCTCAATCATGGACACCCGCAACAGCCCCGTCGTGACCGATCCCGCAATGTCGGACCCCCTGTCGCTGGCGCGCGATCTCATCCTCAGGCCGAGCGGCCTCGATGACGGACGCCTCGACCGCATCTTCGGCGAGGTGCTCAGCCACTCCGTCGACTTCGCGGACTTGTACTTCCAGCTCGCGCGGCAGGAGTCCTGGTCGCTCGAGGACGGTATCGTCAGAGACGGCAGCGCGAGCATCGAGCAGGGCGTAGGCGTACGCGCGCTGGCGGGCGAGAAGACCGGCTTCGCCTACTCGGACGAGATCATCCTGCCCGCGCTGGAGGAAGCCTCCCGCGCCGCGCGCGCCATCGCCGTGCAGGGCGGCGACCGCCGGGTCAGCGCCTGGCAGCCGCAGGCGGGTCACCGCCTGTACCTGCCGGACGATCCCGTTGCAACGCTGTCCGATCAGGACAAGGTCGCGTGGCTCGAGCGAGTGGATCGCGAGACCCGCAAGATCGATCCCCGCATCGTGCACGTCTCTGCGAGCGTCACCGCCGTTCACGAGGTGGTGCTGATCGCCACGAGTGAAGGAGCGCTCGCCGCGGATGTCAGGCCGCTGGTGCGTTTCAACGTCTCGGTGCTGGTGGAGCAGGACGGCCGGCGCGAGCAGGGCTACTGCGGTGCGGGCGGGCGCTACTCGCTCGCGGATCTCGTCGCCAGCGACCGTCCGCTGGCGCTGGGACGGGAGGCGGCGCGGCAGGCCTTGATCAATCTGGAGGCGGTGCCCGCCCCGGCAGGCCCCATGACGGTCGTGCTCGGGCCCGGCTGGCCGGGCATCCTGCTGCACGAGGCCATCGGCCACGGCCTCGAGGGCGATTTCAACCGCAAGGGGACCTCCGCATTCGCCAACCGTATCGGCGAGCGGGTCGCGGCTCCGGAATGCACCGTCGTCGACGATGGCACTTTGTCGCGGCGTCGCGGCTCGCTAAACATCGATGACGAGGGCAGTCCGACGCAGTGCACCACGCTGATCGAGAACGGGGTGCTCCGCGGCTACATGCAGGACCGGCTCAACGCCCGCCTCATGGGCGCGCGACCCACCGGAAACGGCCGCAGGGAATCGTTTGCGCACATGACGCTGCCGCGCATGACCAACACCTACATGCGACCCGGTCCTCACGATCCCGAGGAGATCATCCGCTCGGTGTCGCGCGGCATCTATGCCGTCAACTTCGGAGGCGGCCAGGTGGACATCACCTCCGGGAAGTTCGTCTTTTCCGCGAGTGAGGCCTACGCCATCGAGAACGGCCGCATCGGAGCGCCCCTGAAGGGCGCCACGCTGATCGGCAACGGACCCGACGTCCTCACCCGCGTCACCATGGTGGGCAATGACCTGAAGCTGGATGACGGCGTCGGAACTTGCGGCAAGGACGGGCAGAGCGTTCCGGTTGGGGTCGGTCAGCCCACCCTCAAAGTGGAGAGCCTGACGGTCGGCGGCACCGGCTGATCCGCGGCCGGATTGACATAATCCGCGGGGGATGCTGCGGCCGCCCCACCGTAGTATCGTGTGCTCCCATGCATCTCTCCAGACCCATGTACGAAGGCCTGCCGTGGCTCTACATCGGCGCCGGCCTCGCCGCGCTCGGCGTCAGTTATATCGTCGGGGACACACATGCCGCCGGCCTGGTCACCGGCCTCGCGGGGCTGGGCGCGCTCGTCGGCGGGGTGGTGGTGCTGCTCAGGCGCCGCGACTACCGCGATCTGCGCTCGCAGTATCGACAGCCCGACCTGCTCCAGCGCCGCGATCAGGACTGATGGCGGACCGCCGCCTCGAGCCCGACTTCCGTCTCCTCCACCTCTTCCTCCCTCGCCGTCCCCTCGGCACGCTGCAGCACCGGAAGCCCCGGCACGGTATCGTTGATGTTGGAGCGCGTGCGCGCGAGCCGCTCATCCACGTAGATGAGCTCGTGCTTGCCGACGAGCACCACGTCCCCGTCGTTGAGGTAGTGGCGGCGAACCCGGCGCGATTTGACGTAGATGCCGTTCGTGCTGTTCAGATCCTCGATGACGGAGGAGTTGGCCGAGGTCGTGATCTGGCAGTGGTGCCTGCTCACGAAGCGGCTGTCGATCTGCAGATCGTTGTCGGGCGTGCGGCCGACGATGATCCTGCCCTGGGTCAGCGTGATCTCCTGCACCGTGCGGCCGTCGGTCGCGACCAGGAGCCTGCCCATGGGCGGCAGCTCCGGGTCGGAGCGCATGCGCGGCAGCGCGAGCTCGGTGGCGGCGCGAAGCTGCTGTTGAGTGCGGGCCGCGAACTCCACCCATTGCAGCTCGCCGACTGCGCTCTCGATGTCCGCCAGCGTGACGACCCCGCGATCGGCGGCGTAGGCCGCCATCATCGCGGTATCACACAGCGTATTCACGAGCCGCGGCACGCCGCCCGTGAAACGGAAGATCTCCGCAAAGGTGTCTTCCGCGAAGATCTCCCGGTCGGCCGCCCCCGCGACCTCCAGCCGGTGCTGGATGTAGCTGCGGGTCTCGGACTGCGACAGCGCGGTGAGATGAAAGCGCAGGCGCACACGCTGCGTGAGCTGTACCAGCTCCGGGGCGTCGAGCTTCGCGTTGAGCTCCGGCTGGCCCGCGAGGATGATGCGCAGCACCTTCTCCTTCGTCGTCTCCACCCCCGAGAGCAGGCGGATCTCCTCGAGCACGCGCGGCGAGAGGTTCTGCGCCTCATCGACGATGAGCAGCACCTTGCGGCCGGCGGCGTACTGCTCGATGAGGAAGTTGTTGAGGGTCGCGATGATCTCGCCCTTCTTCATCTTGAAGGGCGAGAACCCGAATTGCACCAGGATGGCCTGGAGGAAGTCGACCGAGGACACCTGCGTCTGGTTGATCTGCGCAACCACCACGTCCGACTGGATCTCGCGCAGGAAGGACTCGATCAGGGTGGTCTTGCCGGAGCCGATCTCCCCGGTGATCACCACGAAGCCGTCGGTGAACCAGATCGTCGACTCCATGTACGCCTTGGCCCGGGCGTGCTGCTTCGACAGGTAGAGGAACTGAGGGTCGGGGCTCAGTCGGAACGGCAGCTCTTTGAGTTTGAACGGGTCGAGGTACATTGAATGTCCGCTGTTGGCGACAGACCGCGCGCCGGTTGCCATTCGACCCGCTCTGGCCGGGCTCGTTCCACGTTTATCTTACGGGATGCGCAATCCGGGAGCCAGCTTGGCAAGCAACCCGCGTGCCCGAAGGTCCCGGCGGGCGGGGGTCGGCTCCACCAGGGTGCAGTGCCCGACCTTGCGTCCCGGCCGCGGCTCCTTGCCGTAGTCGTGCAGGTGCAGCCCGTCGCGGGCGAGCAGCCCCTCACGGGGCGGGATCCGGCCGATCAGGTTCACCATGGCGCTGTACCCGACCGCCCGCGTCGACCCTAGCGGCAGATCGAGGATCGCCCGCAGGTGATTCTCGAACTGACTGGTCACGCAGCCCTCGATGGTCCAGTGTCCCGAGTTATGTACGCGAGGCGCCATCTCATTGGCGATGAGCCGTCCGTCGCGCACGAAGAACTCGATGGTCAACACGCCGACATAACGGAAGTGCGCCAGACAGAGCCCGAGATGCCGGGCGGCGAGGCGCTGCCAGCGTGGCGGCCCGTAGGGGGCGCGTGTGAGCCGCAGGATGCCCTCCGAATGCACGTTGCCGTTCAGCGGATAGACGGCGACCTCGCCGCTCCTGCTGCGGGCGCCGATGATGGACACCTCGCAATCGAAGGGCACCCATTCTTCGTAGATGAGGGGCGCCTTCCCGAGCGCTTCCCAGCCACGGTGCGCGTCCTCGGGCGTTCTCACCCTGACCTGCCCCTTGCCGTCGTACCCCATTCGGCGCGTCTTCAGCACGCCGGGGACGCCGATGTCGCGCAAAGCCCGCTCGAGCTGGCGCCGTGATCCGACCGCCCGCCAGCGCGTCGTCGGAATCCCGAGGCGCTCGAACAGCCGCTTCTCGGCCACGCGGTCCTGCGCGGCGGCGAGTGCCCCGATCGGGGGGCAGATGCGCGCTCCATTCGCCGAAGCGGCGTGAGCGCGCAGCGCCTCGACGGAGACGTTCTCCCAGTCGAACGTCAGGACTTCGCACTCGCGCGCGAGCCGCGAGAGCAGCTTCGGGTCGGTGAAGGGGCCGTGCAGAACCGGGGCCACGCGGCCCGCGGGCGCATCGCGGGCGGGATCGAGAAACAGGAAGTCGAGGCCGAGCGGATAGCCGGCCAAGGCGAGCATCCGGCCGAGCTGGCCGGCTCCCACGATGCCGACGGTCATGAGCGCGGTGCCGCGCGGGGATCGGGGTTCGCCAGCACCCCTGCCGTCTGGCCGGCGCGGAAGGCCTCGAGGGCCTCGGCGACGGCCGGATACTTGTTCGCCAGGAGGGCGGCCGCGAAGAGCGCCGCATTGACCGCGCCCGCGCCGCCTATCGCGAACGTCGCCACGGGCACGCCCGCCGGCATCTGCACGATCGACAGCAGGGAGTCGAGGCCGCTCAGCGCCTTCGACTGCACCGGTACACCGAGAACGGGGACACTGGTCTTGGCGGCGGTCATTCCCGGCAGATGCGCCGCGCCGCCGGCGCCGGCGATGATCGCCTCCAGGCCCCGGGATCGGGCGCTGGCGGCGTATTCGAAGAGGAGATCCGGGGTGCGGTGGGCGGAGACCACCCGCACCTCATGGGCGATGCCGAGCCTCTCCAGGGTCTCGGCCGCGCCGCCCAGGGTCTCCCAGTCGGAGGAGGAGCCCATGATGATGCCGACGAGCGCTTTCATCGAGATATTCTAGTATGAAACGCTGGATCCGGGCTCCTGCCCGGCCCAGCGTCGTTGAGCCAAAAAGCGTCGTTTTTGGCTCAACGTCGCTCGGCGGGCGAAGCAGTGCTTCGCTGAAAGACACCGCCTCGCCCTGCGGCGGCGGGGCAC
>DASTAC010000189.1:0-36706 GCA_035713045.1 Steroidobacteraceae bacterium
GCTTCTGCTTCGCGGTGATGATCTCGATGAGCTCGGACTTGGTCATGTTTACAGGCGATGCCGCCCGATACGGGGGCCGCCGTCGGCGGCCCCCGATGCGGGCAAAAGTCAGGTCAGCTGCGGTCCCCGATGTGCTCCTTGAGCAGGTCCCCGAGGCTCGTGCCCGTGGGCGCCGACTCCGAGGAGCGGTAGCTCTGCACCGCCTCGGCCTCCTCGTGCGCTTCCTTGGCCTTGATCGAGAGGGAGATCGCCCGCGACTTGCGGTCGACGCCGGTGAACTTCGCCTCGACCTCGTCGCCCACCTTCAGCACCGAGCGAGCATCCTCCACGCGGTCGCGGCCGAGCTCCGAGGCGCGCAGCTGCCCCTCGATCCCGTTGCCGAGATCGATGATCGCGCCGCGGGCGTCCACCTCCTTGACCACACCCCTGACGATCGTGCCCTTCGGGTACTCCGCGATGTAGCTGGAGAAGGGGTCCTTGGCGAGCTGCCGTACCCCCAAGCTGATGCGCTCGCGCTCCGGGTCGATCGAGAGCACCATGGCCTCGAGCTGCTGGCCCTTCTGGTAGTTGCGCACCGCCTCCTCTCCCGGGACGTCCCAGGAGATGTCGGAGAGGTGCACCAGGCCGTCGATGTTGCCCGGCAGGCCGATGAAGATGCCGAAGTCGGTGATCGACTTGATCTGGCCCGACACCTTGTCGCCGCGGTTGTAGTTCTCGGCGAACTCCTTCCACGGGTTGGCCTGGCACTGCTTCAGGCCGAGGGAGATGCGGCGGCGGTCCTCGTCGACATCGAGCACCATCACCTCGACCTCCTGGCCGGTGTGCACGACCTTCGCCGGGTTGACATTCTTGTTGGTCCAGTCCATTTCCGACACGTGCACCAGGCCTTCGACGCCGTCCTCGATCTCGACGAAGGCGCCGTAGTCGGCGATGTTGGTCACCTTGCCGAACACGCGGGTGTGCGGCGGATAGCGCCGCGCGATGTTCTCCCACGGATCGGCGCCGAGCTGCTTCAGCCCCAGGCTGACGCGCGAGCGCTCGCGGTCGAACTTCAGGATGCGGACGTCGATCTCGTCGCCGACCTTCACCACCTCGGAGGGGTGCTTGACGCGCTTCCACGCCATGTCGGTGATGTGCAGCAGCCCGTCGATGCCGCCGAGGTCGACGAACGCACCGTAATCGGTGAGGTTCTTGACCGCGCCGTGCACGACCGAGCCTTCCTGCAGATTCTCGAGCAGCGCGCTGCGCTCCGCGGAGAACTCCTGCTCCACCACGGCGCGGCGGGAGACCACCACGTTGTTCCGCTTCTGGTCGAGCTTGATCACCTTGAATTCGAGAGGCTTGCCCTCGAGGTAGGAGGTGTCGCGGACCGGGCGCACGTCGACGAGCGATCCGGGCAGGAAGGCCCGCACGTTGTCGATCTCCACCGTGAAGCCGCCCTTGACGCGGCCGGTGATGATGCCGGTGACGATCTCCGACTTGTTGAATGCCTCCTCGAGCCGCGTCCAGGTGCGGGCGCGCTTCGCCTTCTCGCGCGAGAGGCGGGTCTCACCCGTGCCGTCCTCGACCGAGTCGAGAGCGACCTCGACCTGATCGCCCGATTTGACCTCGAGCTCGCCCCGCTCGTTCTTGAACTGCTCGACGGGGATTACGGCTTCGGACTTCAGGCCCACGTTCACCACGACGACGTCGGGGGTGACGTCGACCACCAGTCCGGTGAGGATCATCCCCGGACGGATGCGTTGGTTGGCGAGACTTTGCTCGAAGAGCTGCGCAAAACTTTCTGTCATATCTTCTGTCGTACTCTGACGCACGCGCGTCAATTCAACTGGCGCCCAATGCTCCTTGCGGCCCAGGCAGATGCAAAAACGGCGCTCGCCTCATGCGGCGCGCCGACCAGGAAAACTTCCGGCGAGCTCAGGGAGCTCCGGTCCGCGGCGGCCACAACGACCGTCGGGCTCCGAGCTGCAGTACGCGGCCGACGACCTCCTCGATGGAAAGACCGGTCGAGTCGATCAGCTCCGCATCGGGGGCGGGAATCAGTGGGGCAACCGCCCGGGCCGAATCCCTCGCGTCCCGCTCGGCGATCTCGCGCGAAAGGGCGGAAAGGCTAACACCAGACCCCTTGTCTTTCAACTGCTTATAGCGCCGAAGCGCCCGCTCTTCCGCGCTCGCCGTGAGGTATATCTTGAGGCGGGCCCCCGGGAAGACAACGGTACCCATGTCCCGGCCGTCGGCCACGAGACCCGGGGGACGGGCAAAGGCACGCTGGCGCTCCAGGAGGGCGGTACGGACCGCCGGCCAGGCGGCGACCCTGGAGGCCCCCTGGCCCGCCGTCTCGGTGCGGATGGCCTGGGTGACGTCCCGGCCTTCCAGCAGGATCTGCTCGCTCCCATCAGGCCCCACGCCGAAGACGACCTCCATGCCGGCGGCCACGCGGGCGTGGCCATCGACGTCCGCCGCGTCTAGCCCGCTGCTGAGGCCGGACTGGGCCACCAGCCTGTAGAGGGCCCCGCTGTCCAATAGGTGCCAGCCGAGACGCTGTGCCAGCACGCGGCTGATAGTGCCTTTACCCGAGCTGCTCGGCCCGTCGATGGTGACGACAGGGGCCGCGTCCGTCATGGAATCTCGATCTGCAGCCCCGCCGAGCGGGCAATCTCGAGGAATCCCGGGAAGGAGGTCGCGACGTTCGCGACGTCACGGATCTCGATCGGGCCGCGCGCGGCAAGTCCTGCCACGGCGAAGGCCATGGCGATGCGGTGATCGCCGTGGCTCTCGATGGTGCCGCCGCCGAAGCCGCCGCCGCCCCGGATCCACAGGCCGTCCTCGAGCAGCTGGTTCTCCACCCCGAGCACGGTCAGGCCTTGCGCCATGGCGGCGAGCCGGTCGCTCTCCTTGACCCGAAGCTCCAGCGCCCCGCGCACCAGGGTTTCCCCTTCCGCGACGGCCGCGGCGATGAAGAACACCGGAAACTCGTCGATCGCGAGCGGGACCAGCGATTCCGGCACCCGGATGCCCCGCAGCGGGCTCTTGCGCACCTCGATGTCCGCGATCGGCTCCCCGCCCGGCGCCCCATCCTGCCGGTGCGCATGGACGCGGATCTGCGCCCCCATGAGCTGCAGCATCTCGAGCAGGCCGGTGCGGGTCGGGTTGATGCCGACGTTGCGCAGCAAGAGGCCCCGCTCCGCCGCGAGGCACCCCGCGACCAGAAAGAAGGCGGCGGAGGAGAAATCCGCCGGTACGGCCACGGACGTGCCGGTCAGCCGTTGCCCGCCCTCGACGGCCACCGTCGCCCCTTGCCGCAGCACCTCGACGCCGAAGGCTGTAAGCATGCGCTCCGTATGATCCCGCGAAGGCGCCGGCTCCGTCACGCGCGTGCGCCCGTAGGCCCTGAGGGCGGCGAGCAGCAGGGCCGATTTCACCTGCGCGCTCGCGACGGGCAACGCGTAATCGATCGCCCGCAGCTGCGGCGTGCCGTGAATCTCCACGGGCGGACGGCCGTCGCGGGTGCGGATATCCGCGCCCATGAGGCGCAGCGGCGCCGCCACGCGCTCCATCGGCCGGCGCATCAGCGACTCGTCCCCGATGAGCGTCGAGTCGAACGCCTGGGGAGCCAGGAGTCCCATGAAAAGGCGCATCGCGGTGCCCGCGTTGCCCATGTCGAGCGGCACGCCCGCCGCCCGCAGGCCCTCGATCCCCCGGCCGCTGACGTGCACGGTCTGCGGCTGCGGCCGCTCGATCCGCACCCCGAGCGCCTGCAGCGCCCGCAGCGTCGCGAGGCAGTCCTCGCCCGCAAGGAACCCCGTGATGCGGGTCTCGCCGTCGGCGATGCCGCCGAGCATCAGCGCGCGGTGGGAGATCGACTTGTCGCCGGGAACCGTGAGCTCGCCCGCGACCACGCCGCCGGGCTCGACCCGGTAGCGCGCGCCTGTGCCGGAAGCGGTCATGAGCGCCACTCTACAGCACGGCTCGCGGATAGGAGCCGAGCACGCGGAAGAGCGAGCAGCGGCGCTTGAGGGCCGCGAGCGCACGGGCCACGTGCGGCTCCTCGGCGTGGCCGTCGATGTCGATGAAGAAGATGTAATCCCATTTGCGTCGGTGAGAAGGACGTGACTCGATGCGCGTCATGCTGACACGGTGTTTCGCGAGAGGCTCGAGCAGACGGTGGAGCGCGCCGGGCGCATCGGTATCGGCGACGGAAACGAGCAGCGTCGTGCGGTCCTTGCCGCTCGGCGCGAGCATCTTGCGGCCGAGCACGAGGAAGCGCGTGGTGTTGTCGGCCCGATCCTCGATCTGCGCCGCGAGGATCTTGAGGCCATAGACCTCGGCCGCGGTCTCCCCCGCGATCGCGGCGGTGCCGCGCTCGTCGCGCGCGCGGCGGGCAGCCTCGCCGTTGCTCGAGGCAGGCACGAGCTCGACGCTCGGCAGGTGCTCCTGCAGCCAGCCGCGGCATTGCGCGAGCGACTGCGGATGCGAGCAGATGCGCACGATGCGCCCGAGCGCATTCATGTTGCCCATGAGGTAGTGGTGGATGCGCAGCTCCACCTCGCCGCAGATCTTCAGCGGCGAGCCGATGAAGCGGTCGAGCGTGTGATTGACCGTGCCCTCGGTGGAATTCTCGATCGGCACCACGCCGAAGTCCGCCGCGGCGGATTCCACCTCGTGGAAGACCTCATCGATCGAGCCGAGCGGCAGCGAGCGCACCGAGTGCCCGAACTGCGTGAGCACGGCGGTCTGGCTGAAGGTCGCCTCGGGGCCGAGGTACGCGACCTTGAGCGGCTCCTGCTGCGCGAGGCACGCGGACATGATCTCGCGGAAGAGGCGCACGACCTCCTCGTCGCGCAGCGGCCCGCGATTGCGCTCGCGCGCCCGGCGCAGCACCTGCGCCTCGCGCTCCGGCCGGTAGAAATCCACCGTGTGCCCGTCGCGGCTCTTGGAGATGCCGACGAGCTGCGCGAGCCGGGCGCGCTCGCTGATGAGGCGATGGATCTGCTCGTCGACGGAATCGATGCGCGAGCGGACGGCCTCGAGCTTCGTGGTATCCGGCAAGGAGCGCTTTCGGGCCATGGCTTCAGCGCTCAGAGGAGCCGCGCCGACAGCACGCCCGGGATGGCGCGGATCTTCTCCAGCAGATCCTCGCTCACGGAGCTCTCGGCGTCGATGAGGGTGTAGGCGTACTCGCCGCGCGACTTGTTGAGCAGATCGGCGATGTTGATGCCGGCGTCCGCGAGGCAGGTCGAGATCTGCCCGACCATGTTCGGGACGTTCCTGTTGGCGATGCCGAGGCGGGTCGCGCCGGAGACACGAGGCAGCACCGCCTCGGGATAATTGACGCTGTTCCTGATGTTGCCGTTCTCCAGGAAATCGCGCACCTGGTCGGCGACCATGATGGCGCAGTTCTCCTCGGCCTCTCCGGTCGAGGCGCCGAGATGCGGCAGCGTGACGATCCGCGGATGATCCTTGAGGAGATTGGTCGGAAAGTCGCACACGTAGCCGTGCAGGCGTCCGGCATCGAGCGCCGCCACCACGGCCGGATCGTCGACGATGCCGGCGCGCGAGAAGTTGAGGATCACGGCGCCCTTCTTCAGCAGCCGCAGCCGCGACTCGTTGACGAGCTTGCGCGTCTGCTCGTTGAGCGGCACGTGCACCGTGACGATGTCGGAGCGGGCGAAGAGATCATCGAGCGAGAGCGCCTGCTCGACCCCGGAGGACAGCTGCCAGGCACGCTGCACGGTGATCTGCGGATCGTAGCCGAGGACGCTCATCCCGAGCGCCTCCGCGGAATTGGCCACCTCGACGCCGATCGCGCCCAGTCCCACCACCCCGAGCGTGCGCCCGGGAAGCTCGAAGCCGACGAAGGCTTTCTTGCCTTTCTCGATGGCCTCGTCGATCGCCGCGTCCTCGCCGCTGGTGGAGCGTGCGAAGGCCCACGCCTGGCAGATGTTGCGGGCGGCCAGGAAGAGGCTCGCGAGCACGAGCTCCTTGACGGCATTGGCATTGGCGCCCGGCGCGTGGAAGACCGCGATGCCGCGGCGGCTCAGCTCGGCGACCGGGATGTTGTTGACGCCGGCGCCCGCGCGCCCGACCGCGCGCACGGTCTCGGGAAGCGCGAGGCCGTGCATGTCCGCAGAGCGCACCAGGATGGCATCCGGACGCTCCAGGCCCGAGGCGACCTCGTAGCGCTCGCGCGGCAGGCGCTCGAGGCCGCGCGCGCTGATGTTGTTGAGGGTGAGGATGCGGTACTTCATCGGTCTCAGCCGTGGCGGCGCTGAAACTCCCGCATGAAGGCGGTCAGCGCCTGCACGCCCTCGAGGGGCATGGCGTTGTAGAGACTCGCGCGCATGCCGCCGACCGAGCGGTGGCCCTCGAGGCTCACGAGCCCCGCCGCCTTCGCCTCGGTCAGGAAGGCGGTGTCGAGCTCCGGCCGCGCCAGCGTGAAAGGCACGTTCATCCAGGAGCGGCAGGACTTCGCCACCGGGTTGCGGTAGAACCCGGACTCGTCGATGGTGCGGTAGAGAAGCTCGGCCTTGGCGCGGTTGCGTGCCGCCATTGCCGCGAGACCTCCCTGCGCCTGCAGCCACTTGAGCACGAGCCCGCAGATGTACCAGCCGAAGGTGGGCGGCGTGTTGAGCATCGACCGCTCCGCCGACATGGCCTGGTAATCCCACACCGACGGCGTGCCCGGACGGGCCTTGCCGAGGAGGTCCTTGCGCACGATGACCAGACAGAGGCCCGACGGCCCGATGTTCTTCTGCGCGCCCGCATAGATGAGCCCGAACCTCGACACGTCGATCGGCCTGGAGAGGATCGTGGAGGACATGTCCGCGATGAGCGGCGCGCCGCGGGAGTCCGGCACGTAGGGGAACTCCACCCCGCCGATCGTCTCGTTCGACGTGTAGTGCACGAAGCTCGCGCCGGGCGTCAGCGTCAGACTCCCCGGATCGGGCACGGTCGTATAACCCGATGCCGCCTCGTCGGCCGCGACGTTGACCCGCACCTGCAGCCGCTTCGCCTCGGCGATCGCTTTCGTCGACCAGGTGCCCGTGTTCACGTAATCGGCGACCGCGCCGGGCGCGGCGAGATTCATGGGGATGGCCGCGAACTGGCCGGTCGCGCCGCCCTGGAGGAAGAGCACCTCGTAACCGGCCGGGACGGCGAGGAGCGAGCGCACCAGGCTCTCAGCCTCCTCGGCGACGGCGAGGAACGCCTTGCTGCGGTGACTGACTTCCATCACCGACATGCCGCTGCCGCGCCAGTCGGTCAGCTCCGCACTCGCCTGCTCGAGAACCTCGAGAGGCAAGGCTGCGGGTCCTGCGGCGAAATTGAATACGCGCAAGAGTGCCCTCTATCTATTGGCGGAAATCGTCGAGACGATTTCCGCGAGACCCTACACATTTCACCGCGGGCCAGGGAACGGCCCTGGCCCGCTGGGCCAGCGAGACTCCGCACATTTCATCGGCATGAGCGCTATGCCTCACCGGCGGGCGGCTGCGCGGTCTCGTCGGGGCTACCCGCTTCGGCCGCCTCGCCCTCCAGGCTCTCGATGCGCTCGATGCCGACCAGCCGCTCCCCCTCGGAGAGGCGGATGAGTCGCACGCCCTGGGTATTGCGCCCGAGCTCCGAGACCTCGTCCACTGCGGTGCGCACCAGGGTGCCGGTCGAGCTGATCAGCATGATCTCCTGCCCGGGCAGCACCTGCAGCGCCGCCACGGTCGTGCCGTTGCGGTCCGAGGTCTGCATGGCGATGACGCCCTGGCCGCCGCGGCCGTGCACGGGGAAATCCTCGACGGGCGTGCGCTTGCCGTACCCCGAGGCCGAGGCGGTGAGCACGCAGCCGCGGCTCTCGCCCGGCCCGACGACGATGAGCGCGATGACTTCCTGGCCTTGCGCGAGCTTGATGCCGCGGACACCGGCGGCCTCGCGTCCCATGGGCCGCACCTCGCTCTCGGAGTAGCGGATCGCCTTGCCGCCGCTCGAGACCAACATGATCTCGCGCTCCCCGTCCGTGATGGCGACGCCGACGAGCCTGTCGTCATCGCGCAGGTCGACGGCGATGATGCCGCTCGGACGCGGGCGGGAGAAGGCGCTGAGCGGAGTCTTCTTCACCGTGCCCTGGCTGGTCGCCATGAAGACAAAGTGCTGCTCGTCGTACTGCTTCACCGGTAGCAGCGCGTTGATCTTCTCTCCCGGCTCGAGCGGCAGCAGGTTCACCATGGGCTTGCCGAGGGAGCTGCGGCCCGCCTGGGGCAGCTCGTAGACCTTGAGCCAGTAGACCTTGCCGCGGCTCGAGAAGCAGAGCACGGTGTCGTGAGTGTGGGCGACGAAGAGCTTCTCGACGAAGTCCTCGTCCTTGACCGCGGTCGCGGCCTTGCCGCGCCCGCCGCGGCGCTGGGTCTGGTATTCCGAGAGCGGCTGCGACTTCGCGTAGCCGGCATGCGAGAGCGTCACGACCACATCCTGCGGCTCGATGAGATCCTCGGTGCTGAGGTTCAGGTGCTCGCGGTTGATCTCCGTGCGGCGGGCATCGCCATAGGTGTCGCGGATCTCGATGAGCTCGCCCCGCACCACCTCGGTCAGCCGCTCCGGGCGCGCCAGGATGTCGGTGAGGTCGGCGATGCGCCCGAGCAGATCCTGGTACTCGGCGATGATCTTGTCCTGCTCGAGCCCGGTCAGGCGGTTCAGGCGCATGTCGAGGATGGCCTGGGCCTGCGCCTCCGACAGCCGATACTGCCCGCCGGGGCCGCTTTCGAGGCCCGTGCCGGCGGCGAGCCCGGCCGGCCGGGTCGAGACGGTGCCGGCGCGCTCGAGGAGCGTCGTGACGACGCCCGGCGGCCAGCCGCGGGCCGTGAGGGCCGCGCGCGCCTCGGCGGACGCGGGTGCCGCCTTGATGAGCGCGATCACCTCGTCGATATTGGCGAGCGCCACCGCCAGACCCTCGAGGATGTGGGCGCGCTCGCGGGCCTTGGCGAGATCGAAGATGGTGCGGCGCGTGACGACCTCGCGCCGATGGCGGATGAAGGCATCCAGCATTTCCTTCAGCGACATCAGCTTCGGCTGCCCGTCCTGCAGCGCCACCATGTTGATGCCGAACACCGTCTCCATCGGCGTCTGCGCATAGAGGTTGTTGAGCACGATCTCGCTCACCTCTCCGCGCTTCAGCTCGATGACGATGCGCATGCCGTCCTTGTCGGACTCATCCCGCAGACCGTCGGACGCGATGCCCTCGATGAGCTTCTCGCGCACGAGCTGGGCGATGCGCTCGATGAGACGCGCCTTGTTGACCTGGTACGGCAGCTCGGTGACGACGATGGCCTGCCGATCCCCCCTGCCGACCTCCTCGATGCTGACCCGGGCGCGCACGGACAGGCGCCCGCGGCCGGTGCGGTAGGCGGTGGCGATCTCCTGCGCGCCGTTGATGATGCCGCCCGTGGGGAAATCCGGTCCCGGCACGTGCTGCATCAGCGCCGCGAGCGGCAGCGCCGGATCGTCGAGGAGCGCGAGGCAGGCGTTGGCGACCTCCGTGAGGTTGTGCGGCGGGATGTTGGTCGCCATGCCGACCGCGATGCCCGTCTGGCCATTGACCAGCAGGTGCGGGATCCGGGTCGGCAGCACCGAGGGCTCGAGCTCCGACTCGTCGTAGTTCGGCGTGAAGTCGACCGTCTCCTTATCGATATCCGCGAGGAGCTCGTGCGCGATCCGTGACATGCGCACTTCCGTGTAGCGCATCGCCGCGGGCATGTCCCCGTCCACGGAGCCGAAATTCCCCTGGCCGTCGACCAGCAGGTAGCGCATCGAGAAGGGCTGCGCCATGCGCACGATGGTGTCGTACACCGCCGAGTCGCCGTGCGGGTGGTACTTACCGATGACGTCGCCGACCACGCGGGCGGACTTCTTGTACGGCTTGTTCCAGTCGTTGCCAAGCTCCCGCATGGCGAAGAGCACGCGGCGGTGCACGGGCTTCAACCCATCGCGGACGTCGGGCAGCGCGCGCCCGACGATGACGCTCATGGCATAGTCGAGGTAGGACTGCCGCATCTCGTCTTCGAGGCTGACCGGCAGGATTTCTCGGGCGATTTCGGACATCCGGGAATGTTAGCATATAGGCATGATGCGCATGACCATCGAGCCGCCGCCGGCCAATGCCGATCACGGCGAGCTGTCGAAATTCGACGCGCTGGCCCACCGGTTCTGGGACCCGCACGGGGAATTCCGCCCGCTGCACCTGCTGAACCCGGTACGGCTCGGGTTCGTCGCCGAGCACGTGAGCCTCGCGGGCGCCCGCGCGCTCGATGTCGGCTGCGGCGGCGGGCTCCTCAGCGAGGCCCTGTCGCGTAGCGGCGCCACGGTCACCGGAATCGATCTCGCCCCGGGAATGGTCGAGGTGGCACGGCTGCACGCGGCCGAGGCAGGCGTCGATATCGACTATCGCGTGGCGGCCGCGGAGGAGCTCGCCGCCGGCGAAGAGCGCTTCGACGTCATCACCTGCATGGAGATGTTGGAGCACGTGCCTCGGCCGCAGCACATGCTCGCGACGCTCGGCGCGCTCGTGCGCCCCGGCGGATCGGTGTTCGTCTCGACGCTCAACCGCAACCTGAAATCATTCCTCATGGCGATCGTCGGCGCCGAGTACGTGCTGCGGCTCCTGCCGCGCGGCACGCACGAGTACGACCGGCTGATCCGCCCCTCGGAGCTCACCCGCTGGGCTCGCGCCGCGGGCCTCGCGCCGCGGGCCATCGCCGGCATCGAGCTCAATCCCTACACCGAGAGCTGCCGCCTGAGGCGCGATCCCTCCGTGAACTATATCGTGCACCTCGAACGGGTGCGGGCGTAGGTCGCGGATGCCGCTCGGTACGGTTGCGGTCGCCTCCCTCGCCATCGCCCTCGTCCTGGGCGCGGCGCTCGGATTTCTCCTCGGGCAGCTGAATGCCATGCGCCGCATCGGGGCGCTGCGCGTCGATCTCGAGGCCGCACGCGTGCGCCTCGAGGCCGGCGCACGCCAGGAAGCCGAGCGCGTCGCGCTGCTCGAGCAGTCGGAAGCGCGCCTGCGGGCCTCGTTCGACTCGCTCGCGGGCGAGACGCTGCGCGCCAACAGCGAGCTCTTTCTGCGGCTCGCGCGCGAGGCGCTCGGGCGCGACCAGGCGATCGCGGCGGGCACGCTGAAGGAGCGCGAGACCGCCATCGCGCAGATGGTCGAGCCGCTGCGCGCGGCGCTCGAGCGCACGGAACAGCAAAGCCAGGCGCTCGAGCGCGAGCGCCGCGACGCCTACGCGAGCCTGCGCACGCAGATCGAGTCGCTGGCGAGCGGCCAGAGCCAGCTGCAGCGGGAGACGCGAAATCTCGTCACCGCGCTCAGGCGCCCTGAAGTGCGCGGCCGCTGGGGCGAGATCACACTGCGCCGCCTGGTCGAGCTCGCCGGACTCGCAGAGCATTGCGACTTCACGGAGCAGCTGCACGTCGTCGGGCAGGAGGGAGCACTGCGCCCCGACCTCGTGGTGCACATGCCCGACTCGCGCGATCTGGTCATCGACGTCAAGACGCCGCTCGACGCCTACCTCGAGGCGCTCGAGGCGCCCACGGAGGAAGAGCGGCAGCAGGCGATGAGGAAGCACGCGCAGCAGGTGGAGATGCGCGTGCGCCAGCTCGGCTCGAAGTCCTACTGGGCGCAATTCGAGCACAGCCCGGAATTCGCGGTGCTCTTCCTGCCGGGGGATCAGTTCCTGACCGCGGCGCTGGCGGAGCGGCCGGAGCTGCTGGAGAGCGCGCTCAAGCAGGGAGTCATCATCGCCACCCCATCGACGCTGATCGCGCTGCTGAAGACCGTGGCCTACGGCTGGCGCCAGACGGCGGTAGCCCAGAACGCCCAGCTCATTCGCGAGCTCGGGCAGGAGCTCTACCGCAGGCTCGCGACCTTCACCACGCACCTCGAGCGGCTCGGCGGCCGTCTCGGCGCCGCCGTCGAGGCTTACAACTCCGCCGTGGGCTCGCTCGAGCGGCAGGTGCTGCCGCAGGCGCGCCGCTTCCCCGAGCTCGGCGTCACCGCCGATGCGGCACTGCCGCAGCTCGAGCCCATCGAGCAGCCGGTGCGTCCGGTCGCCGCCGCCGGTCCGAGCGATGTCCGCGAAGCCTGAGGCCGACACTCCCCGCTTTCTCGCCTGGCTCTACTCGACACCGACCCAACAGCCGGTGCTGGGCGCGCTCTGCGGGATCGAGCGGGAGATCGCGGCGAGCGTGCGGCCGGGCATCGATCATCACGTGGCCCATACGCGCCTCGAATGGTGGCGCGCCGAGTGCGATCGGTGCGCCGCCGGCCATCCCTCTCACCCGCTGACCCGCGAGCTGCGGACGCGGGTCGAGCTGCTCGCCCCCGGCGCCCCGGCAAGCGCTGCTCTCGCGGGCCTCGAGGGTCTGGTGGACGCCGCGCTCTGGGATCTTGCGGGGGCCACTTTCGAGCGGCGCGAGGAGCTTGCCGCCTACTGCCGCCGCTGGGCGTCGGCCATGCTCGAGCCTCTGGGCCTGCCGGGGTGGAGCGCGCTCGGGTCGGCCCTGCGCGAGATCGAGCTGCTCGGCGATCTCGCGCGCGATGCGAGAGCCGGACGGCTGCGGGTGCCGCTGGATGAGCTCGGGCGGAGCGGCATTGCGCCGACGGCCCTCGCCGAGCCGCCCTGGCCGGCGCAGCTGGCGGCGCTCCTGCGCGGGCGGCACCAGGAGCTGCGCGGGCAGCTCGCCGCAGCGGTTACGGCGTTGCGGGCCGAGGACCAACAGAGCGCGCGCGGCCTTCTCGTCTGGACGGCACTCGCCTGGCAGGCATCGACGCGGGCGGAGCGGGCCCTGCCGCATCCGCCGCCAGCGTCAGTGGCGAGCGCGGCCGCGGCGAACTGGCGCGCGTGGCGCGCCGCGCGGGCGGCGGCGGCCGGACGCTTCCGGTTGCGGTGATTGCTGCGGCCCCGAGCCGCTTTCCGACGCACTGGGGGACGCCTCGGACAGCAGGGACCGCAGCTCTTCGCCTGTCAGCTCGCGAAAGTGCCCACGGGCGAGCGAGCGCTCGAGCGCGAGCGACCCGAGCCGCGTGCGCAACACGCGGCTGACCAAGGCGCCCTGCCGCTCGAAGAGCTGCCGTACGTCCTTGCCGCTGGCGCCGCGCGCGGTGATGGCATACCACCGATTCGCTCCCTCCCCGCCCGCAGCCTCGCACGCGAGCACCGTCAGCTTCTCGCCGCTGTCGAGTATGCCGCCCAGCACTCCCTCGATCTGCTGCGGAGTGAGCTCGCCGCGCGCTCTGACGCTGAACTCGCTCGACAGGCCACGCACGGAGCGCTGCAGCCGGGCGGCGAGCTCGCCGTCACCGCATACGAGCTCGAGTCCGCCGTCGATGCGGGGCATGGGACTCACCATGATGAATCGACGGCCGCCGCGCCTCGGCAGCCGCTCCAGCAACGGCACCGCCTCCGGCGCGTCGGCAGGCGCCTTGTCCAGGCTCTCGCCCGGCGAGCGGTGATAGAGATATACGCGGCCGCCGGATTGCGGCGCCCGCTGGCGAATGACGCGGCCATCGAGGCGCACTTCATCGTCGGCACTGACACGGATGCCGAGCGAGGCGGCCTGCCCGTTCACGGTCAGGCGGCCCGCCCTGATCCAGTCCTCCGCCTCGCGGCGGGAGGCGAGTCCGGCGCGGGCGAGCACTTTCTGCAGCCGCTCGGGCTCGCCGCGCTGCCTGTCCATGGCGCTCAGCCGCCGCTGTCGCGCGGTGCCGCGACGAGATCGTGGGAATCACCGCCGTCGGCGGACAGGTCGTCCGCATCCTCGCTGTCGTCGCCGTCCTCCTCGTCATCCAGCGCGCTTGCCCCGGAGCCCTCGAGCAGCGCCTCATCGCTATCATCGGGCGGCGCGGCGCTCGCAACATCGGCGCCACTGCCCTCCTCGGGCTCGCCCGCAGCCGCGATGGGAGCGGTGGAGTCGGTGGAGTCGGTCGCCTCGCCGGGCTCGGCGCAGTCCGTGCTCTCGGCGGTCTCGGTGCTCTCGGCAGCCGCCCCGATCGCCGCCGACTCGGCGGCAGGCTGGCCCTCCGCGGCCGCGCCTTGCAGATCGAGCTGCAGGTTGATGTCACCCACCGCCTTGAGCTCCGCCAGCGGCGGCAGCTCATCGAGACTCTTCAGGCCGAAGTAGTCGAGAAAGTCCCGGGTGGTGCCGAGCAGCTCCGGGCGGCCGGGCACGTCGCGCGTGCCGACGACGCGTACCCAGTTGCGCTCGAGCAGGGTCTTGATGATGTTGGGATTGACCGCGACGCCGCGCACACTCTCGATCTCCCCGCGCGTGATCGGCTGGCGGTACGCGATGAGCGCGAGCGTCTCGAGGAGCGCGCGCGAGTAGCGCGCCGGGCGCTCAGGCCAGAGCCGGGAGATCTCGCCGGCGAGCTCGCGGCGCACCTGGATGCGAACTCCCCCCGCGGTCTCCTTGAGCTCGATGCCGCGCTCGGCATACTCGGCGGCGAGCACATCGATGGCGGCGCGCACCTGCTCCGCGGTCGGCCGGGTATTCTCGTCGAAGAGCTGGATCAACTCCGCCGGCTGCACCGGCCGGCCCGCGGCCAGCAGGGCCGCCTCGATTACGTTGCGAAGGTAGTGCTCGTTCATTCGTCGGTCCCATGATCGTCGCCGGACTCCATCCCGGCAGAGGCGTCCTCGGCAGCGGCGGCCTCGGCCGTCGCCGCATCGCTCGCGGGCGGCGCGTCGTTGTCGGCAACCACACGAAGCCTGCGGGCCTGGCCCGCGGCCCTGACGTGCAGCGGCGCGTAAGGCTCGGCCTGCACGATGTCGATCAGCCCCTCGCGCACGAGCTCCAGGATCGCCATGAAGGTCACCGTCACGCCCATGCGCCCTTCCTCGGGACGGAAGAGCCGCACGAATTCGACGAAGCTCTCCCGCTCCAGGCTCGAGAGGATATCGCCCATGCGCGCGCGCACGGAAAGGCGCTCGCGCTGAATGTGATGGTGCGCAAACATCTCGGCACGCACCACGACGTCCTGGAAGGCGACGAGCATCTCCTGCAGCGTGATCTGCGGCAGCACCCGGCTCACGACCCGGTCCTTGAGCTCCGCCGAGGTCGCCCAGACATCGCGCTCGAGACGCGGCAGGGTGTCGATCTCCTCGGCGGCGCGCTTGAAGCGCTCGTACTCCTGCAGGCGGCGCACCAGCTCGGCGCGCGGATCCTCCTCCACGCCGTCGACCGAGGGCTTCGGCCGCGGCAGCAGCATGCGCGATTTGATCTCCGCGAGAGTCGCCGCCATCACCAGGTACTCGCCCGCGAGCTCGAGCTGCAGGTCCTGCATGAGCTCGATGTACTTCATGTACTGGCGGGTGATCTCGGCGAGCGGGATGTCGAGGATGTCGAGGTTCTGCCGCCGGATGAGGTAGAGCAGCAGATCGAGCGGCCCCTCGAAGGCCTCGAGGAACACCTCGAGCGCCTGCGGCGGAATGTAAAGGTCGCGCGGCAGCTCCGTCACCGGCTCGCCGTTCACGACGGCGAAGGGCATCTCCACCTGCTGCGGGGGCGGCTCGCCATGGTGCGCTTCGGGGCTGGGATTTGACACGACGATGGTCAGTTCCGGGCGGGTCATGAGGACTAGCCCGCCCGCAGATGCATGGCGCGGCGCACTTCGTCCAGGGTCTCGCGCGCCGCCTCGCGCGCCTTCTCCGAGCCCTCGGCGATGATGTCGCGCAGCAGGTCCGGGTTCTCGACGTATTCCTGCGCGCGGCGGCGCATCTCGGTCACTTCCGCGAGGATCTTCTCGATCACCGGCTGCTTGCAATCGAGACAGCCGATGCCAGCCGAGCGGCAGCCTTCCGCCGCCCATTTGCGCGTGGTCTCGTCGGAATAGATCCGATGCAGCTCGAACACCGGGCACTTGTCGGGATCGCCCGGGTCGGTGCGCCGCACCCGCGCCGGATCGGTCTGCATGGCGCGCAGCTTCTTCGTCACCGACTCCGGCTCCTCGCGCATCTCGATGGTGTTGCCGTAGGACTTCGACATCTTGCGCCCATCGAGCCCCGGGACTTTCGGGGTCTCGGTGAGCAGCGCCTGCGGCTCCGGCAGGATGGTGACGCCGGTGCCCTCGAGATAGCCGAGGAGGCGCTCGCGGTCGGCCACGGTGATGCGGTTGTTGCTCTGCACCAGCGCCCGCGCGCGCTCGAGCGCCTCGCGCTCGCCGCTTTCCTGAAAGCGCCGCCGCAACTGGCGGTAGAGCGTCGTATTGCGCCCGCCGAGGCTCTTGACGGCCCGCTCGGCCTTCTCTTCGAAGTCCGGCTCCCGGCCGAAGACGTGGTTGAAGCGCCGTGCGGCCTCGCGCGTGAGCTCGACGTGCGCGACCTGATCCTCCCCCACGGGCACGTGCGCCGCGCGGTAGACGAGAATGTCGGCGGCCTGCAGCAGCGGATAGCCGAGAAAGCCATAGGTGGCGAGATCCTTCTCCTTGAGCTGCTCCTGCTGATCCTTGTAGCTCGGCACCCGCTCCAGCCAGCCGAGCGGGGTGATCATCGAGAGCAGCAGATGGAGCTCCGCGTGCTCCGGCACGTGCGACTGCACGAAGAGCGTCGCCACACCGGGGTTGAGGCCGGCGGCCAGCCAGTCGATCAGGACCTCGCGCACGAACTCCGGCAGCCGCGCGGTGTCTTCATAGCCGGTGGTCAGCATGTGCCAGTCGGCGATGAAGAAGAAGCACTCGTACCGGTACTGGAGCTGTACCCAGTTGCGCAGCGCGCCGTGGTAGTTGCCGAGGTGCAGCCTGCCGGTCGGCCGCATGCCCGAGAGCACGCGCCCCCCCGCCGCCGTGGCGCTCATCGCCAGGTTGGAATCTATCGACACTTTGGCTAGGCCATCCTCAAATCGTCAGTATAGTTTCCCGGGAGCGCTTCCTCTAGCATTTACGCCCCGGAAGGACGGTGCCCGCGGCTGCGGGTGCGGCGCCTCAGCGGGGCTCGGAGGGGCGATGGACGGCGACAGGATCCAGGGACCCCTTCCCCTCTCTCAGGAGCAGCGGCGGATCGACCGAGAGGTCGATTACGGTCGTCGGCACGACGCCGCAGTCTCCCCCGTCGAGCACCGCGTCGATTTCATGCTCCAGACGCGCCTGGATGTCGCTCCCTGACGTCAGGGGCTGCGGCTCATCGGGCAGCAGCAGCGTGGAGCTCATGAGGGGCTCCCGAAGCTCTTGCAGCAGCAGCTGCGGGACCGGGTGGGCCGGGATCCGCACGCCGATGGTACGGCGCTTCTCGTGCTGGAGCCGCCGCGGAGTCTCGCGCGAGGCTCTCAGAAGGAACGTATAGGGCCCGGGCAGGCACGCCTTGAGGAGCCGGAACTGCCAGGTCTCGAGCCGCGCAAACCGGCCGACCTCGGCCAGATCGGCGCACACCAGCGTGAAATGGTGGTGGCGATCGGCCCGGCGGATGCGCCGAACGCGCTCCAGGGCATCCTTGTCGCCCAGGTGCCACCCGAGCGCGTAGCAGGAATCGGTCGGATAAGCAATGACACCCCCCGCACGCACGATGTCCGCCGCCTGGCGGATGAGGCGCACCTGGGGTGTGACGGGGTGAAGCTCGAAGTACTGGCTCAAGAGGACCCAAAATAACTATGATACGCGACCATTTCAGCCCCATGCCCGATCACAAGCACACCTCCACCCTCCCCGTCTCGCGGCCCACCGCGGGCGAGATTCGCGCCACCCTCGAGCAGGCGCTTGCGCCGCTATCCATCGAGGTGGCCGACGACAGCGCGCGGCACGCGGGTCACGCCGGGGCCCGCGAGGGGGGGCATTACCGGGTGACGCTGGTGGCGCCGGCGTTCGCCGGCCGCCCGAAACTGGAGCGCCACCGCATGGTCTACTCCGCGGTTGCGCCTCTCATGGGGCGCGGCATCCATGCGCTCAGCATCGAGGCGTATGCGCCCGGCGAGTGCCGTTCCCACTGAGATTCCGCCCGCCCTTCGGGCACTGTCGCACCTCATCGTCTTCAACCCAACGAGAGCTCTCATGAAGAATCTAAGGATCCTCTGCCTCACCGCGGCCCTGGTGGCGCTCGCCGCCTGCCAACCGAAGTCCCCCACGGGCACCGCGAGCCAGAGCAGCCCCTCCTCGCCGGCGGTGGCGAGCGTCGACGGCACGCCGATCAGCCGCAACCTCTACGAGTTCTACATCAAGGGGATCACCGGCAAGAGCTCGAGCGACCTCACCCCGGCCCAGCGCTCGCAGGCGCTCGATAATCTGATCCGCGCCCAGCTCGTCGCCGACCAGGCGGTGAAGGAAGGCCTGGAGAAGCAGGACGATACCGCGCAGCTGCTGAAGCTCGAGCGGCTGAACGTGCTGCAGCAGGCGCTCTCGCAGAAGTATCTGGCGGACAAGCAGCCGACCGATGCGGAGCTGCAGGCGGAATACAACGCCGAAGTGGCCAAGATGCCGAAGATGGAGTACCACGCGCGGCACATCCTGGTCGCATCGAAGGCCTTCGCCGACAAGGTCATCCAGCGGCTGAAGTCCGGACAGAAGTTCGGCGAGCTCGCCAAGGCGTGGTCGATGGACTCCTCGAAGAACAACGGCGGCGACCTCGGCTGGTTCACGCTGAACCACATGGTGAAGCCGTTCGCCGACGCGGTCGCGAGCCTCAAGCCCGGGCAGTACACGACGACGCCGGTGCATACGCAGTATGGCTGGCACGTCATCCAGCTGCTCGGCACGCGGCCGCTGACCCCGCCGCCCTTCGACCAGGTGAAGCAGCGGCTGACCCAGATCGTCCAGGCCAAGAAGTTCCAGGCCTACGAGGACAGCCTGCTGAGCCAGGCGAAGGTCAAGACCTTCCTCGATCCGCAGACCGACGCCGAGACGGCTGGCAAGAGCGGCGAGCCGACCGTTCCGGCAGCTCCGGCAGCTCCCGCCTCACCGTCCTCACCGGCACCGGCACCGGCGCCGGCGCCGGCGGCCAACAGCGGAAGCTGACGGGGCTACAGCCCCCCGGGGCTCCGCTCGCCGCGGAGCCCCGGGGCGATTCTTCGCCTCAGGGCCGCTGGCCCGGGCTCTCTCCCACCAGGTCCAGGAACGCTCCTTCATCGAGCACCTGAACGCCGAGCTCCCGGGCCTTCACCAGCTTCGAGCCGGCCTCCGCGCCGGCAACCACCAGACTCGTGCGCTTCGACACGCTGCCGCTCACCGAGGCCCCCAGGCGCTCCGCAATCGCCTTCGCCTCGTCGCGGGTCATCCGCTCCAGACGTCCGGTGAAGACGATGGTCTTGCCGGCAATCGGGGAATCGGCCAACGGGCGCTCGGCATCCAGAATGCGCACCTGTGCCGCGAGCCGGTCGACCATGCCCGCGTTGTGGGATTCGGAAAAGTAGGCGCTCAGGCTGTCGATGACGGCTTCGCCGATCTGGTCCATGGCGTCGAGCTCCTGACGCGCCTCCCCGTCCTGCCTGGCGAGCCGGCGGCAGGCCTCGCGGAAGGCCTGGAAGCTGCCGTAACCGCGAGCCAGCGAGCGCGCGGTGGTCTCACCCACGTGGCGGATGCCCAGCGCATAGATGAAGCGCTCGAGCGGGATGGTGCGGCGGGCTTCGATCGCGGCGAAGAGATTGCGCACGGAGAGCTCGCCGAAGCCCTCCTCCTTCTCGAGCTCGATCGAGGAGTTGCGGCGCTCGAGGGTGAAGATATCGGCAGGCTCGGCGATCCAGCCGCGCTCGAAGAAGAGATTGATCCGCTCCTCGCCGAGGCCTTCGATGTCGAACGCGCGCCGGGACACGAAGTGACGCAGGTGCTCGACGCGCTGGAACGGGCACGCAAGCTCGCCGGAGCAGCGCGCGACCGCCCCTTCCTTGCCCGTGGCGGTCAGATCCCGCACCACCGCAGTGGCGAGCGGGCAGGGACAGACCTTCGGGAACTCGAAGGGATGGCTGTGGCGCGGCCTGCGCTCGGTGACGACGCCGAGGACCTGCGGAATCACATCGCCCGCCCGCTGCACGGTCACCGTGTCGCCGATCCTGACATCGAGCTCGCGAATGTAGTCCTCGTTGTGGAGAGTGGCATTGGAGACCACCACGCCGCCGACGTTGACGGGCGCTAGCTTGGCGACGGGAGTGAGCGCACCCGTGCGGCCCACCTGCAGCTCGATCGCGTTCACGACGGTGGTCGCCTTCTGCGCGGGGAACTTGTGGGCGAGCGCCCAGCGCGGGTCGCGACCGGCGAACCCGAGCCGCCGCTGCCAGTCGAGACGGTTCACCTTGTAGACGACGCCGTCGATATCGTAATCGAGCCGGGCGCGCCCGAGCTCGATCTCACGATGGAATGCGAGCAGCTCCTCGAGCGATCGGTAGAGCCTGCTCAGGGGATTGGTGGGAAAGCCGCGCTGCTTCAGCCAATGCAGCATGTCCCACTGGGTCGCGGCCGGCGTCTCGCTCATCTCGCCCCAGGCGTAGGCGAGGAAGCGCAGCGGACGGGACGCCGTGACCTGCGGGTCGAGCTGGCGGAGCGAGCCGGCCGCGGAATTGCGCGGGTTGGCGAAGACGGCACGGCCAGCCGCGGCCTGCTCTTCATTGAGCTTGAGGAAGGCCGAGCGGGTCATGTAGACCTCGCCGCGAATCTCGCAGACTTCCGGGGCGCCGTGGCCGTGCATCTTCGCCGGGATGTCGCTGACGCGCTGAACGTTGGCGGTGACGTCCTCTCCCTCGGTCCCGTCGCCGCGCGTCGCGCCACGGACCAACACACCCCGCTCGTAGCGCAGCGACAGCGAGAGGCCATCGATTTTCGGCTCCGCGGTGAACTCGACCGGCTCGGCGGCATCGAGCTTCAGGAAACGCCGCACGCGGTCGATGAAGGCGCCGACGTCCTCGGCGGCAAAAGCGTTGGCGAGCGAGAGCATCGGCACGCTATGGCGCACCTTGGCAAACCTGCCCGAGGGGGCGCCGCCGACGCGCTGAGTGGGCGATTCGGGTGTGATGAGCTGCGGGTGCTCGCGCTCGATGGCCCGCAGCTCGTCCATGAGCGCATCGAAATCGGCGTCGGAGATCGCCGGTCGATCCAGCTCGTAATACAGCCGGTTGTGATGTGCGATCCGCGCGCGCAGCTCGGCCGCGCGCGCCGCCGCATCATGTTTCATGCGCGGATGGGGCGTGCGAATTGTCCGTTTCGGCTCTGAGGCTCTCGCGGATGCTCGCGATGCGCAACACGGTCAGGGGTCCGCCGCGGTCATCCTGCAGCGCGCCCTGCAGCCGCTCGTTGAGATTGCGCGCCGTCGCGAGAAGCTCCTCGAACGCCTGCAGCGGCGTCTTCGGTCCCGGCAGCACGGCGAAAAGGCTGAGGCCCGCGTAGCGCTGCAAGTCCATGGTCTCGAGGTCGAAGGCCCCGGGGCGAGTCAGCGAGGCGGCACTCAGCACCGCGCGGTTCGACTCATCGGGCTTGTGGAAGATCGAGAACTTGCCGAGGATGAAGCCCTCGGCCGCCATGGCAAGGCGCAGCGTCCGTCCCGCGAAGCGCTCCGGGTGGCTCGCCACCAGCCGCAGCGACACGATCCGGCGCGATTCCTCCGGCGGCCACTCGACGATGGGCTCGGAGACGGGGCGCTTGGGCGCCGCCGCCGGCGCCGGCGCCGGGAAACGCTCCACGATCCTGACGGTGCCGACGCCCTCCGCGCCTGGGATCTCATCGGTCTCGACCTCGCGGATTTCGATCTCCCTGGGCCGGACGGGCACCTTCGCTGCCGCGGCGACCGGAGCCTCGACGGGCGGGATCTCCTCCGGGTCGACCAATGTCGGCTCGGGCGGGGCCTCATCCCATGCGGCCTGCAGCTGCACCTGCTCCTGCCGATCAGGAATGATCAGCGTGGGCAGCTCCCCGAGAGGGCCGCCCACAGAGGGGTCGACATGCGCGCGCATGGCCTCCTCGTCGTCAGCCTCGGGCGTGTCGGCGGCATCGTTCAGCGCCACATCCGAGAGTACGGCGTCGGATATCTCGGTCTCTCCGATCCAGGGCTCGGGCGGCTCTGGAGAAACGCGCCCCGGGCTCGAGTCCCGCAGACGCGGCGCGAAGGCCTGGCGCGGCCGGCGGCGCTCCCACCAGGAAAGCGCGGCGATGAACACCACTCCGAGGATGAGCAGTGTCCAGCGTAGTTCCGACATGGGCGGTACCGAATGATCAGACGGCTGCGAGCCGGACCGCCTCGTCGACGTCGACCGCCACGAGCCGCGAAACCCCGGGCTCGTGCATGGTCACGCCGAGAAGCTGGGACGCGAGCTCCATGGTCGTCTTGTTGTGGGTGATGAAGATGAACTGCACACGTGCCGACATGTCGCGCACGATATCGCAGAAGCGGCCGACATTGTGCTCATCGAGCGGCGCATCCACCTCATCGAGCAGACAGAAGGGCGCCGGATTCAGGTCGAAGATCGAGAAGACGAGCGCGACGGCGGTCAGGGCCTTCTCGCCGCCCGAGAGCAGGTGGATGCTGCTGTTCTTCTTGCCCGGCGGGCGGGCCATGATCGCGATGCCCGCGCTCAACGGATCCTCGCCCACGAGCTCGAGATAGGCATGACCGCCGCCGAACAGCCGCGGGAATCGCTCCTTGAGGCCGGAGTTGATGCGCTCGAAGGTCTCCTCGAAGCGGTTGCTGGTCTCCTTGTCGATGCGCCGCATCGCCTCCTCCAGGGTCTCGAGCGCGGAGGTCAGGTCGGTGAACTGCCGATCCAGGTACTCCTTGCGCTCGGTCTGCTCCTTGAGCTCGTCGATCGCGGCGAGGTTCACCTGGCCGAGCTTCTCGATACCGGCACGGGTCTCGGTGAGCCGCTCCTCCCATGCCGGGATGGCGGCATCGGCCGCAAGGCTCTGCTGCACCTCGCCCAGATCGAAATGCGTCTGCGCGAACTGCTCCGCGAGCCCCTCGCGGCGTACCCGGTTCTCCTGCGCGGCGAGCCGTGCCGTTTCCATCGCCTCGCGCGCCTCGTTGACCCGCCGCTCGGCGAGCAGGCGCTGCTCATCGAGCGTGCGCAGCGCCGCATCCGCCTCTTCCATCGCATGGCGGGCCGCGGCCAGCTCCGCCTCGACCTCGAGCCGGGCGGCAAGCGCTTCGTTGAGCCGCGCCTCGAGCTCCAGGATCGGGCCATCGCCGCCCGAGAGCTCCTCCTCGAGGCCCTGACCCTGCCGCTCGAGCTGCGCGCGCTGCTCGACCATCCTGCCGAGGCTCACCCTCACCGAGGCTTCGGTGGAGCGGCGCGACTCGATGCGGATGAGAAGGTCGCGCGCGGCCATCTGTGCGGCCTGGGCCCGCGAGCGCGCTCCGGCGAGCGCCTCGCGGCGCATCTCCCGCTCGCCCTCGAGCTCCTCGCGCCGCAAGTTGAGATCGGTCCCGACCGCGAGCCCCTGCTCCAGGGTGTCGCCCGCGCGGCTGAGGCCCTCCTCGGTGGCGGCGATCTCCCGGGTGTGCTCCGCGGTCTCGGACTCGATGCGCTGGCGGCGCAGGGCCGTCTCCCTGGCGCGCGCCCGCGCGGCCTCGAGCTGACCGGTGATGTCGGCGTGCCGGCGGTGCACGGCCTGGATGCCGGCCTGACTGCCGTCCCGCTCGGTCTCCGCCTGCGAGAGGCTCTCGCGCACCGCGGCGAGCCGGTCTTCCGCCTCGCGCACGCGCGCCTCGGCCGCCTCGACCGACGTGCGCAGCGCTTTCAGGCGATGCTCGCGTTCGATGACGCCGAGATGATGGTCCACGCCGCGGCTGACACGCAGCCACTCGCGGCCGAGCCACTCGCCGCCGCGCGTGATGACGGACTGGCCGGGCGCCAGCGCTGCGCGTCGCTGCAGCGCTTCGGCCAGCGATTCCGCGGTGAGGACCCCGGCGAGCTGTCCCAACACCGCACCGGGTCCGGACACCTTGCCGGCGAGCGACCCCGCCGCGCCTGCGGGCGCCGCGCCGCCGCCGGTGCTCGCGCTCTCGACCAGCGCGACGCGTCCCCGGTTCAGGCGCTCGAGCGGCGCCGCGATCTCATCGAGGCTCTCGACGCACACTGCCTCGAGGTAATCGCCAAGCGCCGTCTCGACGGCAAGCTCCCAACCCGGCTCCACCTCGAGCGTCTGCGCGATGCGCGCGCGCCCCGCGAGCCCGACCTCGCCCAGCCATTCGGTCGCCTGCCCCGCGCTCGCCGACAGCGCGGCCTTCTGCACGGCCTCGAGCGAAGTGCACTCCGCCCGCGTGCGCTCGCGCTCGCTCCGCGCCGTCTCGAGCGCCTCTTCCGCGGCGCGCTGGCCGGCGCGCGCGCTCTGGACCCGCTCGAGCGCCACGTGCAGCGCGGCGGCGAACGATTCGCTCTCCTGCCGCGTCTGCGCCTCCTGCTCGGTCAGCTCGGCCAGGAGCTCGCTCGATTCCTGCGCCTCGAGCGCCTCGCGCTCGAGGGTCAGACGCTCGACCTGGCCCTTCAGGCGCCGCAGCTGGTTCTCGAGCTGCTCGATGCGCGCCCGCTCCACCTGCGTCGTGCGGTCGGCCGCGCCGAGCGCCTGGTTCAGCTGCTCCCAGCGCTCCTGCCAGGCGGCGAGCTCGCGCTCCGCGGCCTCGAGCGCCTCGGCCGCGGCGGCCTCGGCGCTCTGCGCCTGCTCGAGCTGCGGCGCTGCCTGCTCGATCTCCTCGGCGAGACCGGCGAGCTGGCGCTCATCGCGCTCGATGTGCGCGCCGAGCTCCGCGAGCGTCGTGCGCGTCTTGGCGAGGTCGGACCGCTGCCGCTCCCTCAGCTCGCGCGTGTGTTGGATCGTCTGCTCGAGGCGCGAGATCTCCGCCCCGACCTCGTAGTAGCGGCCCTGGACGGCCGAGACCCGCTCGGTGGCCGCGCCATGATGCGTTCGCTGGCTCTCGATGGAGGCCTCGGCGGCGCGCTGATCCGCCAGCGCGGCCTGCATCTGCAGCTCGCGCGCACGGGTCGCGCTGTCGTGAACCTGTGCGCCGCTGTCGAGCTCCTTCAGCCGCAGCGCGAGCAGCTCCGCCGTGAGGCGCCGCTCCTCCTCCTTCAGCGTCTGGTAGCGGCGCGCCGTCGCTGCCTGCCGCTGCAGGTGGCGGATCTGCTTCTCGACCTCATCGCGCACGTCCTGCAGGCGCTCCAGGTTCTCGCGCGTCTCGGCGATCCGGCTCTCGGTCTCCTTGCGCCGCTCCTTGTAGCGCGAGATGCCGGCGGCCTCCTCGACGAAGGCCCGCATGTCCTCGGCCTTGGCCTCGATCACGCGCGAGATCGTGCCCTGCTCGATGATGGCGTAGCTGCGCGAGCCCAGGCCCGTACCGAGGAACAGCTGCGTGATGTCCTTGCGCCGGCAGCGCGCGCCGTTGATGAAATAGCCGGAGGAACCGTCGCGCGCGACCTGACGCTTGAGCGAGATCTCGTTGTAGCTCGCGTAGGCGCCGCCGATCTTGCCGTCGGAATTGTCGAAGACGAGCTCCACCGAGGCGGCTCCGACGGGCTTGCGCGCCGACGAGCCGTTGAAGATCACGTCCGCCATGTTGTCGCCGCGCAGGTGCTTGGCCGAGAGCTCCCCCATCACCCAACGTACCGCGTCGATGACGTTGGACTTGCCGCAGCCATTCGGGCCGACGACACCGGTGAGATTGCTGGGAAAGGTGACTTGCGTGGGATCGACGAAGGATTTGAAGCCGGCGAGCTTGATCTTGGTCAGCCGCATCTATGGTGTCTTCCAGAACTCATGACCGCCCCGTGGAGGCGGCGCTAGTGTAGAGTAATTCCCCATGCCCTCACAGCCCACGAGCGATCTCGAGACCTTCGCCAATCCGCGGCCGGAGCACGATTACACCATCCGCATGCGGATTCCGGAATTCACCTGTCTCTGTCCGAAAACCGGGCAGCCGGACTTCGCGACGCTCGAGCTCGAGTACGTGCCGGACCGCGCGTGCGTGGAGCTCAAGTCGCTCAAGCTCTACATCTGGTCGTTCCGCGACCGCGGCGCCTTCCACGAGGCGGTCACCAACGAGATCGCCGACCACCTCGCCCGGACGCTCTCGCCGCGGTTCCTGCGCCTCGCCGCCCGCTTCAAGGTGCGCGGCGGCATCTACACCAGCGTGATCGTGGAGCGGCGGCAGCCGGACTGGCGGCCGCCCCCCGCGGTCACGCTTCCTTAAGAACTTCTTAGATCCCCTATTCCCAGACTGTACAGACTCCGGTACGCCGGTATAATCGCGCGTCCTTCACGAGGCTCATGCTTTTGAGGAGCGACTGATGCCGGCCAAGAAACCCGCGCCGAAGACCGCGAAGGGTAAGAAGGCGGCACCCCCGAGGCCCGCGGCCAAGAAGCCAGCGGCGACTCGCCGGCCGCCGCAGCAGCGAGGCAGGGAGCTCGAGCGCGCCAAAGTGGCGGCCGCTCACGTTCACAAGACCGCGGCTGCGCCGGCGCGGGCGCATGCCCCCACGGCGGCGGCGCCGCCCATTACCCCCATGACTACGGAAGCAACCACCGAGATGCGCAAGGCCGCTCATTCGACATCGCAGGCGACCTCCCCGGCCGGGAAGGCGCCCGAACAGGATTCCCGGGACGACATCCACGCGGCCGATGCCGCAACCGCCTCGGTTCCCGCTCTCGAGGGCGACGAGGCCGAAGGCGCGGAGCCCGGAAGCCTCCTCGCAGGTCCGCGCAACGTCCAGCCCTACATCGTCAAGCGCGGCGAGCAGTACATGAGCAAGGAGCAGCTCGAGCACTTCCGCCAGATCCTCAACAGCTGGAAGCGCGATCTGATGGTCGAGGTCGACCGCACCGTCTCCCACATGAAGGACGAGGCGGCCAACTTCCCCGATCCCAACGACCGCGCCACCCAGGAAGAGGAGTTCAGCCTGGAGCTGCGTACCCGCGATCGCGAGCGCAAGCTCATTCGCAAGATCGACGAGGCGCTGAAGCGGATCGACGACGGCTCGTATGGCTACTGCCTGGAGACCGGCGAGGAGATCGGCATCAAGCGCCTGGAAGCGCGGCCGGTCGCCACTCTGAGCATCGAGGCTCAGGAGCGGCGCGAGCGGCGCGAGCGGCAATACGGCGACCGCGACGACAGGTACCGATAAGGCGTCCCCGCCGGCATACGTCGGCCGTTTCGCCCCTTCCCCCACGGGGTCATTGCACCTCGGCTCATTGCTGGCTGCCGTCGGCAGCTTCCTCGACGCCCGCAGCCGCGGCGGCCGCTGGCTCGTGCGCATCGAGGACCTCGACCGTGCGCGCGTGGTCCCCGGCAGCGCCGCCGAGATCCTGCGGACGCTCGAGGCATTCGGACTCCACTGGGATGGCGAGGTCGAATATCAGAGCCGTCGGACCCACCTCTATGCCGAGGCGGTCGAATCGCTGCGTGCGGCGGGCCGTACGTTCGAATGCAGCTGCTCGCGCCGAGAGCTCACGGTGGGCGAGCCGACTCAGGAGGCGAGCGCCCGCGCGTGGATGCGCGGGCCGGGGGCCCTGCCGCCAGGGACGGCCAGCGGTACAGCGAGCGCCCGCGCGCGGATGCGCGAGCCGGGGACCCTGCCGCCAGGGATGGCCGGCGGCACGGCTTATCCGGGGACCTGCCGTGAAGGCCCCCGAAGGCCCGGCGATACCGCGACACGGTTCAGGATCGATGAGACGGAAATCGTCGCATTCGAGGACCGCTTCCAGGGCCCGATCGCCATCTCCCTCCGCAACCTGGGAGATGCCATCGTGCGGCGCCGGGATGGGGTGTTCGCCTACCAGATCGCGGTCGTCGTGGACGATGCCAGCCAAGGAATCACCGACGTCGTGCGCGGGGCCGATCTCCTCGAGAGCACCGGCTGGCAGATTGCCTTGCTGCGTGCGTTGCGCCTGGACGTTCCTCGCCATGCGCACCTGCCGCTGCTGCTGGAGCGCACCGGAGAGAAGCTCTCCAAATCGCGCCAGGCCACGGCGCTCGATGCGCGCCGGGCAGGCGCGGAGGTGCTGAAGATTCTGCGGCTCCTCGGCTTGCCGCCGCCCGCGGAGCTCGCGGGCGCCCCGGCCGCGACCCTGCTCGCGTGGGCTGCCGGCCATTGGTGCACGCTGCTGCCGCTCCCGCTGCCGCGCAAGCTGATTTCGTAGGGCGCCGGAGCCCCAGCGGAAGGTGGCATCGCGGCGGCAAGTGCTGGCTGCCAGCTGGTGAGTGGCGGGTCCGGTGGCGGGTCCGGTGGCGGGTCGGGTGGCGGGTGGCGGTGCCGGCGGGTGGGTCCCGCTGTGGGTGCCGGGTGCCGGGTGCGGCTGGGCGGCCGCTGGCGCTGGGCGGCGCGGTGCGACAGGCGGGATGAACCGGATCCGAGCCCTATTCGTGTGCCTGGTGCACGAGCCCGGCGCGTGTAGGGAGGCGCGGGAAATTGTTGACGAGGAAACTATCTGATAGTTTCCTCGGAAACAAAAATCGGAGACCACGTCGTGTAGCTCGGGGTCCCACCTGGACCCAAAGCCCGGGCGCCGGCGGACCCGCGCCTTGCGCGAGGCCTCCCTTACGCGAAGCCTCTATTACGCGAAGCCTGCCCTGCGCGAGGCTGCCTTACCCGGCGCGAAGCCTGCCCTGCGCGAGGCTGCCTTGCGGGGCGCGAAGCCTGCCTTAAGCGAGGCCCGCCTTGGGCGAGGACTGTCCGGCGCAGAGCGCGAAGTACGTAGGGAGGCCCGGGAAGTTGTTGACGAGGAAACTACCCTGGTGGTTTCCTCGGCAACATGGAGCGGAGATCCCATCCCACAGCCCGCCCCGGATCCGAGCCCGACCGCCCCGGATCCGAGCCCGACCGCGCTGGATCCCGGCCCGCATTCCGCGCCGGATTCCAGCCTGGACTCCATTCCCGGCGCCCTCCCACACGAACGCTGAAGCCTCCCAAGGCGAGCCGCCTCGAGATGCACGTCGGCTACTGGCTGCTATGCGCCTCGAGCCAGGTATCGCACGCGCTCAGCCGCAAGCTTTGGGATATGGGGATCACGCTCAGCGAGTGGCTCGTGTTGCGGGAGCTCTATGACGGCGATCGCAGGCCGAGCGCCGTAGCCGCCAAATTCGGGCTGACACGCGGGGCCCTGTCCAGGATCGCCGAGAGGCTGGTGAGCAACCTCATGGTCACGCAGGAACCGACCGGCGAGGACCGGCGGGGCCGGATACTGGCGCTGACCGATCAGGGGCGCGCCATCGTACCCATCCTCGCGGCGATAGCAGACGAGAACGACGAGCAGTTCTTCGGCAATCTCGACGAGACCACGCGCGGGCGCCTCGTGGCCGTCCTGCGTGAAATAGTCCGCCGGCGCCGCTAACGCGACGTGCCGGCGGACTGATGTTGCCGCAGCGCCTCGATCAGGCGGCGTCGACGTCCCGCATCGACAGACGGATCCTTCCCTGGCGGTCGACTTCCAGGACCTTCACGCGAATGACGTCGCCTTCCTTCAGCTTGTCGCTCACGCGCTCCACGCGCTCATTGGAGATCTGCGAGATGTGCACCAGGCCATCGCGGCCCGGGAGGATGGTCACGAAGGCGCCGAAGTCCATCAGGCGCGCCACCTTGCCCTCGTAGATGCGCCCGACCTCGACGTCGGCCGTAATCAGCTCGATTCGCCGCTGCGCCTCGCGGCCGGCGGTGCCGTTCACCGAGGCGATCTTCACGGTGCCGTCGCTCTCAATGTCGATGGTGGTGCCGGTCTCCTCCGTGATCTGGCGGATCACCTCCCCACCCTTGCCGATCACGTCGCGGATCTTCTCCGGGTCGATCTTCAGGGTGATGATGGACGGCGCCCACTCCGACATGCGCGCGCGCGGCTCGCGGATGACCTTGCTCATCTCACCGAGGATGTACAGCCGTCCTTCGCGCGCCTGCTCCAGCGCGACCTTCATGATCTCGGGCGTGACGCCCTCGACCTTGATGTCCATCTGCAGCGCGGTCACGCCGTCCTTCGTGCCGGCGACCTTGAAGTCCATGTCACCGAGGTGATCCTCATCGCCAAGGATGTCGGTGAGGACCTTGAAGCGGCTGCCCTCGAGCACCAGGCCCATCGCGACGCCGGCCACGGGCGCCTTGATCGGCACACCCGCGTCCATCAGCGAGAGCGAGCTGCCGCAGACGCTCGCCATGGAGCTCGAGCCGTTCGACTCCAGGATCTCCGAGACGACGCGAATGACGTAGGGGAAGGTGCCCATGTCGGGCATCACCGCGTTGACACCGCGGCGTGCGAGGTTGCCGTGGCCGATCTCGCGGCGCTTCGGGCCGGTCATCATGCCCGTCTCGCCTACCGAGAAGGGCGGGAAGTTGTAATGCAGCATGAAGGGCTCGCGACGCTCGCCCTCCAGCGCGTCGATGATCTGCGCATCGCGGGTGGTGCCGAGCGTCGTGACGACGAGCGCCTGAGTCTCCCCGCGGGTGAAGAGCGCGGAGCCGTGCGTGCGCGGCAACACGCCGACCTTGACCGTGATCGGCCGGACGGTAGTGCAGTCCCGGCCGTCGATTCGCGGCTCCCCATTGAGGATGCGCTGGCGCACGATGTTGCTCTCGAGCTTGAACAACGCGTCGTCGATCTGCGCCTCGGTCCACTTGGCGGCTTCCCCGCCGGCGAGAGTGGCGATCGTCTGCGCCTTGACCTCGGAGACGCGCGCCTGGCGCTGCTGCTTCTCCGTGACGGTGTAGGCCTGCGCGAGGGCGGCTTCGGCGTGCATCGCGACGGCGCTCGCAAGCTCCGGGTTCTCCGCGGCGCCCTGCCAGTTCCAGCGCGGCTTGCCCGCCTCGGCGGCGAGCTCGCGGATGGCGCGAATGGCGACCTGCATCTGCTCGTGGCCGAAGACCACCGAGCCCAGCATCACGTCCTCCGGCAGGCCCTTGGCCTCCGATTCCACCATGAGCACGCCCTTCTCGGTGCCCGCCACCACCAGGTGCAGCTGCGACTCGGCAAGCTGCGGGGCGGTGGGATTGAGGATGTACTGGCCATCCTTCCAACCCACGCGCGCGGCGCCGATCGGGCCACTGAAGGGAATGCCGGACAGGGCGAGCGCGGCCGAGGCGCCGAGGAGCGCGGGAATGTCGGCATCGAGCTCCGGATCGAGCGACACCACGGTCGCGACTACCTGCACCTCATTGTAGAAGCCGTCGGGAAACAGCGGCCGGATTGGACGGTCGATGAGGCGCGAGGTCAGCGTCTCCTTCTCGGTCGGGCGCCCCTCACGCTTGAAGAAGCCGCCGGGGATGCGTCCCGCGGCGTAGGTCTTCTCGATGTAATTGACAGTGAGAGGGAAGAAATCGCGGCCGGCGGCGGCCTTGCGTTGCGCACACGCGGTGACCAGCACCACGGTGTCGCCCATGGAGACACGGACGGCGCCCTCGGCCTGGCGGGCCATCTCGCCCGTCTCTATCGTGACTGTGTGGGAACCGTACTGAAATGATTTGCTGACTGCGCTCAAGCGAGAGCCCTCGAAAATGGAAAAAAGAATCCTGCCAAACAGCGAGGCCGCGCGAAGCGGCCTCGGGTTGGAGGGTTAGCGGCGAAGTCCCAGGCGCTCGACGAGCTCCTGGTACTTCGTGGGCTTCGTGTCCTTGAGATAGTCGAGGAGCTTGCGGCGTTGGTTGACGAGCTTCACGAGACCACGGCGCGAGGAGTGATCGCGCTTGTGTGCCGTGAAATGCTCGCCGAGCCCATTGATGCGCTCCGAGAGGAGCGCCACTTGCACCTCGGGGGAGCCGGTGTCGGCGGGACCGCGCTGGTATTGGGCCAGGATGCCGCCTTTTTTCTCGCTGGAAAGAGCCATTGCGCCTGAATCCTAAGTGACTGTCTTAAGTGACCTTTTGGGAAGCGCGGAAGTTTACCCGTTGTAATGCCTGTAAGTCCATTGGCGCGCTGAGTCCATTGCGCGAAGTCGCCTGTGACGCTTCGGTCCCGGGCGCCCATTCGACTCACCGGCGAGGGGCCGCCAGGACCCCGCTCAATCCGTCGCTGTCGCACAGGGCAGCTGGAAGAGGCGCCGAGGGCGAACCTCGCCTCGGCCGTCGGACTCGCCCAGCCCCAGAAAACGCTTCGCTCCGTAGAGCCGCACCCGCCCCGGCGGGGGAGCGCGCACCAGCATGACCGCCTGACCATGGCCGATGCGGTCGGTCTGCCAGGCCTCGAGGGCCACCGCGGGCAGATGCTCGAGCGGCCTGTCGGGAGGCAGGAGCTTGGCGGCGGCCTCGGTCTCGAGCGTCTCCAGCGTGTGCATCGGCTCCTGCTCGAATGGCTCCACCCAGGCTCGCCGCAGCGCGGCGACATGGCCGCAGGTACCGAGCGCCCGGGCGATATCCTCGGCCAGCGTCCGCACGTAGGTCCCCTTCGAACAGAGCACATCGAGCTCGAGCTGCTCCCCGGTCTGGGAAACGGGCTCCAGGGCGAAGATCTCGATGTCGCGCGCGGCGCGCTCGACCGTCACTCCCGCCCGCGCCAGCCGATAAAGCGGCCGGCCGTCCTGCTTCAGCGCCGAGTACATCGGCGGCACCTGTCGCCCGGGGCCCACGAATTCGCGCAGCACCGCATCCCGCCGCTCGTGCCAGTCGGAGGGTATCGGCGCCTCTTCCACGACGGCCCCCTCCCGGTCGCCCGTGGCGGTGCGCGCGCCGAGAGCGATCGTGAAGCGGTAACGCTTGCGGCTGGAGAGGATCTCGCCTGCGATCTTGGTCGCCTCGCCGAGGCAGAGCGGCAGCATGCCGGTCGCGAGCGGGTCCAGGCTGCCAGCGTGTCCGGCCTTGCAGCCGCCGAGGAGCCGGCGCACGCGCTGCAGCGCCGCGTTCGAGGACATCCCCGCAGGCTTGTCGAGCAGGAGAATGCCGTTGAGGCTCAAGAGCGATCGTCGTCCGGCCCGTGGTGGGCCGAATCGTCCGCGACGGCCCGGTCGATGATGCCGGTGAGCCGCGCCGCCCTCTCGGCGGTGTCATCGAGCAGGAATTCCAGGCGCGGCGCGTGACGCAGGGCAAGCCGCCGCCCGGCCTCCCCGCGCAGGAAGCCGGCGGCGCGGGCGAGGCCGCTCAGCACCTCCTCGGCGGAGTGCCCCAGGGGCTTGCCCGCGGACTCGCCGCCCGTGGCGACGGGCCCCAGGGGAAACGGGGCAAAATAAACCCGCGCCACGCTCATGTCGGCCGCGAGGCTGACACTGGTGACGGTCACGTTGCCGACGCGCGGGTCCTTGACCGCCCGCGCAATCAGCTCCGCGAGCACCCGCTGCAGCTGCGCCTCGATCTTGCGCAGCCGCCCGCTCTCTGAGGCCCGCTTACGCACGTGCCGGCACCCCGGGAAACGGCCCCTTCGTCATGTCGCCTCTACTGCAGGGTGCGCGCGATCTCGAGACGCGCGAAGCACTCGATCTGATCGCCAACACGCACGTCCTGGTAGTTCTTCACGCCGATGCCGCACTCCGTCCCCGCTCGCACCTCGCCGACGTCGTCCTTGAAGCGGCGCAGCGACTCCAGCGCGCCCTCGAAGATGACCACGTTGTCGCGCAGCACGCGGATCGGGTTGTTGCGCTTGACGAGACCCTCGGTGACCAGGCACCCGGCAACGACGCCGAATTTGCTGGAGCGGAACACCTCGCGCACCTGCGCGGTGCCCACGATCTGCTCCTTGATCTCCGGTCGAAGCATGCCGGTCATCATCTGCTTCACGTCATCGATGGCTTCGTAGATGATGCTGTAGTAACGCACCTCGACGCCCGTCTCCTTCATCGCCTCCCGGGCGCCGGAGTCGGCGCGGACATTGAAGCCGATGATGAGCGCCTTGGAGGCGGCCGCGAGCTGCACGTCGGATACCGTGATGCCGCCCAGGCCGCTCGCGATGAGCTTCACCTGCACCTCGTCGGTCGAGAGCTTGTTGAGCGCCTCGCGCAGCGCCTCGATGCTGCCTTGCACGTCGCCCTTGAGGAGCACGGCGACCACCCCCGCCTTCTCCTCGCCGAGCTGCGAGAAGACATCCTCGGCGCGCGTCGCCTGGCGGGCGAGCTTCACGTCGCGGAACTTGCCCTGGCGGTAGAGCGCCACTTCGCGCGCCTTGCGCTCGCTCTCGAGCGCCAGGAACTCATCGCCCGCGTTGGGGGCAGCGGAGAGCCCGAGCACGACCACCGGCATGGAGGGTGTCGCCTCCTCGACCGCACGGCCGTTCTCATCGAAGAGCGCCCGCACGCGGCCGAACTCGGAGCCGGCGATGATCGGATCGCCGAGGCGCAGCGTGCCTTTCTTGACGAGCACGGTCGCCACCGCGCCGCGGCCCTTCTCGATGCTCGACTCGATCACGACGCCCGCGGCGAGACCGGAGCGCGGAGCGCGCAGCTCCAGCACCTCGGCCTGCAGCAGCACCGCCTCGAGCAGCGCGTCGATCCCGGCCCCCGTGTGAGCGGAGACGTTGACGAACATGTTCTCACCGCCCCACTCCTCGGGGATGACTTCCTGCTTGGCCAGCTCGGCGCGCACGCGCTCCGGGTCCGCGTCGGCCTTGTCGACCTTGTTGACGGCGACCACGATGGGAACGCCGGCGGCGCGGGCGTGTTGGATCGCCTCCACCGTCTGCGGCATGACGCCGTCGTCCGCCGCCACCACCAGGATGACGACGTCCGTAGCCTTCGCGCCGCGGGCACGCATGGCCGTGAAGGCGGCATGGCCGGGCGTGTCGAGGAAAGTCACGACCCCCTTTGGAGTCTCCACCTGGTAGGCGCCGACGTGCTGCGTGATGCCACCGGCTTCACCCGCCGCCACCTTGGTGCGGCGGATGTAGTCGAGGAGCGATGTCTTGCCATGGTCGACGTGACCCATGACGGTGACGACGGGCGGACGCGGCTCGAGATCTCCCGCCTGGGGCTCCGAGCCCTGCAGGTCGGCCTCGATCTGGTTCTCCTTGAGTATCTTCGGGGTGTGGCCCATCTCCTCCACGACGAGAACCGCCGTGTCCTGGTCGATCGGCTGATTGATGGTCGCCATCACGCCCATGTTCATGAGCACCTTGATGACCTCGTTGGCCTTGACCGCCATCTTCTGCGCCAGCTCCGCGACGGTCACCGTCTCGCCGACGCCGACCTCGCGCACGACGGGCGCCGTGGGCATCTCGAATCCGTGCCGACCGTCGCTGCCGCTGGGGAGCATGCGCGATTTGACGCGCCGCTTCTTCTTGTAGCGGGAGCTGACATCCGTCGCGACGTGCAGCTCTTGCCTGCCGTAACGCGTATGACGATCGTCCGCCGTACCCGGTCGGTCTCTCGTGGGTGCAGCGGGTGCCGCGGGGCGCTCTCGCACGGCGGGCGTGGCCGCCTGCGGAGCAGCCGCGGGCCGCACCGTCTCCGCCGGTGCGGGGGCCGCGGCGGCCGGCTCGACGAGGCGCTCGTGGGCCTGGCGCTCCTGCGCCTGACGCTGCTGCTCCTCGCGCGCGCGGCGCTGCTCCTCCTCGCGCTCCTGCTCCTCGGCGAGGCGGCGGGCCTCATCCTGGGCGCGGCGGCGGGCGGCTTCCTCTTCCTCGATGCGGCGGCGATTCTCGGCTTCCAGCCGCTCGCGCTCGCGGCGCTCGGACTCGATGCGCTCGCTCTCGCGGCGCGCGACTTCCTCGGCCTCGCGCCGCTTCTGGTCGATCTCATCCTGCTGCAGGCGCGCCTGCTCCTGGAGCACATCGCGCTTGATGTAGGTGCGCTTCTGGCGGACTTCGACGCTCACCGTGCGCGCCCGGCCCTGGGCGCTCGCGAGCTTCAGCTCGCTTTGCGTCTTGCGCTTGAGCGTGATGCGGCGCGGCGCGGCATCACGCTCGCTCTCCGCGCCGTGGCTGCGTCGAAGGTGTGTCAGCAGCTCGAGCTTCGCATCATCGCTGATGCGGTCGTCGGGTCCATTGACCTTGATGCCGGCCTGATCGAGCTGCACGAGCAGCCGATCCACGGGCACCTTCAGCACCTCGGCAAACTGGGAAACCGTCACTTCCGCCATAGGTTCTCGTATCCTCCTCAGGCCTGACCCGCTTCGAACCAGTGGGCCCGGGCGGTCATGATGAGCTTGCCGGCCTGTTCGGCCGGGAGCCCCTCGATGTCCTTCAAATCCTCGACCGACTGCTCCGCGAGATCCTCGCGGGTGCGTACGCCGCGGCGCGCGAGCGCGAGCGCGAGATCCGGGCTCATCCCCTCGAGCAGCAGCAGATCGTCCGCCGGCATCGACTGGTCGAGCGTCTCCTCGCTCGCGATCGCCTGAGTCAGCAGTACGTCGCGCGCGCGGTTGCGCAGCTCCTTGACGATCTCCTCATCGAACTCCTCGATGGAGGCAAGCTCCCCCTGCGGCACGTAGGCGATCTCCTCGATCGTGGAGAACCCCTCCTGCGCGAGGATGGTGGCGACGTCCTCATCGACGTCGAGCTGCTTCATGAACATCTGCACCAGCGACTTGGCCTCGGTCTCGCTCTTGGCCTCGGCGTCGGACTCCGTCATGACGTTGAGCTCCCAGCCGGTGAGCTGGCTCGCGAGGCGGATGTTCTGGCCGCCGCGGCCGATCGCCTGCGAGAGCTTCTCCTCCGCGACGGCGATGTCCATGCTGTGGGAATCCTCGTCCACCACGATCGACATGACTTCCGCCGGCGACATCGCGTTGATGACGAACTGCGCCGGATTCTCGTTGTGGGGGATGATGTCGCCGCGCTCGCCGGCGATCTCGTTGGACACCGCCTGCACGCGCGAGCCGCGCATGCCGACGCAGGCGCCCACGGGGTCGATGCGCGGATCGTTGCTGCGCACGGCGA
>DASTAC010000190.1:0-51154 GCA_035713045.1 Steroidobacteraceae bacterium
CGACGCGACGCTGCTGCTGCACAAGGGCGTGGAGTACGAGAAGGCGGGGACGGTGCCGGCGTTCGATCCCGACAAGGAACCCGAGGAGTGGGGCGTCATCCTCGAGCTGCTGCGTCAGGAGCTGAAGTCCACGCCGAAGCGCTGGACGCGCATCGCCGCCGACCTCAAGGGAGTTTCCGAGGAGACGACGACCGGCGTGCATCGCCTCTACCAGATGATGGAAGCCGGCACGCTGCTCTTCCCCGCCATCAACGTGAACGACTCGGTGACCAAGAGCAAGTTCGACAACATCTACGGCTGCCGCCACTCGGTCATCGACGGGCTGAACCGCGCGACCGACGTCATGCTCGGCGGCAAGCTCGCGGTCGTGCTCGGCTTCGGCGAAGTCGGCAAGGGCTGCGCGCAGGCGCTCCGCGGGCAGGGCTGCCGCGTCGTCGTTACCGAGATCGACCCGATCTGCGCGTTGCAGGCGGCGATGGAGGGCTACGAGGTCGTGACCATGGAGGATGCGGCCCCGCGCGCCGACATCTTCGTCACCGCCACCGGCAACAAGGACATCATCACCATCGAGCACATGCGCGCGATGAAGGACCGCGCCATCGTCTGCAACATCGGTCATTTCGACAACGAGATCGATGTGGCGTCGCTGGAAAAGTACAAGTGGGAAGAGATCAAGCCGCAGGTCGATCACGTGATCTTCCCGGACGGCCGGCGCATGATCCTGCTCGCCGAAGGCCGGCTCGTGAACCTCGGGTGCGCCACCGGACATCCGAGCTACGTGATGAGCTCGAGTTTCGCCAACCAGACGCTGGCGCAGATCGAGCTCTACAAGAACCCGGGCAAGTACCCCGTCGGCGTGTATGTCCTGCCGAAGCACCTGGACGAGAAGGTTGCCCGGCTGCAGCTCACGAAGTTCGATGCCGAGCTCACGACACTCACCGAGGCCCAGGCCCGCTACATCGGCGTCGACAAGACCGGTCCCTACAAGTCCGATCATTATCGTTACTGAGCGTTTCCCGGGCGAACCGACCCCCTCTGCCGGGCCCGAGACCCGGCAGAGGGGGGGATAATCCGCCCTCGGGCATCTTGGTGTGTCGGCCCTCGGAGGAGGGCCGACGACGTGATGGCCATCCTGACCCTCATTGACGCCATTCGGCGACAGCATCGTCCGTTGACCGGCCGCTCGAGCCCGCGGGACGCCTCCAACGTCGACTCCCCGACATCCTCGATACGAACGTGACCGACGGCGCTCGCGCTGCATTTCCCGAGGCGCTGCGCTCGCGAAGCTCGCAGAGAGGCCTGGAGTGTTGCAAAAGTTACCGCGCTGACCGGTGGCGCTCGCGTGCCGCCAGACTCGAGCCGGAGCGCTGGCTCACTCACCTCTCCAACTGACCCGACCCTACAACATGTCGATTTGCCGTCTTCCTGGATGTTGGACACCCCTTTTTCCGCAAAAACGTGTATGCTTCGCCTCCGAACCCTACAGTTGGGTGTTTTCTGGAGTATCGAGTAATGGCGAAACGTCCCCCGAACGATGGCGCGTCCTGGAGCGCCAGTGAGCTGAAGACCTTGAAGTCGCTCGCGAAAGCGGGAACCCCGACCAGCGAGGTTGCGAAGAAGCTCGGGCGTACCGCGGCGGCCGTTCAGCAGAAGGCCATGCGGGCTGGAATTTCCTTCCGGGCCGCCAAGAGAGCCGGCGCCCGCAAGAAGAAGTAAGCGCCGCGCGCAGTACGGACGGGGGCGCGCCTCGAAGGCGGCCCCCGTCTTCATTTGGCAGCGGCCCTCCGGCGCGGCCTGCGCCCTTGCCACTGCCGCGATGACTCGTCAAACTCTCCGCCCGCCGGGACCTCGACCCCGGCGACCAGAAATCGAAGAGGGGGCGTATGAGGAGAGAAATCGGTTTTTCCTGTATGGCGGCGACCGCGCTCGCGTTGGCCGGCTGTGGGGTGCGTTTGCAGGATGAGACGCCGGCGCGATTCCAAGCCAACCCCGACATCGGCATGTATCCGATCAAGGTCAAGGTGACCAGCGGGGCGATGGTGAGCCCCCCGGTGTACGTGTATGCCCTGTCCGACGGCCACAAGGTCCGCTTGAGGCCGGGGCCGGACGGCGTTTACGGCACCATGTATGCGGTCAAGTGCACGGACAGCTTTCCCCTGCAATACCTCGCCATATGGCGCTTGCAGACCATGGCGACGCGGGAGGAGGTCTATCCGGCGCGGCCGCGGCAGGTCGAGCTCACCGCGCCGCCTCTGAGGCGGCATGCGGTCATCGACACGGCCGGGAGACCGGACCGGAAGACGCGCACCTGGCAAGGATCGGTGAATTACAGGATCGTCACCGCCGCCAATGCCGAGATCACTGCAGCCCGGATCGAGCCCATGAGTCAGGACAAGGCGGACGTGGCCGCGGCCAAGGCGATCAGCATCGTGAGCGGCTTTCCGCTCGATGCCTCCTGCGGCATACCGACGGCCGTGCAGCTTGCGTCGCGGGATCGGCGCGCCCGCGCCAACCTCGTCATCCAGACGAACGTGCCGGGCATCCCCACCTGGACGACGCAGGTGACTTTCGCGCCGCAGTGACGGTGGCCGCCCCCCTGACTCGGTCTTCCGCGGGCGCAAGGCGGCTTGCGCCCGCGTGTCGAGCTGCCGTCGACCTGACCGGAGCCTCGCGCGCAGGCGGGTGATCTCGCCCCCGTCGAGACCGATGCAGGTCAGATAGGCGCGTATTTCGCCGGCACCGTCCAGGTACTCCAGCATGTTGTAGACGGCGGCCTCGGGGCAGCGCACGGCTTCCACGACGGCTGCAGGATCCTCGCCTCCGTGCCGGCGCAGGTACGCATCCCGAAGGTTCGCCGTGCTCGCAGCGTAGTCGGCGGCGGTCGCATCGGGAACGACGTCGGCCAGAGCAAGCAGGAGCGCGGGAGCGGTGGCGCAGGGCCGCATCGAGATGCGTACAATGCGTGCATGCCGCTCAGCTCCAGTGATCGATTCCTCGGCCGTGTGGAGGCCTACGCGAAATACCGGCCCGGCTATCCGGCGGCCGCCATCGACCTGTTGGAGGCGCACTGCGGCCTGAAGCCGGGTGCCGTTGCCGTCGACCTCGGCTCGGGCACCGGCATTCTCTCTGCGCTGCTGTTGCAGCGCGGCGCGCGGGTGTTCGGGGTCGAGCCGAACCGGGAAATGCGCGGCTACTCCGATCGGGCGCTCGGCGGGGACTTTCAGAGCGGGGACGGCACCGCCGAGAGCACCTACATGCCGGACCGGTTCTTCGACCTGATGGTCGCGGGCCAGGCCTTCCACTGGTTCGATCCGCAGAAGACCCGGCTCGAGGCGCTGCGGATCCTGAAGCCGGGCGCATGGGCTGCGCTGCTGTGGAACGAGCGGCCGAAGGGCATCGTGCCGTTCCTCGAGGAGTACGAGGCTTTGCTGCGGCGCCATGCTCCGGAGTACGACGCGGTGGCTCGGCTGCGCGCGCAGGAGGAGGGGATCGCCCGGTTTTTCGGGGGGGCGCCGCGGCGCGCCACGTTCGAGAACCAGCAGGTGCTCGATTTCGACGGTCTGGCGGGAAGAGTCATGTCCTCTTCCTACGCGCCCACTCGCGACCGTCCCGAGCACGAGCCCCTGATGGCGGGCCTGCGGGAGGTGTTCGACCGGCACCAGCGAAACGGCACGGTCGTCTTCCCTTACGAGACGCTGGTGTATTTCGGGCAGCCCGGCGCAGCCGCCTAGGCTCCGGGTCGCTGCCGGACGCTCAGTCCCGAGTCCACCAGGCGTAGAACTCCTCGAACCCGATCGCGCCGTCGCGGTTGGTGTCGATCGCGTCGAAGCCGATCTCGCACTCGGTGGCGGTGAGGTTCTCATCCACCGATTCCATGAAGCGGATGAACTCACCGAGCGTCAGCCGGCCGTCCTTGTTGACGTCGTTGAAGTCGAAGGTCTCGCGCAGCCGGCCGCGCTCCTCGGCCCCGGGGCGGACGTAATCGAGGGTGGTGCGGTCCTTGCGTGTGTGCTCGCTCATGATGCGAAGAGCAGCAATTTTCAGTCCGGCGAGTCGCTCTGGGCCGCGCCCGGCGTTTCCACTAGAGTAGCGGCATGCCCCCGTCTCTGATCGTTTTCGACCTCGATGGCACGCTGATCGACAGCGCCGCCGATCTGGCCGCGGCCGCCAACGCCATGCTCGCCGACTTCGGCTGCGCGCCGCTCGCGGTCGCGCAGGTGCGGCAGATGATCGGGGACGGCGTGCCGATGCTCGTGACCCGGGCTCTGGCGGCGAGGGGCTGCGAGGCGATGGACGCCGCTCGCGCCCTGCAGGTCTTCATGCGCCATTACGAGTCCGGCGCCACATCCTTGACCAGCGCCTTCCCGGGTGCGATCGATACGCTGCGGGCGCTGCGCGCGGCGGCCATCCCGCTCGCGGTGTGTACCAACAAGCCGGCGCGCCTCAGTGCCGACGTCCTCGAGGGGCTCGGGCTGTCGCAATACTTCGCCCGCGTGATCGGCGGGGATTCGCTGCCATTTCGCAAGCCCGACCCGCGCGTGCTGCTCTCCCTGGTGGAGGCATTCGATGTCCGGCCGGAGCGCTCGCTGCTCGTGGGCGACAGCGAGGTCGATGCGGCCACGGCGCGCGCCGCGGGCGTGCCCTTCGTGCTGATGAAGCACGGCTATCGCCGCGGGCCGGCCGAAGACATCACCTGCCTCGCGGCGCTCGAGAGCTTCGGCGAGCTGCCCGCCCTGGTCGGCGCGCCGGCGCGCTGAGCCGGTCGCCGCCGTTCCCGGGCGGGCGACAGCCGCGCAGCATCCCGGCCTTCCCCGAGCGTCGCTGATCGACAACCTTCGCGGCGGCCTTTCGCGCCGGGGGGCGGTGTGAACTCGGTCACGGAACACGCCCGCCCTGGGACCGTTCGCGCCGCGACCGCTCCCAGGTGGTACCGCACACATACTTGCCCGCCCGCCGTTATAGTAGGCTCGAATCGAACGGCGGGGGTCGTGCTGCGTGAGGCCGGTCGAAGAGAGCATCGTGAGGCGCGAGAGCGAGCCCCAGGCGGGCTCGGGGCGCCATTTTGCCCCGACCTCGGCTCCCGAGGCCGCGCTGGCGAAGTCCAACCGCGAGCTGCGGATGTTGATCGACTGCAAGCGGGCGCTCGCGCGCGCGCAGGACGAGCCGCAGCTGCTCGCGGACATCTGCCGCATCCTCGCGGGCCCGGGCGGCTATCCGCTCGCCTGGTTCGGCTTCGCGGATTCGCAGCCGGGCCGCGCCGTGCACGTCGCCGCGCACGCCGGAGAGGGAGCCGGTTATCTCGAGCGGCTGCGGGTGAGCTGGAGCGATGACGAGCGCGGGCAGGGCCCCACCGGCCGCGCGATCCGCGACCGCGAGGTGCAGGTGTGCCGTCAGATCGACACCGACCCCGGCTTCTCGCCCTGGCGAGAGGACGCGCACCGCGTGGGTTATCGGTCTTCCGTCGCGCTGCCGCTCGTGCTCGATGAGCAGCGTGTCGGCGCCCTCAGCGTCTACTCGGATCGACCGGACGCCTTCGATCGCTCGGAGCTCGCGCTGCTGCAGGAGCTCGCCGCCGATCTTGCCTTCGGGCTGAAAGCGCTGCGCGCCCATGCGGAGATGCGGCGCCAGCGGCAGCAGCTCGAGCGACTGGCGCAGATCGTGCGGGTGCACAGCGCCATCAACCAGGCGGTCATGGGTCTGCACGACCGCGATGAGCTGTTGCAGGAAGCGTGTCGGCTCGCGACCGAGCTCGGCGGCTTCTGCGGCGCGGCAATCTGGATGGTGGACGGCACCGGCCGCTGGGCGTGGATGAAGTACCGCGCCGGGGAGATGGTGCGGGACAGCGAGACATTGCAGCGCCTGGAGATTGGCGACGGCGACGGTGCCGATCCCAGTCTCGCCGGGCGCGCGCTGCGCACCGGCAGGGTGATCGTGTGCGCCGACATGTCCCGGGATGCCGAGGCCCCTGTCGTCGCGCGCGACCTGCTGCTCGCCCGCGACATCAGATCGCTGACGGCGATGCCGCTGATCATCGAGGGCAGGCGGGTGGCCGTGATGACGCTGTGCGGGCACGACGCCGTCCCGGCGGAAGACGGCGAGCTGGTGCGGTTGCTCGAGAACATCGCGGCGAGCCTCTCGTTCGCGCTGCACTCGCTCGAGAAGGCCGAGGCCGCTCAGTATCTTGCCAGCTTCGATCCGCTGACCGGACTGGCGAAGAGAGAGCTCTTCTGCGAGAGGCTGGACCGCTGGCTGAGCTCGAGGAGCGAGCCTGCCGCGCAGGCATCGAATTCCCCGGAAGCCGGATACGGTGTGGTCGTCGCCTTCGATATTCGGGGGCTCGGCAGCCTGAATACCCTCTATGGCCGCCGCTTCGGCGATCTGCTCCTCCAGAGCCTCGTCGAGCGGTTGAAGCGGCACGCCGGCGGTGACGAGCACATCGGCTATCTCGGCGCGGGCACGTTCGTGTTGCTCGAGCGGGCGGCGGATCCGCTCGGCCAGGGTGCGCAACTGCCTTTCGATGCCGCGCTGCTCGAGCAGCCGTTCGAGATCGAGGGCCGCGAGATCCGGCTCGCCGTCAGCAGCGGTACGGCGGAGCATTCGCGGCAGATCGTCAGCGGCGCGATCCTGCTGCAGCGCGCGGAGGCGGCACTGAAGCACGCCAAGGAATCCGGCGAGCGCTCCCTCCGTTACCGCCCGGAGATGAGCCGGGAGACGGCGCGGCGGGTGGTGCTCGAGCACAAGCTGCGGCATGCTCTGGAGGAGCGGCAGTTCGTCCTGCACTACCAGCCGCAGATCGACCTCGCGAGCGGCAGGATCGACTCCGCCGAGGCGCTGCTGCGCTGGCGCGATCCCACCGAGGGACTGGTGCCTCCCGCGCGCTTCCTGCCCGTGCTCGAATCTTCCGGAATGATCGTGCCGCTCGGCAACTGGGCGCTGCTCGAGGCGGTCGAGGACCTCGAGCGCTGGCGCCAGGCGGGCTGCGGTCCGATGCGAGTCGCCGTCAACGTGTCGGCGCAGCAGCTCGGTCAGGGCGAGTTCCTGCAGGGGCTCCTGGGGCTCGCCGAGCGGCTCGCGCCCCTGGCCGGCTTCGGGCTCGACATCGAGATCACCGAGACCACGCTGTTCAAGGACCTGGCGGGCATGAGCGCGAAGCTGCGCGAGCTGCGCAAGGCCGGCATTCGCGTGGCTCTCGATGATTTCGGCACGGGCTATTCCTCCCTGGGCGTGCTCTCGAAGCTGCCGGTCGACGTGCTGAAGATCGATCGCTCGTTCGTGACCGGCCTGCCCGAGGATCCGGCCAGTGTCACGCTCGTGGCGAGCATCGTCGAGCTGGCATCGGCGTTCGACCTCGTGACGGTCGCCGAGGGCGTCGAGACCGAGCAGCAACTCGCGGCGCTTCGGGGGTTGCGCTGCAGCCACTCGCAGGGATTCCTGCACAGCGCTCCCGTGCCGGCTCGGGAGCTCGAGCGAATGCTGATCCGCGCCGCGACACCCCGGCGGGCCAGAGCCGCGGGGTTTTGAGCTACAATTCCGGCCTGGATCTCGCTCGCACATCGCCTTCCGGAGTCCCCGGAAAACCTTTATTCATGCACGGTACTTCGCGAGGCGCCGCTTGCCTCGAGTTCGGACGCTTTCGACTTCTCACGCGCCAGCGTGAGCTGCGCGTCGGTGACGTGCCCGTCCCGCTCGGCTCGCGGGCGTTCGATGTGCTGCTGATTCTCGTCGAGGCGGCGGGCGAGCTCGTCACCAAGGAGGATCTTCTCGCCCGCGTCTGGCCCGGCGCCGTGGTCGAGGAAAGCAACATCCAGGTGCAGGTGTCGGCGCTGCGCAAGGCGCTCGGGGAGGATCGCAACCTCATCCTCACCGTGCCGCTGCGCGGCTACCGGTTCACGGGCGATGTGCGCGCGCTCGATGCCGAGGGCCGCGTCGTTGCGCTCGCATCCCCGGAGCCGGCGATTCCGCCTGCTGCTCCGACCAATCTGCCGGCGCCGGTATCCGATTTCATCGGCCGTGAGAGCGAGCTGCGGGAAGTCCGTGAGCTGCTGCGCCACAACCGGCTCGTCACTCTCGTCGGCACCGGCGGCATCGGCAAGACGCGGCTCGGGCTCGAGGCGGCACGGGCCGCGCTCGAGGAGTTCCCGGACGGCGTCTGGCTCGCTGAGCTCGCGCCGCTCACCGATCCGGATCTGGTGGCGAGCGCCATCAATACGGCACTCGGTCTGCAGAGCGGCGCCGGGCGCTGGACCTCGGAGCGGCTGGCCGCGGCCCTGCGCGGACGCCAGCTGCTGCTGGTGCTCGACAACTGCGAGCACCTCATCGGCGCCGCGGCTCGGGAAGCGGAGACATTGCTGCGCGCCGTGCCGGGCCTGCGGATCCTCGCGACCAGCCAGGAGCCTCTGGGACTCGACGGGGAGTGCACGTACCGCCTGAGTCCGCTGGAGTTTCCGGCCGAGGAGACCGCGGAGGTGGCGGCCGCCCTGCGGCACGATGCGATCAGGCTCTTCGTGGCGCGCGCGCGCGCGGCCGACCCGCATTTCCAGCTGAGCGAGCGAAACGTCGCGACGGTGGCGACCATCTGCCGCCGCCTCGACGGCATTCCGCTCGCCATCGAGCTCGCGGCCGCGCGCGCCGCGGCTCTCGGGATAGAAGGACTGTCGCGCAGACTGGATCTGCGGTTTCACGTGCTGACGGGCGGGCGCCGCACGGCGCTGCCGCGCCATCAAACGCTGCGCGCGACGCTCGACTGGAGTCATCGGCTGCTTTCGGAGCCGGACCGGATCGTACTGCGGCGGCTCGCCGTGTTCGCGGGCAGTTTCAGCCTGGAAGCCGCGGCGAGCGTGGTGGCCGACCCGGCGCTGGCGGACTGGGAGGTCGTCGGACGGATTGCCGAGCTCGTGGACAAGTCGCTCGTGATCGCCGAGGGCGCAGGCTCCGTGCGCCGCTTCCGGCTTCTCGAGACGACCCATGCCTATGCGATGGAGAAGCTCGCCGACAGCGGCGAGTTCGGCTCGCTGGCGCGGCTCCACGCCTCCTATTTTCGCGATGATCTGCGCAATGCCCTGCGCGTCTGGGAGGAGACCCCATCCGTGCAATGGCTCGAGGCGCAGGCGCCGGAAATCGGCAACGTCCGCGTGGCGCTCGACTGGGCATTCGGGACGGACGGAGATCCCGCGCTCGGCATCGAGCTCGCCGCCGCCTCTTACGTCCTCTGGTACCTCCTCTCGCTGATGCAGGAGGGGAGGGCCCGGCTCGAGCGGGCGACGCGAGCGCTGAGCGCGGCAACGCCGAAGAGGGTCGAGGCCCAGCTCTGGTACGGGTACGGTTTTCTCTCGACCGGTCAGCCGCGCGGGCGCGCGGTGCCGGCGCTGCGGCGTGCCGTCGCGCTGGATCGCGAGTGCGGCGAGCCGCTGGATCTCGGACGGGCGCTCAGCTTCTATGGGCTGAATCTTGCGCGGGCCGGCCAGCTTGCGGAGGGCTTGGCAGCCCTCGAGGAGGCGCGGCGACACCTCTCCGCCGGCGCCCATCCGAAGAGCCTCGCGCTCTGTCTCACCAATCTCGCCATTGCGCGCACCGTGGCCGGAGAATTCGAGGTCGCCCGGTCACTCCTCGATGAGGCCCTCGCGGTGGGGGAGCACTCGAGAGCGGACTTCTGGGTCTGGCGCGCGCTCCTGTACAAGGCGGAAGTGGAATTCGCCGAGGGACACCTCGAGGCCGCGATCGCGCAGGCGCGTGAAGTCATCGCGCTCGCCCGTTTTGCCCGGCGCACGGGCTTGCTCGGGCACGCGCTCTGCAATCTCGCGGGCTATCTGATCGCGCACGGCGAGCTCGAGGAGGCCGCAGCGGCGCTGCGCGAGGGATTGCCGCTGGCGCAGGAGAGCGAGCTCGACGCGGTGCTGCTCGCCGGCGGTCTGCAGCATCTCGCCGCCATTGCCGCCCGGGAGAACCGGCTGGAGCGCGCCGCACAGCTCATTGGCTATGCGCACGCCTTCTTCTCCGCCGAGTTCGAGGGACGCAGTCCCGCGAAACAGCAGATCCAGGCGCACATCGTGGAGAGCCTGCGACGCGCGCTGCCGCTCGAGCGGCTGACGGAGCTGATGGAGACCGGAGCGCAGTGGACGGAAGAGGAGGCGATGTCCACCGCGCTGAGTTGATTGGCGCAAAGCCGGCATCCTGCCGCGTTGCTCGGCTCCGTCCCTGCGCCGAGCCCTTCGGGCCGGCATTCGTCGATCCAAAATCGCTCCTGCGATTTTGTGCGCGGCCGGCTGTGTGACGGGATTCATCCCGCGGCCCAGGGAGCGGCCCTGGGCCGCTCATTGACTTGCTTGCGACCGTCTCTGGTGTGACACAGGGCACACGGAGCGCGGCGATTTAGAAAGATTAAGCCGGATTCAGAAAAGGCTAAGGATTTGCCGAAGGGCCGGAGCGATCCTTCCGCCGTTCAGAAAACGGCCCTGATACCCATCATGAATCGCTCCGCTCGCGCCTGGCTCGCCCGATTCTGCCGATTGCTGCCCCTGCCTGCAACTCTGCTGCTCGGGGGCTGCCACTGGGCGCTGCTCGATCCCAAGGGACCGATCGGAATGGACGAGCGCTGGATCATCGAGACGGCCGCGGGGCTGATGCTGGTCGTCGTGGTGCCGGTGATCGTGCTCTCGATCGTCATCCCCTGGCGGTATCGCGCCTCCAATACCCGCGCCGAATACCAGCCGGAGTGGTCGCACTCGAACAGGATCGAGGCGGTGATGTGGTCGATCCCCATCGCCATCGTGGCCGTCCTCGGCGTGATCTGCTGGCGCACCTCGCACCAGCTCGATCCCTTCCGGCCGATCCGCTCGACCCAGAAGCCCATCCACATCGATGCCGTGGCGCTCGACTGGAAGTGGCTCTTCATCTATCCGGACCAGCACGTCGCCACGGTCAACGAGGTCGCGATGCCGGTCGGCGTGCCCGTGGTGTTCCACATCACCTCGGCCACGGTGATGAACTCGTTCTTCATCCCGCGGCTCGGCAGCCAGATCTACGCCATGGCCAACATGGAGACGGCCGACAATCTGGTGGCGAGCGTGCCCGGCACCTACCGCGGCATCTCCGCGAACTTCAACGGCGATGGCTTCTCGGGAATGACCTTCAAGGTCGAGGCGATGCCCAAGGAAGGCTTCAATCAGTGGCTCGCCAAGGCCGCCACCGCCGGCCAGGCGCTCGATGCGGGCGCGTACCGCTCGCTCGAGAAGCCGAGCGAGAACGTGCCGGTGAGCTACTACTCGCACGTGGTCCCGGGCCTGTTCAGGCAGATCGTCGAGGGGCGGTTCGCGCGCGGCCATCTGATGGCGGATGCCGCCGCCGGCGCCGCCGGGAGAGATTGAATGTTCGGTAAGCTGACGCTGAGCGCGATTCCCTACACCAACCCCATCGTCATGGGCGCGGTCGCCTTCATGGTGATCGGCGCGCTGGTCGTCCTCGGCACGATCACCTTCCTCGGCAAGTGGAAGTATCTCTGGAGCGAGTGGCTGACCTCGGTCGATCACAAGAAGATCGGGATCATGTACCTGATCCTGGCGGCGATCATGCTGCTGCGCGGCTTCGCCGACGCCATCATGATGCGCTCGCAGCAGGCGCTCGCCTACGGCAGCAACATGGGCTACCTGCCGCCCGAGCACTTCGACCAGGTGTTCAGTGCCCACGGCACGATCATGATCTTCTTCATGGCGATGCCGTTCATCATCGGGCTGATGAACTGCGTGCTGCCGCTGCAGATCGGCGCTCGCGACGTGGCCTTCCCGCTGATGAACAATCTCAGCTTCTGGCTGACCGCGGCCGGCGCCGTGCTGGTCAACATCTCGCTCGCCATCGGCAACTTCTCGCGCGCCGGCTGGCTCGGCTTCGCGCCCCTGTCGGAGCTGCACTACAGCCCCGGTGTCGGCGTCGACTACTGGATCTGGGCGCTGCAGATCTCCGGCATCGGCACGACCCTGACCGGCGTCAACTTCATAGCGACCATTCTCAAGATGCGCGCCCCGGGCATGACGCTGATGCGCATGCCGGTGTTCGTCTGGGCGACGCTGTGCACCAGCGTCCTGATCGTCGCCGCCTTCCCGCTGCTCACCGTGACGCTGGCGCTGCTGACGATGGACCGCTACCTGGGCATGCATTTCTTCACGAATTCGCTCGGCGGCGATCCGATGATGTACATCAACCTCATCTGGATCTGGGGCCACCCCGAGGTCTACATCCTGATGCTGCCGCTCTTCGGCGTGTACTCCGAGATCGTGCCGACGTTCTCCGGGAAGCGCCTGTTCGGCTACGCTTCCATGGTGTACGCGACCATGGCGATCGCGCTGCTGTCGCTGATCGTGTGGCTGCATCACTTCTTCACGATGGGCAACGGCGCCGCCGTGAACACCTTCTTCGGCATCACCACCATGATCATCTCGGTGCCGACGGGCGTGAAGATCTTCAACTGGCTGCTCACCATGTACCGCGGCCGGGTGCGCCTCGAGACGCCGATGCTCTGGACCATCGGCTTTCTCATCACCTTCACGCTCGGCGGCATGAGCGGCGTGCTGCTCGCCGAGCCGCCGGCCGACTTCGTGCTGCACAACAGCCTGTTCCTGGTGGCGCACTTCCACAACGTCATCATCGGCGGAGTGGTGTTCGGCGTGTTCGCGGGCCTCTCCTACTGGGCGCCGAAGATCTTCGGTTTCCCGCTCAACGAGCGGATCGGCCGCTGGGCGTTCTGGTGCTGGTTCATCGGCTTCTATGTCGCCTTCATGCCGCTCTATGCGCTCGGCCTGATGGGCGCCACCCGCCGCATGGATCACTACGACGTGGCGGCGTGGCACCCGCTCTTCATCGTCGCGGCGATCGGCGCGGCCATCATCTTCCTCGGCATCGGTCTGCAGGTGGTGCAGGTGATCGTCAGCATCCGCCAGCGCGAGCGCACCCGCGACCTGACGGGCGACCCGTGGAACGGCCGTACTCTGGAGTGGTCGGTGCCGTCGCCGGCGCCGGCCTACAACTTCGCGCGCATCCCGGTCGTCCGCGACCGCGACGCGTTCTGGGACATGAAGCAGCGCGGTGTCGACCTCAAGGCCAGCACCTTCGTGCCCATTCACATGCCGCGCAACAAGGCCGCCGGCGTCATCATCGGCGGCTTCTCGTTCGTCATCGCGTTCGCGATGGTCTGGCATATCTGGTGGCTGGCGACCGCCGGCCTGGCGGCAGTGATCGTCACCCTGATCCGTCACGCCTTCGACGAGGACCGGGATTACCACCTCGGCGCCGAAGAGGTCCGGCGGGTCGAGGGTCTGCACGGGCGCGTCGAAGCGAGGAGCTAAATCATGTCGAGCGATCCGATTGTCATGCAGAGAGGCTCCCTGGCGCTGAAGCCGGGGTACGTGGATCACGCGGCGGATGCGCTGCGCGACCTGCGCCAGAGTGGCGATGCGGTCGACTTCCAGCTCGACCACCACCACGACGCCGCCTCGACGATCCAGCTGGGATTCTGGATCTACCTGATGAGCGACTGCCTGATCTTCTCGGGGCTGTTCGCGACCTACGCGCTGCTCAGCTCCCACACCGCGGGCGGTCCGGCCGGCAGCAGCCTGTTCGACCTGCCGGACGTGCTCGCCGAGACGATGTTCCTGCTCGTCAGCAGCTTCACCTGCGGTCTCGCGACCCTGGCGATGAATGCCGACCGGCGCAATGCGACCGTCGGCTGGCTGGCGGTGACCTTCCTGCTCGGCTTGGGATTCATCTCCCTGGAAGTCCGCGAGTTCGCGCACATGGTGTCGATCGGGGCCGGTCCCGACCACAGCGCGTTCCTCTCGAGCTTCTTCACGCTGGTCGCGACGCACGGGCTGCACGTCACCTGCGGTCTGATCTTCATGGCCGTCATGATGGCGGCGGTGCTGAAGAACGGGCTCAATTCCACGAACCGGGCCCGGCTGGTGAACCTCAGCCTCTTCTGGCACTTCCTCGACATCATCTGGGTGGGCGTGTTCTCCCTCGTCTATCTGTCCGGAGTGGCGCACTGATGGACGTCGCAAACCAAGCAGTCGCCGGCTATGGGCCGCATGGCGCTCACCACGGCGCCCATGCCGCTCACGCGCCGACACACAAGCAGTACGTCATCGGGTTCGCGCTCGCCATCGTCCTGACGCTCATACCGTTCGCACTGGTGATGAGCCACACGGTCGCGGCGACGCCGGTGGTGATCGCGGGCTTCGCGCTGGCGCAGATACTCGTGCACGTCGTGTACTTCCTGCACGTGAACACTTCCGAGGAGCAGCGCTGGAACCTCATGGCGCTGCTGTATACGGCCGTGATGGTCTTCATCGTCCTCGGCGGCTCGCTCTGGATCATGCATCACCTGTACCTCAACATGGTGCCTGGGGCGATGCACATGCACGGCCGCATGGGCTGACGCGGCTCCCGGCGCATCGCCGGGAGTATCATGGCCGGGAGCCCCTCCGGGAGACCCGAGCCATGTCCGCCAGCGCCTCGAGCGCCGCCGCGAAGCGGCGCCGGTTCCACGAGTTGCATCGCAGCGGCTGCTTCGTGATCCCCAACCCCTGGGACGAGGGCAGCGCCCATTACCTGCAGGCGCTCGGGTTTCAGGCACTCGCCACGACCAGCTCCGGCTTCGCATGGTCGCGCGGCCGCCCCGACGGCGGCCTCTCGCTCGAGGCGGCTCTCGCCCACCTGCGGTCGCTGGCGGAAGCGACGGACCTGCCCCTCAATGCCGATTTCCAGGATGGCTTCGCGCACGAGCCGGAGGGCGTCGCCGAGAGCGTACGGCTCGCTGTCGAGACCGGGGTCGCCGGGCTCTCGATCGAAGATTCGACGGGCGATATCGCCAGGCCGCTCTACGATCTGGACGATGCGACCGCAAGAATGCGTGCCGCACGCGAGGCGATCGATGCGACAGGCGGCGACACCCTGCTGGTCGGCCGCGCGGAGTGCTTCCTGGTGGGCAAGGCCGACATCGACGAGACCATCGCCCGGTTGCAGGCCTATTCCAATGCGGGCGCCGACTGCCTCTATGCCCCAGGCATCCGCTCGCCCGAGCACATACGCCGCGTCGTCGAGAGCGTCGCGCCGAAACCGGTCAATCTCCTCGTGGGCCACTCGAGTGCTCTCTCCGTTGCGGACATCGCAGCGCTCGGCGTGCGGCGCATCAGTGTGGGCGGAGCGCTGGCGCGCGCCGCCTGGGGCGGTTTCATGCGGGCCGCGAAGATCCTGGCAGAGCAGGGACGATTCGACGGCTTCGCGGATGCCCCCTCGCACGATACGCTGCAGTCGCTGATGCGGGTGCCGCCGGGCGACCTGCCGATCCGCGAAATCTAGAGAGCCTCTCCGGCTGCAGCCTCTCGGGGCGGCGGACATGCCGGACGGCCGCCGCTATACTTCGCGGCCTTTCTTGCGCTGCGCGCAGGACCCGCGGGGCTTGCCGGGAGCGAGCCCCGTCCGAGAAGCGGCGCTTCGCGCCGAACAGGATTGCCCCTCACGCCATGTGGTTCAAGAATCTCACCGTCTATCGTCTGCCCGCCGATTGGAGCTGGTCCGCCGTCAGCCTCGAGGAGGCGCTTGGGCGCCGGCCGCTGCAGCCCTGTAGTCCGCTCGAGATGCGGAGCATGGGGTGGGTGCCCCCCGCGACCGACGAGCGCCTGCTGCATACGCTCGGCGAGCACCAGCTGGTGGCGCTCGGTGTGGATCAGAAGCTGCTGCCCGCCTCGGTCGTGCGGCAGGAGGCCGAGCGCCGGGCACGTGCTCAGGCCGACACCCAGGGGTTCCCGGTCGGGCGGCGCCAGATGCGTGCACTCAAGATGCAGGTGTTGGAAGAGCTGCGTGCGCGCGCACTCACGCGTCGCGGTACGACGCGCGCCTGGATCGATCCGCGGGGCGGCTGGCTGGTCGTCGATTCGGCGAGCGATCGGCGGGCCGAGGAGCTCGTAGAGACGCTGCGCGACACGCTGGGCAGCCTGGCAGTTCAGAAGGTCGACACGGAGCGCTCCGCGAGCGCCTGCATGGCCTCGTGGCTGATGCAGTCCGATGCGGCGGGCGCGTTCTCGATCGAGCAGGACCTCGAGCTGCAGTCGGGCGAGCCCGCCAAATCCATCGTGCGCTACCGCCGCCACCCCCTCGACGGCAAGGATGTCCGCGCGCACCTCACGGGCGGCAAGCGCCCCACTCAGCTCGGGCTGACCTGGAACGGACGCATCTCGTTCATCCTGACCGAGAAGCTGCAGATCAAACGGATCGAGTTCCTCGAGGTCGCTCCCGAGCGAGGCGATGAGGAGGAGATCGACCCGGCCGAGCAGTTCGACCTCGACTTCGCGGTCATGGCCGGTGAGCTCTCGAAGCTGATCGCGGAGCTGATCCGGGAGTTGAACGGGCAACAATCGCCGGGCCGCGCCGCGGCGGCGTGAGGCGATGAGAAATCACTGCGCGGGCGGCGCGGTTGCCGCGAGCGACGGCCGCTGGCCGACCTCGGCGAGCCAGGCCGCCAGCCGCGGCCGGCTCGCCCGCCAGCCCTCGGCCGCAAAGCGCAGATCCAGGTACCCGAGCGCGCAGGCGATCGAGATCGTGCCGATGTCGAAGACGCCCTCGAGACTTTCGCGCTCGAGGGCATCGAGGGCCGTGCGGATTTTCAGCAGTTGGCCGTCGGCCCACTCACGCCACCGCAGCTCCTGGGGGCGCAGCGTCTGCTCGTATCGCGTCAACACGGCGGCGTCCATGATGCCGTCGGCGAGTGCCTGGCGGCGCAGCGCCGTCCAGCGTGCGGCACCGGGCGAGGGAAAGATGCGATTGCCGCCTGCGAGCGAATCGAGGTACTCGCAGATCACCGGCGAGTCATAGAGCACCGTGCCATCCCCTGTGCGCAGCGCCGGAATCTTCCCGAGCGGATTATCGGCGCGCAGCCCCTCATGCGGACTCACCGGCGTCAGCGTGACGCTGGTGAGCTCGATCTTGCCGCCGAGCCCGAGCTCGTGCGCCGTGACGCGCACTTTGCGGACGTACGGTGAGGCGGGATTGAAGTAAAGGTGCATGTCGAGTCCTCCCGGATGCCGGTGCCACCATGGACGCGCCCAGTCTGCGGTGCCGGCTCGCGCGCCGCAAATCGCGGGCATCTCATGCCCCGGAGCACTCGCTTCTGCGCACGGGGTGGAGCCGACCGGTCCGGCGGCGGTACACCGGCTAAGCTCTGCCGCCGACCTCGTCGATGTGCCGCAGAAGATCCGCCGGATCCTCGTACACACGAATCGCGCCGGAGCGCTCGAGCTCGTCCTGGCCGTAGCCGCCCGAGAGCAGGCCCACCCCAAGGCCACGCGCCCGTCGCGCGGCGAGCATGTCCCAGATGCTGTCTCCGACGATGACCGCGGACTGCACGTCGACTCCCAGCCGGCCGGCCGCCGCGACGAAGAGGTCCGGATCGGGCTTGGCATGACGAACGTCGTCGCGGGTGACCACCGGCACCTCGCCGGGGTCGACCTCGAGGATGTCGAGGTTGTATTTCGCCGAGCCCATCCGGCCGCTGGTCGCGATCGTCCACGGGATGCCGGCCTTCGTCAGATAGCGCAGCAGCTCCTTCGCGCCCGGCAGCGGCCGTACCCAGCGGACCAGGCGGGCGTAGGCTTCCGCATGTTGACGCTGCAGCGTGTCGAGGAGCGCCGGCGTGATCTCCCTGGAGATCTCCCGCAGCAGCATCTCCGTGAAGAGTCCGCCGCTCATCCCGATCTTGCGATGGATGCGCCACACCGACAGCTCGATGCCCGCCGAGTCCAGCGCCTCCTGCCAGGCGAGCACGTGCTGGTACACGCTGTCGACCAGAGTGCCGTCGAGATCGAAGAGGAAACTGACGCCGGAGCTGCTCATGGAGGGGGGCCTGCGCTGTAAACTTGCGACGCACCCATTTTGTCGGAGGCGCACGATGAAGAAAATAGACCTCTCGGCAGTCAAGGCGGTGGTCGGCAGCGGCTATCCGCCGCCGTATGACGAGCCTTGCCGGGAGCGCAAGCGGCTTCGGCTCGGGGACGCGGCGGGGCTGACTCAGTTCGGCGTCAATCTTCTGCGGCTGCCGGCTGGCGTCTGGTCGAGCCAGCGGCACTGGCACTCGGCGGAGGACGAGTTCGTCTTCGTGCTCGAGGGCGAGGTCGTGCTCGTGACGGATGCGAGCGAGGAGGTGCTGCGGGCGGGCGACTGCGCCGGTTTCAGGGCCGGCGAGCGGGACGGTCATCAGCTGCAGAACCGCTCCGGCGTCGAGGCCGTCCTTCTCGAGATCGGCGCACGCCATCCCGATCGCGACGCGGTCGATTATCCCGACATCGATCTGACGATTCCGGCCGGAACCCGTACCTTCGGGCACAAGGACGGCAGGCCGTATCCGCCACGCCAGCGCTGAGGCATTGCGCAGCGCTCAGCTTGCCGTCAACCGGGTGACGGTGTGCCAGTCAGCCGTGAGATTCGCTCGAGCGCGGGCGGATGCGAGTAGTAGAACGCCGTATAGAGCGGATCCGGCGTCAGGGTGCTCGCGTTGTCGCGATAGAGCTTGACGAGGGCCGAGGCCAGCTCGCCCGCGCTCGCATGCTCCGAGGCGAAGCGATCGGCCGCGAACTCGTGGCGGCGCGACCAGAGCGAGCCGAGCGGAGTGGTGAAAAAGAGCGCCACCGGTGCCACGAAGGCGAAGAGGAGCAGCGCCGCGTGCGCCGACGGAACCGGGACACCGAGTACCTCGTAGAAGGCCGGGCGGGCCGCGAGCCAGCCCAGGAGCGCGAAACCGGCGAGGGTCGCGGCGAACGATACGAGCAGCCGATGACGGACGTGCCGCAGGCGAAAATGTCCGAGCTCGTGGGCGAGCACGGCTTCGATCTCGGCAGCGCCGAGCTGACCGAGGAGTGTGTCGAAGAACACGATCCGCTTGTGGCGGCCGATACCGGTGAAGTAGGCGTTGCCGTGCGCGGACCGCCGCGATCCATCGATGACGAAGACGCCGCTCGAGTGGAATCCGCAGCGCGTGAGCAGGGCCTCGATGCGCGCTTTGAGGGCGGCGTCCTCGAGCGGCGAGAACTTGTTGAAGAATGGCGCGATGAAGGCGGGCCACGCCCAGGTGATGAGCAGCGTCACGGCCTCCCAGCAGCCGAAGGCGGCGAGCCACCACCAGCGGCCGGCTCGAGCCATCAATACCAGGACTGCGAGCAGCAGCGGTCCGCCGATCAGCACCGCCAGCGCGATCGCCTTGCCGAGATCGGCCAGGAAGAGCTTCGGCGTGGTGCGGTTGAATCCGAAGCGGGCCTCGAGGCGAAAGGTACGCCACAGGGAGACGGGCAGGCCGATCACCCCCATCACCGCTGCAACGGTTGCAATGACGGCGAGGCCGAGCCACGGCTCGCTCCACCCGGTGCGGCGCCACAGGGCATCGATCGCCGCGATGCCGCCCCCCACAGTCAGGGCGAGGGTGAGACCCGCATTGATCAAAGTACCGGTATTGCCCAGGCGGATTTTGGCTGCGGTGTAGTCGGCAGCCTTGCGATGATCCTCCGCCGACAGCCGGCCCGCGAAGGGCGCCGGTATCCGGTCCCGGTGCGCCTCGACGGCCGCGACCTGCCGCGAGGCGAGCCAGAGCTCCACTGCAGTAGTGCCTGCGACGGCGGCGATGAAGAGTGCTGTCGGCCAATGCATCAGGGTGTTCCGGAATGAGGAGAGGAGTGGAGCCGCGTCCGCGCGTGAGGAAGCCGCGGAAATCGCGCGCCGCGCGCGGGCATGGAGCCTCGCTGGGCGACGATGACCGCGGCGGCCTTGTTCGCGTACACGGCCGCATCCGTGCGGCCGAGTCCCGAGATCCTGGCGGCCAGGTAGCCGGCGAGGTGCGCATCGCCGGCGCCCGCGGTGTCACCCACCAGACTGACGGGCTCGGTCTCGACATGCTGACAGTGCTGTCCCGATCCCACCCAGCATCCCTCGGGGCCGCCGCGGATCAGGTACTCGGCCGGAAGGCGGCCAACGCGCTCGATGATCTGCGCCGTGTCGGCGGCGCCCCAGAGCGTCCTTTCGTCCTCCGTGCCGGTGGCGACCAGCGAGGCGAGCTGCTCGAACGCACCGATACGCTCCCGCGCTTCGGCCTCGCTCTCCCAGAGGCGCTTGCGGAAGTTGCAATCGAAGATGACGCGGCAATCGCGATGCCGGTCCACCCAGCGGCAAAGGTGCTCGAAGCTCGCGCGCGAGCAGAGGGCGAGCGTGATGCCGGTGACGAGCAGCACCTGGGGATCCCCGAGGAGCTCCTCGAAGCGGCCAGCATCGGCCGACTGCAGGAAGCGGCGCGCGGCCGACTGCTCGCGCCAGTACGAGAAGCCGCAATGGCCTCCCGGGCCGAGCGGCAAGCCATAGATGCCCGGCTCGCCTCCGATCGGAGGCTCGGCGACATGCAGGCCCTCGCGTCTCAGCCGCTCGCGCAGCCACGCGGAGTAGCTGCTGTCCCCGAGCGCCGCGACTACCGAGATGCGTGGCGCGCCAGGGCCGAGAATCCTGGAGAGGCACACCATGGAGTTGGCGACATCGCCGCCGCAAGCCAGGCGGACATCGCCACCCTCTCCCGGTTGCAGCTCGAGCAGCGGCTCACCCAGCGCGGTGACCCGCCGGACGTCCGTCCAATGCCACCCCGAGCTGCGACCCGCCGTCATGATCATGTCGGCAAGCGTACACGACGTCTATTGCGCGTGCGAAGCAGCAGAGGAATGGCTCTCCGGGACCGCGGCTCGGGACCTTCCGTGAGCTTCTGACGTTGAAGCCTTTGGACGCCGCCCTGCGGCTTCCGCGTCGCCAGACCCATTCATGGACAGCAATAGCTCGCAGGCGGACATCCCGGCTCCGGCCCCTGAGAACGTGCACGCGGCGAAGGCCGCGCGGCTGCGGTATGTCAGTGACCGGCAGCCCGGCATCACTCGAGAAGCGGCAGACGGCGGGTTCGTCTATCAGGACCCGTCGGGGAAGGTGATCAAAGATGCCGCTGAGCTCGCGCGGATCAAGGCGCTGGCGGTGCCGCCGGCGTGGACCCACGTGTGGATCTGTGCCGATGCGAACGGGCACCTCCAGGCGACGGGGCGCGATGCCCGCGGGCGCAAGCAGTATCGCTATCACTCGCGCTGGCGCCGGACCCGGGATGAGACCAAGTACGAGCACATGCTCGATTTCGGCCGGGCGCTGCCGGCCATCCGCCGCCGCGTCGAGGCCGATCTCGGCCGCCCGGGGCTGCCGCGCGAGAAGGTCATCGCCGCGGTGGTCCGCCTGATGGAAGACACGCTGGCGCGGGTCGGCAACCCGGAGTACGCGGCACAAAACAACACCTTCGGCCTGACCACCCTGCGCAACCGGCACGTGCGCATCGTGGGCGGCCGGATCGAGCTCGACTTCCGCGCCAAGCACGGCATCCGTCACGTCAGCCGGGTGAGCGACCGCAAGCTCGCGCGGGTGGTGAAGAACTGCCGCGACCTGCCCGGCTCCGAGCTCTTCCAGTATCTCGACGAGGCGGGGGAGCGCCGCTGCATCGACTCGTCCGACGTCAACGAGTATCTGCGCGAGATCTCGGGCCGCGACATCACCGCCAAGGATTTCCGCACCTGGGCGGCGACCAGCCTCGCCATTCTCGCGCTCGCCGTTGGGGAGCCGGAGCCGCCGACGAAGAAGGCCCAGATCGAAGCCATCAAGGAGGTCGCCAAGCGGCTGGGCAACACACCGGCCATCTGCCGCAAGTGCTACATCCATCCTGCGGTGCTGGAAGGTTACCTGAATGGCAGCCTGCGCAGGACGCTGGCCGCGGTGGGCCAGGAGGAGACCCCCGCGCAGATGTGGCGGATCGAGCGCATCGTCATGCGCTTTCTTGCGGATCAGGCAGGCGGCTAATGTCGAACGGTCCGCGCCGATCGGGAGCCGTCAGTCGCGCGGGGTTTAAATCAACGTTCCGGTACGACGTCGAAAGCTACCGTTAGGCGAGGCTGCGGACTCTGGAACGGGATCGTGCCGTGCCAGAAATACGAGGGGAAGAGCACGAGCATTCCCGGGGTGGGGCGAACGGAGTATTCGGCGTCAAGAGAGGGGGTTGTCAGAATGCCGGGCTTACCGAAGCTGAGCACACCTTCTTCCGTGTGGGCGTCACCCATGACATCGGGAAGCTCGACGTAGAAGGCGGAGGAGATCCAGCCCCGAGGATGGACGTGGCTCATGTGGAAGCCGCGATTGCGCAGCCGCACCGACCAGCTGCCGTTGAATCGCCATCTGCCCCCGTTGCGCCGGCGCAGAGCGTCGGTGCCGCGGCCAATGTGCTCGAGGTAGCGCTCGACGGGTGCGGCAAATGCGTCGAAGAGCGCGCGCACCGCGGGATCGGCGCTGCGCGTGAGATCCTGGGTCGTCTCGGTTCCGTGGCGCAGCGATTGGAAGAGCAGGGCATGGCCGTTGGGGTCGTGAAGGCGGTTGAGACTGGCCGAGAGGTCGGCGAGGAAGCTCGGAAGATCCCGCCACGGCGGGGGCGGCTCGACGGCGAGCGGCAGGATGAGTTTGCGGTAGTCGCAGAGTTGCTCGTACCGCGCATCGCCCATGAGGCGCAGCGCAATGCTCTGCAATGCGATCAGATATTGATCGTCCGGCGTCCGGCTGAGGAGCACCTCGCAGTTCCGCAAAGCGGCGCTTGCATCGCCCACCCCGAGTTGCGCCGCCGCCAGGAGGTTGCGCGCGGGAATGTTGTCGGGCAGCAGGCGCATCGCCCGCTCGGCAAGCGAGAGAGCCTGGGCTGGATCGAAATCGAGCGCCGAGAGCCCCGCGCGCACGAGCAGGGCAGGCGGCACCGGCTCGCGCTCGGTCCGGGGGGCGAGGCAAGCGTAGGCGCCGCGCGCATCGCCGGCGCCCTGCAGGATGGCCGCCTTGGTCGCCCACAGCGCATCGTCGTTCGGGTACCGGTGCAAGCTCTGATCGAGCGTCTCCGTGGCCTGTCCCAGATCGCCGGTGCGCATCCAGATGAGCTGCGCCAGGCTGTTGTGGGCCTCGGCGAGGCGCGGCTCGAGCTTCAGGCAGTCCCGCAGCGCGGTCTCGGCCCGATCGTTCGCCCCTTCCGCCATCAGGCTGCGGGCGTACGTCAGGCAGAGTGCTGGCGTCCTCAGGCCACGGCCCAGCGCCCTGTGCGCGACCTGCGCGGCTTCGGCGTGGCGGCCCGCCGCATTGAGTGCGATCGCGAGCGCCTGCGCGGGTGCCGGGTTGTCCGGCTCGGCCCCGGCGAGACTGCCGAAGAGCGAGAGAGCCTCCGCCTGCCTCCCGAGCGCGATGAGCGCCGTGACATGTTGAGTGGCGAGCTCCGAATCCAGCCGGCCCGACAGGCCAAACGCCGCGGCGACCGTCAGCGCCTGTGCCGGCCGCCCGGTGTCGTTGTAGTAGCGCGCCAGCACCCGGGCAGCCCGTGGATCGGCGCGCGCGCCCTCGATCGCGCGTTGCAGCACGATCTCGGCTTCGCTGCCGCGGCCGCTCGCCAGCAGCAGCTCCCCGAGCGTAGTGTATGTCGCCGTCCAGCCAGGATCGAGCTCGAGGGCGCGCCGCAGCAGCGCCTCCGCAGCCCGCGCATCCCCCAGCGCGAGCTTGGTGCCCGCCAACAGCCGCAGGGCTTCCACGAAGGTCGGATTGGCCGCAGCGATGGTCTCAAGACGCTCATGTGCCGCGCCGTACTGGCCTGCCTGCAGCAGGGCGCTGACGGCGCGCATCGCCTCGAGAACGGATGCCGGAACAGACACGCGAGGTGAACCCGTGGAACGCAGGACAGCCGGCGGATTCTCGCACGGAAGACGCCGGCGCGCAGCGCCTGCTGACCCTGCTGCCCGCAATCCCGCGCCGGCGCTCCGCGGGAAGAGCGCCGGCCCGTCCCCTCGCGCCGGATGGCGCGAGGGGATTTCCTCGGGAGAGAGTCTCTCTGGCCTTACCAGTAGTACTTGGCGGTCACGTTGACCTCGCGCCCCACGATCGAACGGCCGAAGCCGACGTTATTCTGCACCGTGTTGCCGCCGAAGCGGGCATTGCCCTCGGTCAACCCGAGCTGGTTGGTGAGGTTCGAGCCGAGCACCCGGAGCTCAAAGTGATCCCCGATCATGGCATCGATGCCCGCGGCCAGGTCGTAGTAGGCGGGGAGCGGCGTCAAGCCCGTGTTGTCCTGGTAGCGCAGGCCGATATGCTCGTACGTCAGCTGCTCGGTGAGCGTGCCCCAGTTGAAGGATTGCGTGTCGCTCGGCGTCACCCGGATCTGGAACTTCGGCAGGCGGGCGAGCTGCTTGCCGTTGATCGTTCCGCAGACGGTCTGATTGTTGATGTCGGTGTATGTATAGCAGCCCGCGAAGCCCGTGTAGTAGGCGTCTTCCCAGATGCCATTGATGCCGATCCTGAAGTTGCTCAGAGCATCATTCTCACTATTGGCGAAGGGCGTCACGGTGCCGACGAGTCGCACGCCCGTGGAGGTCGATCCATAGGTGGAAGCCGGGCCGATCGGCACGCTGTCGATGTTCGTGGGCGTATACGCAATTCCCTTGAAGGTCTTGCGGTAAACCGACGCGTCGATGTACGTCCAGCGGTTCTGGATCTTGAAGCCGAACTCGTAATTCCGCACGGTCTGCAGCGGTGTCCTGTTGGGGCAGCCGTTCGAGCCGTTGTAGACGTTGCAGCGGACATCGTCGAAGTTCTCGAAGAGCACGCCATTGTTCACGCGCACATAGGCGCTCATGTGGTTGTTGAACTCGTAATTCGCGCCCACGGAGTACGTCGGCATCGTGTTGTTCTCGTGTCCGTGCGACCACGTGCCGTTGGGCAATTCGACGGCGTTGTCCCAAAGGTCGTACTGCGTCCCCATCTGAACCGGCGAGGAGTTGGTGGTCTGCTGGCTCAGGTTGATGTGCTCCACGCGGATCCCGGCATCGAACAGCCAGTGATCGATCTTCCATGAGTCGGAAAGATAGGGTGCGATGTTCGTTGCGCTGCCGTTCTGGAGGATGTAGTAGCCTCCGTTGGCATTCACGACGCCCTGAGGGCTGCTCACCTGGTAGAGATTGCCGCCCGCGGTCGCCGACAGGATGATCGGTGCCGCGTTCGGCTGGTTGGTGATCAGCACGTTCGAGCTCAACGACCAGTTGTCGTCCATGGTGTAGTGGGCCAGGTACAGACCCAGGGTCACGGTATTGCCGAAGCCGAGATCCTTGTTGACGCGAAACTCATCGATGTAGTTCCTGATCCTCTTCTGCACGTACCAGACCTGCTGGGTCACGACGCTTTGATTGAGGCTCACCGGCTGGCCGTTGTTGAAGGTCGGCTGCACCATGGCGGGGGTCAAGGCGCTCGGCAGGCTCAAAGTCGAGATGAAGGACCCCAGCGTCGTGGGGTTCCCGTTGTTGATCAGCGCGTGCGTGGGGACGAGACCGCCGTCGAATATGAAGTTGTTGCTGATCGACCAGCCGTTGGCGAAGGCCTCCTTGAGGTCCGAGCCGAAATAGTTCAGGTCGGCGCCGCGTCCAGCGCTGATATCGTCGTTCTCGAAGCAGTTGCATGCCGGATCCGGTACCTGGAAGTTCTGCAGCTGCTTGCTGTTGTAGGTGGAATTGAGCTGATTGAAGCCCGGATAGATGCCGACGTTGCCGTTGGAGACGGTATAGGGGAAATCCGCGACCCATTGATTGTGGTCGTGCATGGTTCGGGCCCAGAAGAGGATCGACCCATGGGACAGATCGTGCTTCAGCGTGGCCGTCAGCTGACCGCCGATGTCGGCCGGATATTGCGGATTGCGCACCCCGTTGGATTCGCGGTAAAAGCCGCCGATGCTGCCGTACCAGCCGTCGGTCAGCTTGCCGCTCTCGAACGCATCGACGCGGTACTCTCCCTGGGAGCCGTAGGTGAGACCCACCGAGCCCTTCTGCCGGTCCGAGCCGGTCCGCAGGATGAAGTTCGCCGTCGCGCCCGGCTGGCCCGGACCGAAGATCGCGCTCGGTCCGCCCTGGACGATCTCGACGCGCTTGACCGTATCGTCCATGCGGATCAGGGAGCTGTTATCCATGAAGGACAGAAACGGGGCACCGTAGAGGGGTGACCCCTCGATCATGGTGGTGAAATACGGGGAATCGCCGCCGCCGAGCGGAAAGCCGGCCACGTCGATATTGGCGCCGGTCTGGCCACCGGAGGCTTCCGGCCACACGCCGGGCGAGAGTTTGTAGATGTCGGCCGCGCTCGTGGGGTCCGCCATTGCAATCTGGTGCTCGGACGCCGCGACGATGTTGTAGCTCGCATCCAGCTGCTTCACTGCTGTCGCGGTGGCGGTGACGACGACCTCCTGGAGGGGCTGGATGGCCTGCGTCGATTTCGGGGAGGCCTTCGCCGTTTGCGCGTGGGCGCTGCCGCCGACGGCCAGGCCTCCCACGGCGAGAATTCCGGCGACCACGGCCGCCACGCTGTTCGCTCCGGCACCGGTCAGCCGGCTTGCCCGGCAGGGTGATGCGGGCAGCGGTGGGCTGATCGCGATGGCCCGCTGAAGGGCCGGATGGGTGCCCCCGCGGGGCGCATGCTTGGCATTGACTCTCATGGAAAATCCCCCAGTAGAAAGTGCCGCCTGGAAAGCCGGCGGCGAGGCGACTGTCGTGCGTCCAGAACCGCGTTGTTGCGTGATAGCAACATCCCGGCATGCAACCCGGGCGAGGTTCTGGGCGGCGCACGACAGTCCGACACGACCGCTCCGAGCGAGCGGTCATTTAGGGAGTAGACGTTCGACGGCGCGATCTCCGCTATTCCGAAGAGGGAAAATCTCGCGGCACTCTGACTTCCCCCGAGGAGCGGGCAAGGAGGGTGACGGCGGCAGGTGAACCGGCTATAAGTCGTCGATTCGCCACAAGTCGCCGGAGAAAGCGTCCGTCATGGGTCATTCACGAGCCTCACTGATTCGGTCCGCAGCGGCGGCGTGCCTGGTCTTGTGTCACCCGGGGGGAGCAGCCTGGGCGCTGGCGGCGCCGCAGCGCCTCGCCTTCCATGTGCGCGAAGGCAGGTTCCTCAACTATTTCCTGCGCCAGGGACCCGTCGCGGCGAATCTGGTGCTGCGTTCGGGACCGGATCCGCGCATCCTCGTCGCCTTCCCCGCCGGCGACAGCGGCGTCGGGCTCTGGTTCGCGCCTCAGTCGGGCCATGGCGCTTGGCGAGTCGTCGGTCCGCTGAAGAGCGTCCATACCCGCGACGCGCAGGGCAGGCCTCTCTATGGCCTCGCCGCATCCGTAGAGATCACGGACCCGGCGCTCACGATCCACGAGGCTGTGCTCTCCAGCATTCGCGTGCTGCGCGACTACGGATCGCTCGGGAAGTTGCCGCGGGGGCTCAAGACGGCACCTGCGCTGACGGGGCGCACGCTCGTATGGGCTCGCAACAGGCTCGACGGCTCCGCCGGCTACCGGCTCGCCGTCGATGTGTTGCACGGAACGCTTCGCGGCAGAGAGATCCTCGCGGGAAGCCATGGGCGCATCGAGCTGCGCATCACGGGATTGACCGGCGAGAGGCCGCTCACTCCCCTTTCAGGCAGGGAGCTCCTGCGGCGGCCCGCCGCCGGAAATGCCGCGGCTCGCGATACGCTCACTTTTCTCGCCTACCGCCAGAAGCTGCTGGCCGGCTCCTGGCGATTCGACACGTACTTCGGGCGCGACACCCTCATGAGCCTGAGACTTCTGATGCCGGCACTGAGCGCGACCGCCGTCGAGGACGGGCTCGATTCGGTGCTGGCCCGGCTCTCGCCGCGAGGAGAGGTCGCGCACGAGGAGGATATCGGCGAGCAGGCGGTGCTCGATCACCGCAGGGAGAACGGGAGCCTTTCTGCGGCTCCGGTGTACCACTACCAGATGATCGATGAGGATTACATGCTGGCGCCGGTGTCGGCCGCGTGGCTGCTCAGCCCGCGCGAGCGGGCGCACTCGGCCGCTTTCCTTGCGGGAGCCGTCGGCGGCCCGATGGCGCTGCGCGATTCGCGAGGCGCCGCTCTCATCAGGAATCTGCGCTATGTGCTGCTGAGCGCTGAGCGCTTCGCGCGCCGGCCGGCCTGGTCCAACCTGATCGGGCTGAAGCCCGGTGTGCCTGCGGGCGACTGGCGCGACAGCACGACGGGCCTCGGCGGCGGCCACTATCCTTATGACGTCAACGCCGTGTTGGTGCCGGAAGCGCTCGATGCCGCGGCGCGTCTCGATCGCAGCGGACTGCTCGGCCCTTACCTGACAGCGGCGGATCGGGCGCTGTTCGCCCGGGCCGCGTCCATGGCGCGGGTGTGGCGGTCGAAGGCGCCGGCATTCTTCGAAGTCAGCGTATCTCACGCCGCAGCCGTGAAGGACATCGAGGCCTACTCGGCCTCCCAGGGCATCGCGCCGCTGCCGGCGCTCACCGCCCTCGGGCGCGGCGGCGAGCGCTTCTACGCGCTGTCGCTCACCACCGGCGGCAAGCCCATCCCGGTCATGCAGTCGGATGAAGGATACGAGCTGCTCTTCGGACGACCTGATCCCGAGACGCTCGATCGGATCGTCTCGGTACTGATGCGGCCCTTTCCCGCCGGGCTGATGACGGGCGCCGGAATGGTTGTCGCCGACCCCGTTTTCGCGCCGCCCGCGCTGCAGGCGATGTTCACCCGCCACGATTACCACGGCACCGTCATATGGTCCTGGCAGCAGGCGCTCTTCGCCGCCGGTCTCGCGCGGCAGCTCGAGCGGCACGATTTGCCGCCGAGCTCCCGCACCCGGCTGGTCGAGGCGCAGCACACGCTGTGGGCGGCAATCGAGGCCACGCGCGCGATGGCCAATTCCGAGCTCTGGTCGTGGTCCTATGCCGCCGGGCATTACCACGTGCGGCCGTTCGGCTCATCCTCCGCGGATGCCACGGAGGCCGATGCGGCTCAGCTCTGGAGCACGGTCTACCTCGCAGTGAGGCCGCCGCGATCCGACCGTCACGCGGGTGCGGAGGTCGCGAAGTGAATCGCAGTGCATTGAGAGGAAGGGGCCTCGCCCGCGTTGCGGTCGCGATCGCCTGGGCGGCGCTCGTTCCGCTCTCCGCGGCATCGGCCCGGGGCGCCGACGATGCAAGCTTCCAGCTGGTTGCGCATCTCGACGATGTGCCGGCCTACTTTCCAGGCCTGCTCGGCAACGGCTACATCACGAGTCTGACCGCCCCGCGTGGCACGGAGCCCACTCAGACCTATCTCGTCGCATACATGGACTACACGCCGGGGGATGTCTCACGTCCGGCGCTCGTCCCTGGCTGGATGGGAATCGACTTCAGCCCCGACCGCGCGGGAGGCAAGAGCACGTGGCTCGACCGCGTTCCGGTGAGCGGCGCGCATTTCAGCCGCTATCTACAGACTCTCGACGTTCACGACGGAACCCTGACGACGCGCTACCGCTTCCGGGATCACGGGCGCGGGACGAAGGTCGATGTCGTCAGTCTCGTGAGCGAGGCGTCGCCGCATCTGGCCGCGACGCGCTTCACGATCACGCCGGACTTCAACGGGTGGGTGCGCCTCTCCTTTCCGCTCACGATATGGCGGCAGCACCATCCGAGGTTTGCCTTGGGGCGAATGACCGGCCCGCAGATGGAGAAGGCGCTTGCCGCGCATGATCTTGCGTTGCGGCCCAAGGGCCCGGCGGGCGCCGACCGCGCCGCCATCTGGTATCCCGGCTTTACCCAGGTACAAAAGAGCGGGGGGGATGTCAGATCGCTCTCATTGTGGCTCGACGGGAAGGCAGCCTACGGCCTGCCGATGGCGATGGCCGCGGCCGTCCGATTGCCGCCGGCGGCCCATGATGGAAAGATCACCTTGCGGCGCGATCACGATCACCTCGCCCTCGAGGTGACGATGCCGGTCGCTCGGCACCACACCTATGCCTTCACCAAGTTCGTCGCCATTTCCAGATCGGGGTGGGGCGGTGATGCGGCAGAGGACCTGCGTCTCGCGCGCAGGGCCCGGCGGGATGGGTTCGCCCGTCTCCTCGATCGACAGCGTGCGGCATGGGACCGGCTCTGGCGCGCCGATATCGTGATCGACGGGGATCCCAAGGCGCAGCGGCTGGCGCATTCGGCCCTCTATTACCTGCTCGTGAGCACGACGGCGGATACCGGATGGGCCACGGGTTCCTGCGGCCTGACTCCCTGCTATGCCGGACACGTTTTCTGGGATTCCGACAGCTGGATCTTTCCGGCCCTGCTGCTGCTTCATCCGCGGCATGCGGAGTCGCTGGTGTCGTTCAGGGCGCGTACGCTCCCAGCCGCGGAGCAACGGGCGCGGCAGCACGGCTTCAAGGGCGCGATGTATCCCTGGGAGTCCGATCCGCAGTACGGCACCGATGTGACGCCGTATTCCGCGCGGGTGCTCTCCGACAGCGAGATACACGTGAATGCGGATGTTGCCATTGCGCAATGGCAATACTACCTCGCGACGCTCGATCGCGATTGGCTGGCGCGATCAGGCTGGCCGGTGATCCGCGCGGTGGCTCGCTTCTGGGCGAGCCGCGCCACTTATGACCCGGTCCACCATCGCTACGACATTGCGCACGTCACATCGGTGTCGGAATCGCACAACGATATTCCCAACGACACCTTCACCAACGTGGAGGCGGCCAAGGCGCTCGAGATCGCCACGGCTGCCGCGACCGCCCTCGGAGTGGTGCCCGATCCGCTCTGGCGCCGCATCGCGCGCGAGCTGTACATTCCCATCAACGCGGGCGGCGCGCACCATCTTCCTTTCGATCCTGCCGTGCCGGCCCATGGTCGCGGGGGTCCGCTGCCGCTTCTATTTCTTCCGTCGCTCGATTTCCGGATGCCCGGCCCGCTCCTCCAAGGGGACTACGATTACGCGATTCGCGGCAAACCGACGGGGCCTGCTGCCAGCTTCAGCATGGCGCCGATGCCGCTCGCCGTCGCGGCCGATGAGGCCGGCGATGCAGCCGCGGCCGGAAAGTGGCTCGATCTTTACGTGAATGGCGGCACGCTCAAGCCACCGTTCAACGTGCGGACGGAGACGGCGAGCAACAACGTCGGCCCGTTCCTCACGGGCACGGGGGGCTACGTGCAGAGCCTGGTGTATGGGCTCACCGGGCTGAGGATCCGCAAGTCGGGTTTGGTCGCTGCCTATCCGGCGGCTCTGCCGGCAGGATGGCGTTCCATGACATTGAGCAACATCACCTTCCGTGGCAAGCTCATGACCCTCAGTGTTACGCGAGGCCCGGAGGGCAAGGTGCGCCTCAGCGGACTGCACTGAGGTCCAGACCGCGTATGAGAAGCTCCGGCAAATAGTGGCCTTGCGCGGCCGCTGGGGTCATGTCGGATCACGCGGTGCAAACTCATCCGACATGACCTCCTGGAGCGCGACGACATCGACGGGCTTGACGAGGTGCCGATGGAATCCGGCCGCCTTCGCCCGCTGCCGATCCGTCTCCTGACCCCACCCCGTGACGGCGATGATCTGCGTGCCGGTTGCCCATGGTCTGGCCGCGATCCTGCGGGCCGTCTCGTAGCCATCGAGCCTCGGCATGCCGATGTCGAGCAGCACGACGTCGGGGTGGAAGAGCTCCGCCTCCTCCAGAGCCTCGATGCCGTCGTGCACGACACGGGTATCGTGTCCCATCGACTGCAGGAGCATGCTGAGGCTGATTCCCGCATCGTGGTTGTCATCCGCGATGAGCACCCTGCGGCTGCCCGAGAACTCCGCTCGCTTCTCCGGCGCGCCGGCGCGCTTGCGGGGCATGCCCGTGACCGCGGGCAGATGGATCAGGAATTCGGTTCCCTGGCCGCGGCCCGCGCTTCTGGCCTCGATACGACCCTGGTGCAGCTCTATCAGCTTCCTGGCGAGCGTGAGTCCGATGCCGAGTCCGCCGTCCGGGCGCTCGAACGAGCGATCGAGCTGCGCGAAAGGCTCGAAGATGTGCTCGAGCATTTCCGGCGGAATACCCATGCCGTTGTCGCGCACACTGACGAGCGCCTGGTCGGCTTCCGCCCGCAGCGCAATGTCGATCCTGCCTCCCGGGGGGGTGTACTTCACGGCGTTGTGCAGAATGTTCGAGAGCACCTGTGTCAGCCGGATGCCGTCCCCGTTCACGTGCACGGGCTCGCTCGGGGTCGACAGGACGACCTGATGCCGGCCCATCTCGACGGACTGGCGGTACGTCTCGATCACGGTGCGCAGCAGGGCGGTGAGATCCAGGGGCTCGGGATGCAGGCGGATGCGGCCGCTCGTGATGCGCGACATGTCGAGCAGGTCATCGACGAGGTGGGTCATCTGCCGCGCCTGGCGATCGAGAATGGCGGTGGCGGCCCGAAGCTCGGGCGCCAGGCTCTTCGCGCTCTTCAGCAGCTGCGCCGCGGCGCAGATCGGCGCGAGAGGGTTGCGCAGCTCGTGAGCGAGGGTAGCGAGAAACTCGTCCTTCTGCCGGTCCGCCTCGCGCAGCGCCCGCTCGTTGCGTTTGCGCTGCGTGATGTCGCGCGCGATCTTCGATGCACCCATGATCGTGCCGTCATTGCTCCTGATGGGCGAGACCGTCAGCGAGACGTCGATCCGGTGGCCGTCCTTGGCGACGCGGACGGTCTCGTAGTGCTCGATCCGCTCGCCGTGCCGCAGCCGGGAGAGGATCTCGATTTCCTGGGCGTGCAGCTCCGGCGGAATGATGGTCGTGATCGGCTTGCCGATGATCTCCGCGGGCTCGTAGCCGAAGAGGCGAGTCGCGCCCGGATTCCAGGAAGTCACGATTCCGTCTGGCGTCTTGCTGATGATCGCATCTTCCGATGAGTCGATCAGCGCGGCCAGCCACGCGTGCTCGTGCTCCGCGCGCTTGCGTTCGCTGACGTCGCGGAAGACGACGACGATGCCGACGAGCTGCCCGTTCGCGAGCCGTACCGGTGCTCCGCTGTCGTCGATCGGAACACGGCGGCCGTCCCGGGTGATCAGAACGGTATGGTTGGCGAGACTGACGATTCCGCCGGTCTCCAGCACCTTGGCGACCGGATGCTCTACCGGTGTTCCGGTGTGCTCGTTGACGATCTCGAACACCTTCTCGAAGGGCTGGCCGCGGGCCTCGCTCATGGACCAGCCGGTGAGCCGCTCGGCGACCGGGTTGAGAAAGGTGACGCGCCCGCTGACATCCGTCACGATGACGGCATCCCCGATGCTCCTCAGGGTGACTTCGAGCATCTCGCTCCCCCGACGGACATCATTATGGTTCTTATGGTCCCCGCTTTCGCTCGTCATTCAAAAGTCCGTGGGATTCCGGCGTGTCGCGCAGCGCCGCAACTGTCGTGCCTGCCTTCGCCCGGTGGGGGCTGCGAGCCGCGTGCGTGCACTACCCGGATGCGGAGGCCCTTGCGGCTGCGCGCCGCCTGTTGCTCCTCCACGCTCACCAGCGCAGCAGCCGCCGCCCGGTGACGGCGCCGAGCGCCGTCGCAGCGCCGATGCCGAGGGTATGCCAGCTCGCCACGAACGCCGCGGCCTGCTCCGGACAGTGCAGCCCGTAGAGGGTGGCCGCCAGTGCGCCGGCCGCGAAGCCGGCGGCGGCGCCCGTCCTCGCGAGGCGTGTCGGCGCGAGCCTGCGGATCGCCACCACGAGGCAGGCATAGATCGGCAGAGCGAGCAATAGAATGAGCGGCGAGCAGATTTTCCAGGTCTGCCCCAACCACAACGTCAGGCGCGCGGCCGGCGGCGCAATGACGATCTGGCCGGCCCCCAGCGCGAGCATGGCCGCGACCACCAACATCGCGGCGAGGGGGGCTGAGCCGAGGCGGGCACCCGGCACGGCCAGGCGTCTCACGATGAGCGCGCCGCTCACCGTGAGCAGGCCCGTATAGATCGTCTTCATCCACGGTGCCCGTGCCGGGAGTGCCCACCGACCTGACAGTCTCGAAGGACGGCAAGTGGCTGGCAGTCATCCATTCCGCAAACGACAACGGCTACGTTGACGCGTTCGCAATCGACAAGTACGGCGATCCGACGCCGGAAGCCACCTCCAGCCCGATCGGGGTGCCCGCGTTCTGCGGGGTTGCGATCAGCGAACCGCCTGCATCGGGCTCGAGCGACGGCGGACGTCAAGATTGACGCGCCCGGTGGACCTCCCTATCGTGACAAAAGCGCGCCGCTGGGATGGAATTCATGAAGAGACTGGCCGCCTTTCCCTTTCGCCCCAACCGCGGGCTTTACGCTCACGCGCGCAGCCGTGCGCCGCTTCGGCTCGCCGCAATGCGGATCCCGGTGGACGAGCCGATGGGCCAAGTTCGGCGGCCCGTGCCATGACCGCAGTCCGCGATGTCGAGGGACGACAGCGCTACGAGCTCGATGCAGGCGATGCCTGCGCCTTCATCGACTACCGCCGCGCGGGCCGCATCGTGACCATGACCCATGCCGAAGTGCCGGCGGCGCTGCGCGGGCGAGGGATCGGCTCCGTATTGGTCGCGGGAGCGCTCGCCCTGGTGCGGGCGCGGGGTGAGAAGGTCGTGCCGCTCTGTCCCTTCATCGGGCACTACATGCGCCGGCATCCTGACGTTCACGACCTCCTGGCAGGCGATGAGGATACCGGCCGCGGGCGCTGAGGCCGCGCCAACAGCTCGGAGGGACCGATGGCGCTGCCGCCGCGGCGGGACTTGCGACAGGCGGCGCGCACGGCCTCGCCTGAGCGGGCGGCGGGGACCGCGTGCTCACGAAGGTGAAGGGCGGCCTCAGTGGACGTAGGAGCCCGCGTTCACGTCGATCGTGCCGCCCGTCGAATGATCGCCGAGTCCACTCGCAAGGAAGGCGACGATGGGCGCGATATCCTCGGGCTCGGTCAGCCGCCGCAGGGCGATGTCTCCTGCGACGTAGTCCTCGCCGTACTCGTCCAGGAAGTCCTTTGCCATGTCCGTTCTCGTGAACCCGGGTGCGACGTTGAACGCGAGGATGCCCTCTTTGCCGAAACCCCTGGCAATCGAGCGTGTCAGGGCGACGAGGCCGCCCTTCGACGCCGCATAGGCGAGATACGGCGGCTGATCGCCGCGGAAGGCTGCGCGCGAAGAGATGTTGATGATGCGGCCGCCTCCGTGGGCGCGGAAGTGCTCGATCGCCAGCTTCGACAGAATGGCCGGGGCGCGCAGGTTGACCGCCATCGTGGTGTCCCACGCCTGCAGCCACTCCTCCGGTGCGCTCTCCAGCGCAGACGCTATCGCGATCCCGGCGTTGTTGACCAGAGTGTGCACGCGACCGAAGCGCGCGGTCACGGCCTGCCAGAGAGCGAGGCATTCCCCGGGGTTGCCGAGGTCGGCCTGAAAGAGCTCAGCGCAGGCGCCGATCCGGTCCGCGAGAGCGGCGGCCGGTTGCCGCTGGTCCCGATAGTGGATCGCCACGCGTGCGCCCGCCTCGCCCATGGCCCGGGCTACCGCGGCGCCGATTCCCCGGCTGGCGCCGGTGACGAGCACGCTCGTGTTACTGAGGTCGATTCGCATCCGCAGGCTCCCGTTGCGCCGCATGGAAAGCGATATTATAGACGCCGCGGAGGCGAACCCGATGTTTCGACGAGAGCTCTCTGTCAATACGGCCGGCCGTGGTCTCACCGAGCTGACCGGGGACATCACGGCCGCGGTGGTCGCCAGTGGTGTGGCGGAGGGCTTGTGCAATGTGTTTGTTCCCCATACGAGCGCCTCGCTCCTGGCAGGGGAGAATTGGGACCCGAGCGTCCGGCGCGACCTCGAGGCATTCATGAGCCGCATTGCGCCGGAAGGCGACCCGCGCTACGAGCACGACGCCGAAGGCCCTGATGACATGCCGGCGCACATCCGCACCATGCTCACGCAGAGCTCGATCGTGATTCCCGTGGCCGGCGGCCAGCCGCAGCTGGGGACGTGGCAGGGCATCTACCTCTGGGAGCATCGCACGGCACCGCATCGGCGGCGGGTGGTGCTCACCGTCTGGTGAAGCTCGTCGTCGCGCTTGTGGCGGGCGCATCGAGCCTCTACGCTGGCCGCCTCGGCTGAAGGAGAGCTCTCATGCAGCGACGTCCCCTGGGCAATACCGGCGCCACGGTCTCGGCCATCGGCCTGGGCTGCATGGGCATGTCCGAGTTCTATGGACCGGGAAACGACCCGCAATCGCTGGAGACGCTCGCCGCGGCCCTGGACCACGGCATCGACTTCCTCGATACCGCGGACATGTACGGCATGGGACACAACGAGGAGTTGCTCGGGCGCTTTCTCAAGGGACGCCGGCAGCGGGTGGTGGTTGCGACCAAGTTCGGCATCGTGCGTCGCCCTGACGACCCGGCGGCGCGGCGCATCGACAACTCCCCGCAGTACATCCGCCAGGCCTGCGATGCTTCGCTGCGGCGGCTCGGCATCGACACCATCGATCTCTACTATGCCCACCGGCGCGATCCCGCCGTTCCCATCGAGGACGCCGTCGGCGCGATGGCGGCGCTCGTCGAAGCCGGCAAGGTGCGCTATCTGGGACTCTCCGAGGTGGCCCCGCAAACGCTGCGGCGCGCTCATGCGGTGCATCCCATCACCGCGGTCCAGACCGAATACTCGTTGTGGAGCCGCGACCCGGAGCGTCAGATGCTTGCGACCTGCCGCGAGCTCGGTGTGACGTTCGTCGCGTACAGTCCCCTCGGGCGCGCCTTCCTCACCGGTGCGGTCGGCGGTGATGAGTCGTTCGCGCCGGGCGACTTCCGGCGCACCAATCCCCGTTTCCAGGGCGAAGCGCTGCGCAGCAACCTGCGTCTGGTCCGGGGCCTCGCCGGCTTTGCCGCGAAGCGCGGCGCGACGAGCGCGCAGATCGCCCTGGCGTGGCTCCTGTCCAAACATCCCGATGTCGTGCCGATCCCCGGTACGAAGCGGACCCGCTATGTCATCGAGAACGCCGCCGCGGCGGACATCAAGCTCGATGCCGGCGAGATCGCGGCGCTCGATGAGCTCTTCGACCCGGCCGCCGTGGCGGGCGAGCGTTATGCTCCCGCCGGGATGGCTAACCTGGAAAGCGCCTGACGGCCGTTCGCGTCACGGATTCGGACCACACGCGGCGCCGGCGCGCATCATCGGGCGTCTCACGATCGAGTCGCGTCGGAGGGAGCGACCCGGAAGACGAGCGCCGGGGAGGCCCGATTCCGTCTTCGCGTGAGCTGTGTTATACAGGCGACGTGCTGAATTCCAGAACGATCGGTCGGGGGGCGGGGAGCGGCGGCGCGTGAGCGCGCAGGTTGCACTCGAGCACGAAACCGGCCAGCCGGCGGACTGGTGCGGTCATCCACGGCAGTTCTGGATGCTGCTCGCGGTGACCGTAGGGATGAACTTCGGCTTCTACGGATTCCGCGCCTACATCGCTCCCTACATCGCGCAGACCTTCTATTCCGGCCTGGGCCAGGCGGCGGCGCAGAGCCATTCCGATCTGCTGACGAGCGGCCTGCTCGCCCTCATGTATGCCACGCCGATCGTGGGCGGCTACCTCGCCGACAAGGTGCTCGGCGAGGCGGTGTCGCTGCTGCTGTCTCTATGGCTCAGCGCTCTCGCGCTGGTGCTGATGGCCCTGCCGACGCTCTTCGGATTCGAGATCGGCATGGCCGCGTTCGCGCTCTCCTCGGGCCTCAACGTGCCGCTGCCCGTCCTGATCGGAAGGAACTACGACTCTTCCGATCCCAGACGCCAGGGCGGGTACATGCTCTTCTATCTCGCGGTCAACCTGGGGAGTTTCATCGCGCCGTTCATCTGCGCGGACTGGGTCGCGGGACGGTGGGGATACCGCATGGGATTCGTCGCCGCCGCCGTTGGAATGGCGCTGGCGGCCGTTGTGCTGCAGCTGCGGCATCACAAGCTGCGCCCGGTGCTGCCTCGCGTCGGGGAGGGCCCGCGCACGCGGGCCGTCCTCGCGGTCCTGGCCGGGATGGCGGTGTTGCTGGTTCCGACCGCCCTGTTGCTCTCGTATCCCGGTGTTCTGAGGGCGGCGATGTACGTGCTCATGGGGCTGCTGGTGCTCTATTTCGTCGCGAGCTGCATCCGGCGCCGCGACCGCGTGCAAACGCAGCGCTACCTCGCGCTGCTCCTGCTCTTCATCGCTCTCGTGCTCTTCTGGACGTTGAGCTTTCAGGGTGTCACCTCGCTCAACTTCTTCGCCCGTGACTACGTCAATGCCCCGTTCGATTACACGCTGTTCCAGTCGGCGAATCCGCTCTACATCCTGCTGTTCGCGCCGCTGCTCGCGGTGCTCTGGCCCTGGCTCGGCCGCCGCGGCAAGGATCCTTCCACGCCGCGCAAATTCGGCATCGGACTGCTGCTCGTCGCACTGAGCTACGGGCTCACCGCGTGGGCGATCCGCTATGGGGCGGCTCCCGACGGCAAGGTGGGCTGGGGGGTCCTTGCCGGGTGCTACTGGCTGCAGACCCTGGGCGAGCTCGCGATCAACCCGATCGGCTATTCGCTGATCGGCCTGCTGGCCGCCCCCGAGGATGCTTCCTTCGCCATGGGCGGCTGGTACTTCGGATTCGCGCTCGCTTACCAGTTGGCGGGGTGGATCGCGACGTTGACGACTTCGGGTGCGCAGACGGGAATTGCCGCCTACGCGCACGTCTACTGGGAGCTCTTCATCGCCGGCATTGCCGTGAGCATCGTCTATCTGCTCGCGGCCCCGAAGTTGCAGAAGCTCATGCACGGCGTGCACTGAGCATCCAATCCTGAAGTAGTCGCCGTCTGCAGCGCGCCGGAGCTTCGTGCCGCCCCCGCGGCCGGCCGTGCGCAATCGAGTGTCAACCGAGCTGGCGGGCGATGAGCGGTGCCAGATTTGCGGTCGGAGGCGCGGCCGCCGCGGAGCCGCGCCGGGGAGTCCCGGGGGATCGGCAGGTACAATCCCGCCGCGTGCCCGGGTGACCGGTCCATTTAAACGGATCGACCCGCGGCCGAGTCCAAAGGGCATACGACCTCGGCCGGACAAAGCGGTTGCATCGGATGGAAAGCAGGATCTTCGCGCGCAGGCTTCGCCGGCTTGCGCGCATCGCCTTCGTGCTCGTGATGATGGGCGGGCTCGTGCAGCCGGCGCTCTCCGCGCCGCACGCCGCGGCGGCGACGCCGGTGATTCCCGACCTCACCCACTGGCTGGCGAAGAACGGCAAGCCGGGCCCGGCGGCATGGCGGCATGCGGCGCACTTCTCCATCGCGTACGAGATCGATCCCGCGCACAATGCCCCGGCCCCGGTGTCGACGCGGGTCGATGCCGGCTATACCGCACACGCGCTGTGGCTGCGATTCCGGGCGCGGGACCCTCATCCCAGCGACATCGGAGTGCGCTACCGCGAGCACGACGACATCTCCAGCTACGCGGACGACTACGTCGGCGTTTTCCTCAGCCCTTTCGACGACTTCCAGTGGGCCTACGAGCTCTTCTGCACCGCCGGAGGCACCGAGTGGGACGCATTCCGCCAGCAGAACAACGAGTACTCGTCGTGGGATGCGGTATGGAGCTGCAGCGCCTCCCGTACCCCCACGGGCTATCGGGTCGTCATGAGCATTCCGTTCTCCTCCATCAAGTTTCCCCACAGCCCGGCTCCGCAGCACTGGGCGCTCATGTTCTTCCGCAACTGGCCGCGCAATCTCCGGCATCAGCTGCTGAGCCGCCCCATCGATTACAACAGCAGCTGCACCCTGTGCAGCATGCTGACGGTGCGCACGGCGACACCCATCAGGACGACTCCTGCCGATCTGCAGCTGATTCCAGCCGTGACGGTGATCCGCACCGACTCGAGAAGGCCCTCCGGAGGGCTGAAGCAGGGGCCCCCGGCCCTCAAGGCGAGCCTCGATGCGCGCTGGGTCGTGCGTCCCGACCTCGAGTGGTCGGCGACGGTGAACCCGAACTTCTCCGAAGTCGCGCCCGATGTGCTGCAGTTGAGCGCCAACCAGCAATTCGCGCTCTTCTACCAGGAGAATCGTCCGTTCTTCGAGCAGGGCACCCAGGTCTTCAACACTCCGAACGTGCGTTTGAGCTCGGACACCTTCCTCCCATCGGGGAGGCTGGTGGACACGCTGGCCATCGCCGACCCGCGCTACGCCACGAAGCTCGTCGGTCAGGTGGGCGCCAACGAAATAGGCGCGCTGGCGACCGAGGACACCGTCACGAACATCCTCCTTCCCGGTCCTCAGGGCTCGGCGGCCCGGTCATTCAATTTCAGCACCCGAGACAGTCTGCTGCGATATCGGCGCGATGTGGGCGCCTCGGCCTATGGCGTGTACGCGTCCGAGCGCGACGGCAGCGGCTATCGCAGCGGCCTCTACGCCGCCGACGGTGACTGGCAGATCGATTCGAGCGACGCCGTGACCGCTGTCCTCGGCTCCTCGACGACCACCTATCCTGCCGCTGTCGCGAGCGCCTTCGGGATCGCGCCCGGGACCGTGAAGGGAGCGCTCTGGAGCCTGGACTACGCCCGGACCCGGCACAACGACAGCCTGGATCTCAATCTCCTGCACGTCGCCCGCGGGTTCCGCGCCGACCTGGGCTATCTGCCGCAGGTCGGCTACGACCAGGCCTCACTCTACGGTGAGTACGACTTCTACGCGCCGGATGAGGACTGGTGGCAGAACGGGGGCTTCGGCTTCGTGAGCAACGACACCGTGTCGACCGGCGGCGGACCGACCCTGGACCGCAGGGTGAAGCTCTATACGTTCGTTCACTCGGATTACCAGACGCATATCATCCTTTACGCGACCCACGATGAGCAGTACTACCGGGGCAAGCGCTTGAGGCTCAACCAGTACGAGGCGGATGCCACCACTCAGCCGACGGGCTGGCTGTATGCGGAAGTGGTCGTGACCGGCGGCGACGGTGTGGACTACGTCGGCGCACGCAAAGCCGGTCTATTCTCGGTCGATACCACGCTCGATCTCGCACCCGGGCGGCACCTCAAGATCGATCTGGTGGACGATTACGAGCAGCTCGCGCTCGCCGGCACGCGGCTCTTCACCGCCAACGTCTACGATCTGCGGGTGGCCTGGTACTTCACCTCGCACTTCTTCATAAACGCCATCGGGCAGGGACAGAGCGTCACCAACGACACGGCGCTGTTTCCCCCCGGGACGCCGCGCCACAGCGGCACCCTCGCCACGCAGTGGCTGGTCGGCTATCAGGTCAATCCCTGGACGGTCTTCTATGCCGGCAGCACGGAAGGGTACCAGGCGAGCGCCGAGGGACAGCTGTTGCCGCAGCAACGCACCTTCTATCTGAAGGCGAGCTACTACTTCCAACCCACCTGAGCGGGCGGCTGCCGCGAGCTCGGGGCGGCGAGCGGCATCAGAAGAACGCTGGCACGGCCGCCGTCGTGGAAGAGCGTGATGTGCGCCACACGGGCGTCTTTCGGCTTCTCATGGGGCCGCGCGTCCAGCCGGGCGGAATTTTGCTGCTAGACTGGCGCCACCGCCCGACCGAGAAGCGCTCCCGATGAAAACAGCCGCCCCGGCGCTCGCCTCCATCCTCCTCCTTGCCACTGCCACGAGCATCGCCTCGCCGGCACGTGGGATGCCGCACTATCCCTTCGCTCCCCGCGACAACATCGTGAGCGATTATTTCGGCACTCGCGTGCCCGCACCCTACCGGTGGATGGAGGACATGCACAGCCCCGCCCTGCACCAATGGGTTGATGCCGAGAACCGGCTGACCGACGGTTACCTTGCGAAGATCCCGGTACGCCCTTGGATCGCGCGCCGGCTGAAGCAGCTGTGGAATTACCCGAAGGAGACCACCCCGGTCGAAGTCGCGGGCAGCCGCATCTTCTTCCGCCGCAACGCCGGTCTGCAGAACCAGTCGGTTCTCTACGTGCAGGACTCGCCCGCGGCGAAGCCGCGCGTCCTGATCGACCCGAACCGGCTCTCGCCGGACGGCTCGGTCGCACTCGTGGACTTCGAGCCTTCGCCCGATGGCCGCTATCTCGCGTACGCACTGTCGGCGGGCGGGTCCGATTGGGAGACCTTGCACGTGCTCGATGTGGCCACGGGCCGCAAGCTCCCGGATACGGTACGTTGGGTCAAATTCTCCAACATCTCCTGGACTCATGGAGACAACGGGTTCTTCTATTCCCGCTACCCGACGCCGCCGAAGAGCAACGAGATCAACCAGAAGGTAGTCGATCAACAGCTCTACTTCCACGCACTGGGGCAGCCGCAGAGCGCGGATCGCTTGATCTACAGCAGGCCGGATCTGCCGCGGTGGATCATCCAGGGTCAGGTGAGCGAGAACGGCCGCTATCTTTTCGTCTCGCTGATCAACGGCACGGCCCCGCGCAATGAGCTCTATTACGCCGATCTGGGTGAGCCCGACCGGCCCGTTCCCGCCGCGAAGCTGCAGCCCCTCTATACGCGCAACGATGCCGAATACATCGTGGTCGGCGTGCAAGGAGGCACGCTTTATCTGCAGACGACGTTGCATGCGCCTATGGGCCGCATCGTCGCGACCAGCCTGGCGGACCCCGCGTCCGCACACTGGCGCACGGTCGTTCCCCAGGGGAAGGGGGTGATCCAGGCGGCGGGCATGGCGGGCGGACGCATCATCGTCCAGTCCGAGGTCGCCGCCACCAGCCGCCTGACGCTCTACTCTGACAGCGGGAAGAGGCTGAGCGCATTGCCCCTGCCGACGCTGGGTACCGTTACCACCGTCTCCTCCCGTAATGACTCCAATCGCGTCTATTTCGGCTTCACCTCGTTCCTGTACCCGAAGCGGATCTATCGTTACGAGGTGCGGCAGGGGACCCTGAGCACCGTGTTCGCCCCAAAGCTTCGCTTCGACGCCTCCGGATATGACACCCGGCAGGTTTTCTACCGTTCGAAGGATGGAACCCGCGTGCCGATGTTCATCGTTGCGCGCAAAGGCCTGAGGCGAGACGGCCGCAATCCCGCGGTCCTCTATGGCTATGGCGGCTTCGACATCACGATCATGCCGAGCTTCAATCCGATGCTGCCCGTGTGGCTCGAGCTCGGAGGCATCTATGCGATCCCCAACCTGCGAGGCGGCGGCACCTTCGGCGAGAAGTGGCACCAGGCGGGCATGCTTTCGCACAAGCAGAATGTGTTCGATGATTTCGCCTGGGCCGCGAAGTACCTCATTGCGCATCGCTATACGGCCGCCAGGCGCCTGGCGATCCAGGGCTACTCCAACGGCGGCCTCCTCACAGGAGCCTCGATCACGGAGCATCCGGCGCTCTTCGGCGCCGCCTACATCGGGCATGGCGTCCTCGACATGCTGCGCTACCAGGATTTCTCCGGGGGCGCGCTCTGGGCGCCCGAATACGGCACCTCGAGCAGCCCACGCGCCTTCAAGTGGCTCTATGCCTATTCGCCGCTGCAGAACGTCCGCCGCGGCACCTGCTATCCCCCGACGCTCATCACGACATCGTGGGATGACGACCGTGTCGTGCCCATGCACGAGTTCAAGTTCACCGCGGCGATCCAGCGCGCTCAGGCCTGTGCCAACCCGGTGCTCCTGCGCACCACGGGCGCGACCAGCCACACCTACATGCCGACCGACAAGCAGATTGCCCAGACGGCGGATGTGTGGGCCTTCGAGGCCTATAACGTGGGAGTGAGAAGGCCGCCGGCCAAGGCTGCCGCGCCGCGAGACGCCGGCCGGGAAACACCGGGCCGTTCCGAACGCGACCGTCGGTGACTACCACACCTGTCTCGCCCATGCCGGATGGGGGCTGCTGATCTGCGAGGACCGAGCCTCGAAGCTGGCGGACGCGGGCGGATGGGCCCGGACTCGACCGAGGGAGGCCTGGACCCTGAGGGGAGGGCACCTCGCGCTCCTCGGATCTGGGTCTCCCGATGGGGCTCGACTGCCAAGTCTGTGCCACTGCTACATTTCGGCAGGCGCAATGGATGGTGAAGTACGCCGCTCGGTTCTCGGTGGCACTTGAAAAATGGCCGACCCGCGCTAGATTTGCGCTCGGCTGAGAATGCCTGAATCCGGGCGCTCGGCGCCTGTTCCAGGGCATATCCCAATCCATCCAGGCAGGAGAATCGCACCGTCTGCACAGGCTTGAAAATAGGAGGTGTGCGCCATGTCGATTCCAGACACAGGGCTGCCTATTTCACCGGCACCAGCCATCCCATTGTCCGGCTTCCGGCGAGGACTCCTGTCCGTTCCGGGGCTGAGTCCCGAGGCAATAGCAGAGCTCGAAGCCTCGTATCCCGGGACACTGACCTCCGAGATGCGCTCGCTCCTTCAGACGACCTGCGGGCTTGCTGCCACGGATTTCGGAGCGGTTGATTTCACGAGCCGCTGGCATCCAGCCGAACCCATCAGCGTGTTTCGCCCTTGCCTGACGATCGCCGTCGACGACGAGGGCTGTCGATGGATCGCGGAGACCTCGCGCCATCGCGGACTGCCTGGCCCCCTCTGGTGCATCCTGCCGGAGCCTGCGGTCGCCGTCTACGTGAGCGATGACCTGGGGAGCTTCCTCGGCACGATCTGCGATCGCGCGCCGGCCGGACGGCTCTCGGCATGGATTCGGGACGTCTATCGGCAAGCGCGGGTGATCTGGTCCTGCCGTCACTCCCTCGCTCGCGAGGGGTACCGGATCTGTCGCGAGGACCCGGCATTGCGCGGCTGGTTGGCCGAATTGCCCGCCGGAGCGCGTATTTTCGATTTGCGCACGGCGTCCGCACTGCGCGGCTGGCCGTATGGGTTGGCTGGGCCGGATGGGGAATTGTATCGCTGCGGGCGCCTGCCCCTGTTCGCCGTATCCGCCGCTGCATCCGCGAGCCGCTGGACGCAGCATATGGCTCAGATCGCAGCGACCGGCGAGATCATGGTGCCTGCGGTCGCGCGTTCCGCTCGCGCGGCGTAGAGAGAGCTGCGCGCGCTACCATCACGTTGACGGAGGATCCCCTATGGCGCGCAAGAGATTCGGCGGTGCCGGGATCGATCCGGCCCCGCGGGTCGTGGCCGAAGATGCCATCCTCGAGAATCTGGATGGCTGCGCACGCCTGGCCGAGGGCGTGACGCAGGTCGACCCGGAATTGCGACGCGAGATGATCGCCACTGCCGCTTACTTCATCGCGGAGCAACGTGGTTTCATGCCGGGTCACGAAGAGGAGGATTGGTACCGGGCAGAGGCCGCCGTCGACAGGCAGTTGCCACGACTCCTGGCGCAGGACTGATCGAGATCTCGGCGCGCAGAGCGAGCGGCATCGTCCCAGGGGCACCGCCATCGCCGGCGGGATCCTCCGGGGCCCGGACTTCCGGCCCCCCGGAGCCCGCCGGCAGAAGCGACTCAGATTACCTGGAGTTGATCCGGATGCGCTTGACGTCCTCCACCTCTCGCGCCGTCTTCGGCAGCGTCACCGTGAGGACACCCTTCTGAAACGATGCGGTGACGTTGTCACCATCCACCTCGGCCGGTAGCACGATCCTGCGATCGAACTGTCCGTAGTACCGCTCGCTGACGCGCCGGTGCTTGTCCTCGTTCTCGCTCTGCCTCTCGCCACGGATCGTGAGAACCCCGTTGTGCAGGGTCACCTCGATGTCCTTCTCCTCCATGCCGGGCAGTTCGGCCTGCACCTTCACGTCCCGCTCGCTCTCAATGACCTCGACGCGCGGGAAACCCGAAGAGGGCATGAGGGCGGTGCCGACCCCATCGAACTCGCGCCAGAAGTCATCGAAGAGACGATTCATCTCCTCGTGAAAGGCGGCGAGCGGATTCATGCTCTCGGTGCGCAACATCGGCGCGCGTGAGCGCATCCGCGGAATCAGATCTCTCACGGCCATCGAAACTCACCTCCTATGACTGAACCTTTCGGTATCGACATTTGGCGGTGCCGGGCAAGCCGGACATCGCCACCCACCCCCCGCAAGGTAGGAGCGGTCGCGGCAGCTTCAAGAGGCGTGGTGGCGCGCATGAACGAAAGGCGGGGCCCAAGATCTTGAAGAAGGCACGGCAAGACCTCATCGGAACGCGGAGTCGGCGGGCCCGCACCAATCGCATGACCGAAAGGAGGTGATAAGAGCCGTGGACAAGACGGCAAACAGAGAGTTCCTTCAAGCGCAACTGACCATTGGTCGCTGGTACATCGACCGGGCGTCGGACAGCCGCGGTGATGTCCGTCGCCGGTATCTCTCTCTCGCTCGGGAGACCTGCGAGCTCATCGAGCGGCTGTCACCCACCCTGAATCTGGATGTCGAGGCGCGTCACGAGGCGGCGCGAACCCTCATCGTGCTGCGCGGGCATCTGGATGCCGTGGGCGACACGCGTTAGGTGGCCGGGGCCCATGGCAATCGGTGCGGCGGCCATCACCCACGATCCACCGCGCACCTTCGAGCGGCCCGGAGACGGTCACGGCACCGAGGAGCGTCCGGTCCGTGGTTATGAGCATGGCGACAACCTCGTCGTCGAGGGCCGGCTCGAGCTCGAGCTGTCGGAAAGCGCGGAGGCGCTCTATGCGGACGTGCGCTCCAGCCTCTACCTTCGCAGCTTCGCGTTGAGCGCAGAGCTCGAGCCCGAGAAGATCGAGGCGACCCTGAAGGACGGCGTGTTGACGGTGCACATTCCGAAGCGCGCGGAGCTTCGTCCGAAGGAGATCGAAGTGAAGGTTGGTTGAGGCGCCCGCGGGAGGCCTCCGGGCCGAATACCCGGCCCGGAGGCCTGTGATGGGATCTGGATACGCGGTCTTCGGCCGGCCGATCGGCGCCGATCCGGTCCCTTCCTCGCAATGCAAGGCCGGAGGCATCGGGGTCTTGCATACCAGGCCGCCTCATCGCTCATAATTGGCGGCAAGAATGCCGTCCGCAGGGGGGCGGGGGTGGCGGCGGTTGAACATATGCCATGACGAGCGTCGTGGATATATTCATTCGATCCCGCGGCGCCTCGAGCGCCAGGGCCTTCTGAGGCCCGGAATTTGAGAAGAGAGGCTATGTTCGGAAGCGAAAACGTCCTGGAGGCGGCGCTGACGAGCGTCGGCGATGCCGTCATCGTCACCGACGAAAGAGCGCGCATCACTTTCATCAATCCGGTCGCCGAGGCCCTCACCGGCTGGCCGGCCGAGACGGCGCGGCAGCAGCCTCTGGCGGCGGTGTTTCGCATCGTGAATGAGCGGACCCGCGCGCCGGTCGAGGATCCGGTCGCAAAGGTGCTCGCGACCGGCGTCGTTCAGGGTCTTGCGAATCACACCATTCTGCTGGCAAAGGACGGGCGCGAGATCCCCATCGACGACAGCGCCGCCCCGGTCAAGCTCAAGGACGGTCGCACCATCGGAGCCGTCCTCGTGTTCCGGGACATCACCGAACGGCGGCGCGCGGAGATCGGCGCGAGCTGGCTCGCCGCGATCGTCGAGTGCTCGGACGATGCCATCATCAGCAAATCCATCGATGGCACGATCACCTCGTGGAATCCCGCGGCCCAGCGCCTCTACGGGTACGCTGCGAGCGAGATCATCGGCCGCTCGATCATGACGATCGTTCCGCGGGAGCTTGCCGCCGAAGAGCAGGATATCCTGGCGCGCTTGCGACGCGGAGAGCGCATCGAGCACTTCGATACCGTGCGCATCGCAAAGGACGGACGGCGCATCGACGTGTCGATCACCATATCCCCCGTCCGGGATGAAGAGGGGATTGTGATCGGCGCTTCGAAGATCGCCCGTGACATCGGCAAGCGCAAGGAGTTCGAGGCGCGCCTGAAGGAGGAGCAGCGGCTCAAGGATGAGTTTCTCGCGACACTCGGGCATGAGCTCAGAAATCCGATTGCGCCGATCCATACCGCGGCAGAGTTTCTCCTTCGCCTCTCGCTTCCGGATCCGCGAGCCACGGCCGCAGTGGGGGTCATTCAAAGACAGACCCGGCAACTCAGGCGGCTGGTGGACGACCTGCTCGATCTGGCGCGCGTCACACAGGGACGCATTGACTTGCGTACGGCGAGGGTCGACCTGTCGGAGGTGATTGAGCAGGGCATCGAGATGGTGGACCCGCTTATGCGGGAGAAGCAGCACCAGCTGATCGAGGTATGGAATGCCCGTCCTCTCTTCGTTCGAGGCGATAAGGCGCGCCTCATCCAATGCATCAGCAATATCGTCGGAAATGCCGCCAAGTACACCGACCCCGGTGGCCAGATCCGCATCGCGATCCGCAGCGACGGCGACCAGGCGGTCATCGAGATCGCGGACAACGGGGCCGGGATAGCGCCTGAGCTGCTCCCGCGTGTATTCGACCTCTTCGTGCAAGGCAGCCGAAGCCCGGACCGCGCTGAGGGGGGTCTCGGAATCGGGCTCTCGATGGTCAAGCGCCTCGTCGAGATGCACGGTGGCGAAGTGTCCGCGCGCAGTGAGGGGCCGCGCCTCGGATCAACATTCGAATTGCGATTGCCATTGGCGCAGATGTCCGAGCCCGAGGGCGCGGAGCCGATCGCGGTCGAGGCGCCCCGACGACGAGTGCTGATCGTCGACGACAACGCGGACGCGGCGAATTCGCTCGGCATGCTGTTGAGTCACCGTGGCCACGAGACGCGGGTCGTCTACAGCGCCCGGGAGGCGCTGGCCACGGTCCAGGCCTTCAGGCCCGAGGCAGTGCTGCTCGACGTCGGTTTGCCCGAAATGGATGGATATGAGATCGCGCGGCGGCTGCGCGCGATGAGCGAGCTGTGGGGGGTGCGCCTGATCGCGCTCACGGGGTACGGTCAGGCCGGCGACTTCGAGAGCGCCCGAGCGGCGGGCTTCGACGATCACTTGGTGAAGCCTGCGGAGTTGGCTGCGCTCGAGCGCGCACTCGTGGGGATACCGAGGGAAGACGACGACTGAAGCGGGAAGCCGTTCCTCGCGGCGATCTCGGCAGCAGTAAAGGCAAAGGCAAGGCTCGTCTGCTGTCGCGATTGCAACTTCTACATACGGAGTCCGCGCGCGAAGGAGGTACTCCCACCGGTGCCGGGCTGTCCGGCACCGCGAGCCCGGTGGATCGCAGGGATGCGGCACCCTCGGGTCATGATGCCGCCGCCTCCAGACGACGCGGCACGATGCTCGCGTAAACACCTGCACTGTCGCCAGCCGTCCCCACATGAAGGGGCGGATGCATCCTGTGGAGGCGTGATCGTGGAACCGGATAAGGTGCAGCTCGCCCGTTTTGGCGAGGGTGTGTTCAGGCTTCTCGTCGAGACGGTCGAGGATTATGCGATGTGCGCAATGGACACGGAGGGCCGCATCGTGAGCTGGAACGTGGGCGCTGCGCGCATCTACGGATACGGCGAGGGGGAGGTGATCGGCGAGCCGATCGCGATCATCTTTACGGAAGATGATCGTCGAGCCGGCGTTCCGGCGCGGGAGCTCCGTGAGGCGGCCGAGCAGGGGCGCTCGGAGGATGAGCGGTGGCACGTTCGCAAGGACGGATCGAGGCTTTGGGCGACGGGTCTCGTCATACCGGTACGAGAGCCGGGTGGAAACGTGATCGGCTTCGGAAAGATCATGCGTGATCGCACGGACCTCAAGGAGCTTCAGGATGCCCTGCACAACCACGCCATCGAGCTCGAGCGCGCGAACGAGGAAAAGGAGACCTTCCTCACGACGCTGGCCCACGAATTGCGGAACCCGCTCAACGTGCTCACGCAGGTGGCCGAGATCCTGAGGCGGCGTAACGCGTTCGATCGCCAACAGTTGGCCCGGATGGTCGATCGGCAGGTGCAGCATACCAGGCGGCTCGTCGACGACATCACCGACATCGTCCGCTTCGGTCGCAACAAGCTCAGCCTGCAGCGCGCGCCCGTTGATCTGCGGGATGCGATCAAAGCCGCCAGCGAGATGGCGCAGCCGCTGGCCAAGAGACGGGGCGTGGCGCTCGTCGTGAGCGTACCTGAAGCCGCCTTGCGGGTATCGGGCGAGGGCACTCGTCTCGTACAGATCTTCGTCAACCTCCTCAACAACGCGGTGAAATTCAGCGCAGCGGGGTCGCAGGTTTCACTGAGCCTCGCGTCCGAAGGTGACGAGGCGGTCACGCGCGTCGTCGATCGGGGCGCCGGGATCCCTCCGGAGCGGCTCCCCTCCATCTTCAATCTCTTCGCGCAGGCGCATCCGAGCTCCGAGGCGGGCCTCGGGATCGGGCTCGCGCTCACCCGCGATCTGGTGCTGCTACACGGCGGCACGATTCAGGCTCGAAGCGAGGGGCCGGGCACCGGGAGCGAGTTCATCGTGCGACTCCCGCTGCTGGGAGCAGGGCGGGGGGCTGAGCCGGAACGAAGCGCCGACAGTCAGCAGGATCCTTGACGCCGCGATGTGATTCCGAGGGCCGCACCCTGTCGAGATCGCGCTCCCGGCCGGCGATGGAGCGGCGCGCAACCGACGGGTCTCGAGGCGAGCACCGCCTTCGCAGCAGGGAGGCGCCACACGAGCCTTGGTCTTTATGGCGCTCCCTACGGGATTCGAACCCGTGTTACAGCCTTGAGAGGGCTATGTCCTGGGCCTCTAGACGAAGGGAGCGCGGTGTGGCCACGAGGGCCGGCCTGCAGGAGCGCGGTATTATAGGGAGGAATTGGCCACTGTCCAGAGTTCTTTGTTTTCAAGGACATAGGGGCGAGAATCAGGGCGCCACCTCGAGCTGCGACGCCTCACGGCCCGATTCCACGCCGCTCGAGGCCAGGGTTTTCACCCGCTCGGCGCACTGGCGCGCGGCGGCGGCGTCCTGGCCCGCAGCGAGCGCGAGCCACAGGATGAGGAGGCTGAACCCCGCGAGAATCCACATGCCGGTGAAGAAGCCGATCACTCCGCGGCCGCCCATCGCGCCGGCCGGCCCGAGGTAGCTCACCACCCACATGCCCGCCAGGTAGGGCGCCACCCACCAGGCCTCGCGCAGGCCGAGGTCGCGCCAGGGGCGGCGGCGCACCATGTACCACGCGAGGTAGACGACGATGTAGGCGAATACGGCGCCGAACATCCATTCGGTGACCGCGTAGCCCGTCCAGTAGATGATCCAGTTGGAGCTGATGAAGGCGATCGGCGCGACGATGCCGGCCGCGCGCAACCGGAAGGGACGGGGAGCATCGGGCAGCGCCTTGCGCAGGTGCAGCAGGATGAGCGGTCCGATGCTGTAGGAGAGCACCGTGATCAGGGAGACGGCCGAGACCAGCTTCTGCCAGGAGGGGAAGGGGAAGAAGAACACCACGCCGACGACGTAGGTGACGAGGAGCCCCACCCAGGG
>DASTAC010000191.1:0-3889 GCA_035713045.1 Steroidobacteraceae bacterium
GGGCTCGAGAAGAGCTACAAGTCCCGTCACGTCGTCCGCAATCTGAGCGTCGAGGTCTCGAACGGCGAAGTGGTCGGACTTCTGGGACCCAACGGAGCAGGCAAGACCACGGCCTTCTACATGATCGTAGGACTGGTACCCTGCGATGCCGGTCGCATTCACCTGGGCGATACCGACCTGACACTCCTGCCGATGCATCGGCGTGCGCAGTTGGGACTCGGTTACCTGCCGCAGGAGGCTTCCGTCTTCCGCAAGCTGTCGGTGGAGGACAACGTGCTCGCCATCCTGGAGACACGGGCCGATCTCGAGCGCGCGGCGCGCGAGCAACGGCTCGAAGAGCTGCTCGAGGAGCTGCGCATCGGACACGTCCGCCGCAGCCTCGGGCTGTCACTCTCGGGCGGCGAGCGGCGACGCGTGGAAATCGCGCGGGCGCTCGCGGCGGAACCGCGCTTCATGCTGCTCGATGAGCCGTTCGCCGGCGTCGATCCGCTCTCGGTGCTCGACATCCAGCGCATCATCCGCGAGCTGACGAGCCGCGGGATCGGCGTGCTGATAACCGACCATAACGTGCGCGAAACCCTGGGGGTTTGCGGGCGCGCGTACATCGTCAATCAGGGCACCGTGATAGCCCAGGGAACTGCGGAAGAAATCCTTGCCAACCCCCAAGTGCGTGAGGTGTACTTGGGCGAGTCGTTCCGTCTTTGAGGCGCCGCGACAGTTTCGATCGCCCGGTGATCGGAATCGCTCGAAAATATTGAGATTTCAAAGACTTATCATTGGAAAGGCTTAACGCCCCGCTCGTGCCCGCATGCTGAAACCCTCCCTGCAGCTCAAGCTGGGTCAGCAATTGACGATGACCCCGCAGCTGCAGCAGGCGATCCGGCTCCTGCAGCTGCCCGCGCTCGAGCTGCAGGCGCACATCAGAGAGCTCCTCGAGTCCAACGTGATGCTCGAGCCGATGGACGACGGCCACGAGGAAGGCCTCGACGCGGGCGAGCTCGAGCCCGTGGCGCCTCAGGCCGCGGAGACGGCCGAGGGCCCGACCGAGAGTGCGGTCGAGGTGGTAGACGAGGGGTGGGGCGAGCATAGCGTCGGTCCCGCCGAATCGTCCTGGAGCGGCGATGACGACGACCGGCAGCAGGAATTCGCCGACTCCGCGGGTCAGTCCCTGCAGGAATATCTGATCTGGCAGCTCGGGCTCGCGAAGCTCGAGCCCCGGCAGCTCGCCATCGCGCACGCGATCGTCGATGCGATCAGCGATGACGGCTATGTAACCGAGCCGCTCGAGGAGATCGCCAGCACCCTGCGCCCGGAGATCCACTGCGACACCGCCGAGGTCGCGTCGGCTCTCGCCAGCGTTCAGGCGCTGGATCCACCCGGAGTCGGCGCTCGCTCCGTCGGGGAGTGCATCGAGCTGCAGCTGCGTCAGCTCGATCCTGCGACGCCGGGATACCAGGCCGCAATCGAGATCGCACGGCATCACCTCGAGCGTATCGCCGGCCGCGAGCTGGCGATCGTGAAGCGCGAGCTGCGGGTCAGCGATGAGGACCTCGCCTGTGCGCTGGCGCTGGTTCGCTCCTGCCACCCGCGGCCCGGCGCGACCGTGAGCGCGGGCTCGGCCGAGTACGTCGTCCCCGATGTGTTCGTCCGCCGCACCGAGCACGGCTGGGCCGTGGAGATCAACGCCGCGACGCTGCCGCGCGTACGCCTCAATCAGAGCTATGCCAGCCTGATCGGCCGCAACGCCAGTCACGCCACCATGCGCGCCCAGCTGCAGGAAGCGCGCTGGCTGCTGAAGAGCCTGGAGATCCGCCACGAGACGCTGATCAAGGTCGCCCGCTCCATCGTCGAGCGCCAGACCGCATTCCTCGAGCACGGAGAGGAGCACATGCGGCCGATGATCCTCAAGGACATCGCCGAGGCGATCGGCATGCACGAGTCGACCATCTCCCGCGTGACCTCGGGCAAGTACATGCATACCCCCCGGGGGGTCTTCGAGCTGCGCTACTTCTTCTCGAGCCAGGTCGAGGGAGCGGACGGGTCGGGCACCTCCTCCACCGCCATCCGCGCCAAGATCAGAAAGCTCGTGAAGGAAGAAGCCGCGGAATCGCCCCTGAGCGACGGCCGCATCGCCGAGCTCCTCTCGGCGGAAGGCATTCCGGTCGCACGCCGCACGGTCGCGAAATATCGCGAGGCCATGGGCATCCCCCCCTCCAACGAGCGCCGGCGCGCGGGCATGGGTCAGATGTGATCGAGATGATGTCAGCTACAACACGTGAGAAGGAGACGGCTATGCAGCTCAACGTCACCGGCCACCACGTCGAGGTGACCTCCGCCCTGCGGAGCTATCTGGAGAAAAAGCTCGAGCGCATCGGGCGGCATTTCGAGCAGGTGATCGACGTGCATTGCGTCCTGACGGTGGAGAAACTGCGACAGAAGGCCGAGGCGACCCTGCACGTCAGCGGCAGTTCGATTCACGCGGATGCGACCGAGGAGGACATGTACGCCGCCATCGATATTCTCGCCGACAAACTCGATCGCTGCGTGAAGAAGCACAAGGAGAAGCTGACGGATCACCACGCGGTGGAGGGGCGGGCGTTGCGCGCCTGACGCGCCGCCCACGGCAGGACGAGCAAAGCGGGTGCCGCGGTGCGCATCGTCGTAGTCAGCGGACTCTCCGGAGCAGGCAAGAGCGTGGCCTTGCACATGCTCGAGGACCTCGGGTTCTATTGCATCGACAACATCCCGGCGGCGCTGCTCAAGCCCTTCATCTCCCATGCCGTACGCGGCCCGCAAGGCACCTACGAGCGGGCGGCGGTCGGGCTCGATGCCCGCAATACGGCCGCGGAGATCGCCACCGTCCCGCAGCTCATCGATGAGCTGCGCCGCAGCGGGATCGAGTGCGAGGTCGTCTTCCTGACCACGACGGACGAAGAGCTGCTGCGCCGCTTCGCCGAGACGCGGCGCAAGCACCCGATGAGCCGGCACGATATCGATCTGCGTGCCGCGATAGCGATGGAGCGGCAGGTGCTCGAGCCCATCGTTTACGCGGCCGATCTGGTCATCGACACCTCGCGGCTGGGAGTGCACGCGCTGCGGGACCTGATCAAGCGACGCGTCGGGGAGCCGCATGCGGGTCGGTTGTCGCTCACGTTCGAGTCATTCGGCTTCAAGCACGGCATCCCCGGGGACGCCGACTTCGTGTTCGACGCCCGCTCTCTTCCCAATCCTTATTGGGAACCGGCCCTGCGCGGCCTCACGGGACGCGACGCCGAGGTCATCCGCTTCCTCGAAGGGCAGACCGACGTGGCCGCACTGATCGCGGATATCGTGGGATTCATCCGGGCCCGCATCCCCGAGTACCTCGCGAGCAACCGCGGTTATCTCACCGTGGCGGTGGGCTGCACCGGTGGACAGCATCGCTCCGTCTACATCGTCGAGAAGCTGGTGGCGCAGTTAGCCGCGGAATTTCCCGCCGTCACCGCCCGTCACACAGGCCTGAATCGCTAGCGGAGTCGCCCAGGCCGAGGCAACGAAGCATGCCGGCCCGCACACGGATGCGCCGCCGCAGGGCGCGGTGGTGCCTTGCAGCGAAGCACGGCGTTCTCTGCCGAGCCGCGCAGGACCGCAACCGCGCCTGTTCCCAGGCGTGCCCCGATCGCGCACGATGCCCGGAGCCAGCGCTCGTACTAGTCAGGTCGCCTGCGCGACGCCGGCGGCGGTCACGAGGGGTGGCGTCCTCTCGCCGCTCATGAATGCCAGCAGCGCCGCCCTCGCTTCCATGGCATCGCGATAGCCGAGCTCGATGAGAGCGCGCGTGTAGCCCGCCTCGAACATCAGATAGCTCGCCAGCTGGTATCCCGATACGTCCCTGCCGCCGATGACGCGC
>DASTAC010000192.1:0-4630 GCA_035713045.1 Steroidobacteraceae bacterium
GACCTGCTGCACGCGCACGACGGCCGCACGCTCAATGAGCTCTGCGAGCACCTGGACATGACGCGCCAGGGCGTGACGCAGCACCTGGATGTGCTGGAGGCGGCGAACCTCGTCGCCACGGTGCGGCGAGGCCGGGAAAAGCTGCACTTCCTCAATCCGGTGCCGCTGCAGGAGATCTACGAGCGCTGGATCGCCAAATTCGAGAAGCCGCGCCTCAAGGCGCTTTCGGACCTGAAACAGCGATTGGAGAAGGGCAATGGCTAGAACGAGCTTCGTGTATGTGAGCTATATCCGCACCACCCCGGAGAAGCTGTGGTCGGCACTGACCGACGATGTGGAGTTCATGAAGCGCTACTGGTTCGGCACCCATTGCGAGAGCGAGTGGAAAACGGGGGCCTCGTGGAAGATGGTGTCCGCCGATGGCACCGTCACCGATGCCGGGGAGATCGTCGAGGCCGAGCGTCCACGCCGGCTGGTGATCCGCTGGCTGCATCAGAACCGGCCTGAGCTCGAGGCCGAAGGTCACTCGCTCTGCACGATGGAGCTGGAGCCGAGCGGGGCGGCGGTCAAGCTCACCATCACGCACACCATCGAGCGCGAGCCGTCGCAATTCATCTCGGCCGTGTCCGGGGGCTGGCCGAAGATCATCTCCAACCTGAAATCGCTGCTCGAGACCGGTGCGGCCATTCCCATACCGCATCAGTGTGCCAGATGAGCGGGTTGACCGGTCGCGGGCGGCGGCGGCAGCCCTCGCGCGACCGCGCAAGCGTCAGGGCGCCGACTCGGGGAGATCGTCTCGTGGCAAGGCTAGTCTCGCAAGTCATGCGGCGGTCAGGGTGCGGCGCGCGGGAATTGAAGCCGAGAATCACGGCCCTCGGCGTCAAGGTGCTCCCGGTGCCCGATCCCCGTCTCCGCTTTCAGGCTCCGGGAGGTCAGGTATTCCGGCTCGCAGGGATTCTCGAAGACGTATAGAAGTGCGCCTTCGGCACACGACTCTCGGCGAGGGGCGAGCGCTGCGAAGCGCTACTCCCGATTTGCGACCGACTCCAAGGACACGAAATGCCGCGCGGATATCATGGACGCCAGAGCGGGAAGGACTGTAGCGGGAGAGCGACATTCGTTTCTTGAGCATGCGTGCGGGGACGCGAGCTTCGCAGCTCGCGATGCAGTTGCGGGATCGCTTCAGCCGGCACCCCAAAGGCAGAGCGCTGGTCGGGTGGCAGAGCTATTACCGCGAGCTCCTCGAGGACTCCGCCGAGCGCGCGCTGGTCGACCATCGCGGTCCTCACGTCGGCGGTGAGTCGCGACAGACGGAGCTGATCGATGCCATCGCGGGCGGAACACGCGCAGTCCTCGTGTCGGCGCCTCCCGGTTGCGGCAAAAGCCGCTTCGCGCTCGAGCTTGCGCGGCGGCTTGCGCGAGCCCAGCGGTCGTGGGACGTGCGCTTCGTCCGACCGGACGAGCCGGCGTTGGACGAGGAGCTGCAGGAGCTTCCGAAGGCCGACCGCCTGATCCTCGTCGTCGACGACGCGCAGGACCACCCGATCCTGGTTCAGCGGCTCGCCGCCGCGTGCGCCGCGCAGGGCGCATCGCAGGCGCATCTCGTCTGCCTCAGCCGCCCGACGGCGCGCGCCGAGCTGATCGAAGCCCTGGCGAGCCACTTCCCCGCCTGCCCGCCGCTGGAGATGGATCTGGGGCGCCCCGACCCGAAACTCCTACGCGAGCTGATCGAGGCACTGATTCCGCAGCTATCGCCCCATCATCGGGACGTGATCCGGCGGTTCGTGGCGAGCTCCTACTTTGCCGCCGTGCTGCTGTGCACCAGTGTGGCTCGGCAGAAGAAGCTTCCGCAGACCCTCAGCACGAAGCATCTGCGTGACTACGCCGTCCGAGAGCCGGTACTGCGAGCCATCGGAGACCTGTGCACTGCCGAGAAGGCATTTCGCGCCCTGGCGGTCTATGCGGCATGTGCTCCGGTGCGTGCGGGCGATGTCGTGATTCGGTCCCAAGCGGCGACGCGTGCCGGGCTACCGATTGCGGACATCGAGGTTCTGGAGCGCCGTGTTGTGGAGGCGGGTCTCTTCGCAAAGGACGCAGGGAATCTGATACGTCCGTATCCGGACCTCGTGGGAGACCTGATTCTCGACGAGACCTGCCTGGACGAGCAGGGCTGGCTGACGCCGTTCGGCCGGGAGCTGATGCGAGGCCTGCTCGAGCAGAGCCTCTACGATCAGGTGATTTCCAACTGCGATGACATCGCACGGCCCTTCTCCACCGCGACGCGCGTCGAATTTCTGAGCGAGCTGCTCTTGGAGCGGTCGAACGGGCATTCGCTGCAGGGTCGTGCCGAAGCGGCTGAGCTATTGGAAGGCTGCTCTCGGCTGGCGGTGCGCCACCCGGGACTCACCGTTCAGCTGGTCGATGCTCTTACGACGATGGGCGTCTTGCAGCCCGTTTCTCCGCCGCCCGGACCGGATTTCGCGGACAGCCTCGAAGTTTGTGCGCAGCGGCTTCTCATGGCGGCGGCAGAATCGGATCCGACGCTCGTGCCGCGCGCGCTGGAATATTCGCGGCAGCTGTTGGCGGGCACTCGCGCGCACGATGACGTGTATCGCCTCATCCTCGACGATCTAACCGAGCTCTGCCGATTTGGCGTGGCGCGCCCCCTGGCGCACGCGACGGCTGTTCTCGACGTCCTCGAGAAATGGTCGGAGGATGCGGAAGGCGACGCCGCGGAGCTGGCGGCTTCGCTCGTACCCGGCTTCCTGCGTCTCGACATGCGCGCGCACCGGTGGGAGCAGGGCGCTCCGACGCTCGTCGCGGTGGAGCTTCATTCCGCTGACGCCATCTGGAAGCTTCGCGACCGGGCTCTCGACGTCCTCGTGCGCAGTGCGGGCCACACCGGCCCGGGGGTCGGGTTCGCTGCGGCCCGGGCGCTGAGGTACTGGGCTGCCGGTCATCGGGCGCTGACCGCTGAGCAGCGCCAGCGCTGGGAGCCGCAGCTCGGTCGGGAACTGGATCGGCTCGCCGCGACCTTCGGCAAGCTCGGCTCTGCAACGGCTCACCTGCCGGTGCGGGCCGCCGTTGAGCAGCAGGGATGGCAGTGGTGGACGGAGAGCCCCGAGCTCTTCATTCGCAGGGGCGGGCGCCGGATCCTGGAGGCGCTGCCCGAGGCGCAGGCGTATTCGCTATGGAAGGCGCTGCACTCCGCCACGCTGCCGATTTTCCAGCTCCCGCTGGAGGAGTCCGTCGAGCCTCAAGAGCGGCGCGATCCGCTGCTGCCGCTCATCGAGCCTGCCGCGGCCCGTACTGTGGATCCCGCCAAGGAGCTCTTCGACCGGCTCGACCCTCGTTACCGTGGCTCATCGGCGTGGGCCGCACTGTTCGCGTCCGCAGCAGGCGCCTTGCCCCGGCAGCCGCTGCAGCCGCACGCCGGTCGCTATCTGAAGGAGTTCGTCGGGCGCCATCCTGACGAAGCCTGGTCGTTCGTCAGCGAAGACGCTGCGGAGAGTCCGCTCGGCGCGATCCTTCCCGCGCTCCTCGCGGAGCTGCGCGGGCACGACACCCGGCGTTGGCGCGAGACAATACAGAACGTTGTGCCGGGAACGCGTCTGTTCGAGATGGAGTTGGGTGCGCTCTGCGCGAGTGGCGATCTGGATGTCATCGAGCGCGAGATGGTTGCAAAGGGGCTGGAGCTCGCGGCCCCGGGCATCGTTCACCTTTCCGCTCAGGCGCTCTTGAGCGGCCCTCATCCGACGATCGCATCTGGACTGGAGGCTGTATTCGCATCGCTCCCCCGACGCCCCACGGACACGCGTCTGTGGGAGTTGGCGCTGGACGCCTTCGCCCGCTGGGGCGCCCCTCTATTGTCAGCGCCCGCAGACGAGGAGCCGGACCCCGCGATCCGCGCAGCCTCCAGTGAGCTTCTGAGGCTGCTGCGCACCTCCGGCGGCGAGCTGTCCTGGGACGAGGAGCCCCATGCCCGGCATCTCGCCACGGTGCTGGCCGTTTTCGCGGTTGCCGTGCCGCATACCCTCAAGGCCTGGCTGCGTCAGGAGGGGTCGACTTCGGCCCATCGCGGCGACAGCGCAGGAGTGCTGTCGGCCGGTCGACTGTCCGAAGTCATGGGCCTCCTGTCGACATCGTCCGCGGCAGCATTCTGGCGCAAGCAGTTCCTCGAGTGGATCGCGCAGGAGCCGGATCTGGCGCGCCTCGGAGCGAAGAGCTTGGCGGTCCTATGCGGACTGGGCGACCCGTGCATCGGGCCTCTGGTGAAGGATCTCGTGGCGCAGCCGACGGAAACGTCCAGGGAGGCGCTGAGCGAGCTCATCGGCACCTGCCGCAGCTCTACCCGCTTCCTCGATGACGCACTCGCATTGCTCCGCCAACTCCTGGATACACCGGAGGCCTACGGCCTGCTCGAGACGGAGATCATCTCCACGATGATTCGTGGCAACCCGGGGCGCGCGGTGGCTGTCGGGGACCGAAGCGCCGCGCTCGAAGCCCTGGATCGGGCGGCGGGCGCCGATCTGCCGGAGCCGCTCCGCCAGACGCTCGCGCGTGCGCGGCAGGCGATCCAGGGAGCCCTCGAAGAAGGCTTGCTACGCGGCGAATCGGTCTGATGAGCGAG
>DASTAC010000193.1:0-38162 GCA_035713045.1 Steroidobacteraceae bacterium
ATATCTGGTCGATCAGCTCCTGGCGGTGCGAGAGGATGTAGACGCGGTTGCCCTTGGCAGCGGCGCCGTGGGCGATGTGGGTGAACAAAACAGTCTTGCCCCCTCCCGTGCTCAGCACATACAACGGCGCCCGCTTGTGCAGCGACCCGAACGCCTCGCGAATAGCCGCGATGCCGGCAAGCTGGTAGGGGCGGAGGTGGATCACAGTCTATTTAACCGCTTCCAACATTCTGCCGCGATAGAGCTGTTGCTTGGGGAATGGTTTAGGCTGCCCGTTTTCCATGGGTGCAGGGCGTCCGAGCGCCCGAGCCAGTTGCTCCGGCGACACGGATACCGGGATGACCTGACCAGCATGAGGCTTATTTGCCTCATACCAGTCGATAAGCTTGTTGATTTGATCCAATGGAGTTGGGCGCCGAAGCTCATTCTCGTTCATGCTGACACCTCTTTGCGTTGCCGTTTAAAGCGTTCATCACACTACCCTCGTCACCCTAACCACCATTTCCTCCGGCACCGCCCTGCACCGCACGACGTGCTTGCGCCGGTACGCCGCATGGTAAAGCGCCCCAGCGATGCGACGCAGATGCGCATGAGATTCCGCTGGGATCACGACCGTCTCTCGGAGCGCGTGCGGGTATTGATACTTGGCCCGGCGGCTCATCACGCGCACCTTACGAGTATCAGCGCGACGCCAACCCAGAACGCGATCACCGCAACGAGCGTCCATCCAGTAGCGCTGAGCCGCCGATGATGCGGGAGGGTCATGACCGCGTCCTCGCGTACACCGATCGCAGCCCGAGCGCTGTCAATGTCTCAGCCCCAGGGCGCGTTTTTTGGCCGTGGCGTAACCTGTAGAGGTATCCGGGGTCTATGCCGCTCGCGCGGGCCGCTGGCCGGATGCCGCCGTGGCGCTTGATGAGCCGCGCCGCTGCCTTTTGGATTTCGCTCATGCGCCGGACGCTAGCATATAATTGTCCGCCGAGCAACGTCCCCGGCGCAGAAAATATTGTGCGCTAGGCTATTGACACCCGGACAACGCGAGAATAAAGTGCCCACATGGTCGGCATGGGGCCGACGGGAGAGGAAGATGAGCGCCGACTACCCAAACCGCCGCGACTGGCTCGCACGCCGAGCCACGCCGAAGCGCCTACCCGCGCGCATGTTCTGGAATAGCGGCACGCGCGGCACCTACGCGCCCCGCAACCCGATGTATGGCGCGCAGTGCAACCGCGAACTCGCCATGAAGCGCGAGCGTGCGCAGAAGGCGAAAGGAGCCGACCGATGAGCCGCATGACCGACTCCGACGAGACCGCCCTCGACGCGCTGATTGCGGTCGCGTGCTTCGTGGTGGCGACGGTGGCGATTATTGGCATGATGGGGATGCTGTGAAAACCACGCTCAATGCCATCCGCGCGCACAATCCGTGTTCTGACGGCTGGCGCAAATTGCTCGCCCACCTAGGCAAGATCGAAGCGGATGACGCGCCGCTGTCGCTGCTCACGATCCTGGACTCTAACGGGATCGATGACGCGCTCTGGGCGCTGCGCGCGGTCGAGGGATATGACCGTGAGAAACGGCTGTATGCGGTGTGGTGTGCGCGTCAGGTCGAGCATTTGCTGACGGACGAGCGATCGCGTGACGCGCTTGATGTAGCGGAGCGTTTTGCGCGTGGGCGTGCGACGCGAGAGGAATTGGCCGCCGCTAGGTCGGCAGCTGTCAACGCCGCCGACGCTGCCGCCGCCGCTGCCGCCTACGCCGCCTATGCTGCCGCCGACGCTGCCGCCGTCGCTGCCGCCTACGCTGCCGCCTATGGTGCCGCCGACGCTGCCCGGGCCGCCTCGGGTACCAGTTCCGCCCAGGCCGCCGAATTCCGTCGCGTGTGTGAGTGTCTCGAAGCGGGTGTGCAGCCGTATCCGGAGGATAATGTATGACGCGCACCTTCCCCGTCACCCTCGGCTCGCTGGAACTCGAAGCCCGCGCCGAGGTCAGCGGCGAATTCCGACCCGCCGTCACGCAGGCCGATCCAGACTATTGCCACCCCGAGGAGTGGCCCGAGGCGGACGTGCACACGCTCACCGTCGGCGATACCGACCTCAGCGGGCTGCTCGAGGACACAGATATCTATGCCGGCGTCAGAGACCAGATCCTCGACCAGCTCGCCGAGGCCGACCGCGAGGGCGATCCGGATGCGGGCGATAAGTGGCGAGACAGCCAAATGGACAAGCAGCCATGACAACATTCGACTTCGGCAGCGGCCCAGTTCCCGCACATCAACATCCGAACGGCGGCGGTTGGGTCGCGGACACGGCGCACGTTGACGACTCGGCATATATCGGGTCTAACGCGCGGGTCTACGACAACGCGCGGGTCTACGGCAACGCGCGGGTCTACGACAGCGCGCGGGTCTACGACAGCGCGTGGGTCTACGGCAACGCGTGGGTCTACGGCAACGCGTGGGTCTACGGCGACGCGCGGGTCTTCGGCGACGCGCGGGTCTTCGGCGACGCGCAGGTCTTCGGCGACGCGCAGGTCTTCGGCGACGCGAAACTCGCCAAATCTTCCGACTTTCTGCTGATCGGCCCCATCGGCTCTCGCGCCGCGGTAATGACTTGGACGCGCTCGGACAACTGTATCGCCACGGGCTGCTTTCGCGGCACGGTGAAGGAATTTCTGAAAGCCGTGCGCGAGACTCACGGCGACAACGAGCATGCGCAGGCATATCGCGCAGCGGTGAAATTTATCCGCGCGATGGAGAAGCTGGTATGACCGACCGCGAAGATTTCGACGTGCCGAGTCTCACCGAACAGTTGGCCGGGACGCCATGGCCCGCGATTATCCATTACGCCTACTGGCTCGGCGTGAAGCGCGCGCGAGTGGCTGAGTTAGATCGGCTGGCGCGCGAAGCCATCACTCCGGACCGCTGTATCGCACTACGCGACGAGTGCGCGCGTGCTGCCAACGCATTGCTCGCCAAACTCAAAGCCGAACTCGCCAAGGAGCGCCAGCCATGACCTCCCTCATTCCCGCCGCCGCCGCTCGCCGTCTCGATGTCCGCCCGGCGCTCACCGAGACGCTGCTGCGCTGGCGGCTCCAGCTCGGCAGCGCCGAACTCGATCTGGCCACGGCGCTCGAGGCAGACAACACCGATCTGATCGAAGCCGCGACGGCGACGATTGAGACGCTGCGCCAGGGTATCCGTCACTTGATTGAGGAGCTTAGCCTGTGAAAACCCTTCTCATCGGCCAATTCCGCGATTCGCACCCCGAGGTGACCGTGCGCCTGCGGCCCACCTTCGACCTGCGCGACCCGCGTCAGGCGCATCGGTACAAGCGGCGCAGGGAGTGTGCGACTAAGATCCCGAGCAAGACGCTGGCTGAGCGAGGGGAGGGGAGATGAGTGCTGTAGCAGAATCCATCCCGGCGACCGGCTTTGCGTCTCGCATACCAGCCGACGAGTATCACTCTCTGCCCGGCATCAGCATTTCGCGACTGAAGGAATTGTTGCGCTCGCCCCGGCATTACCAGTACCGGCTGCAGAACCCCAAGACTTCGGCGCCCATGCTGCTCGGGACGGCCGCGCACTGCGCCACGCTTGAGCCGGAGCGCTTTAGCCGGGAGTTCGTCACCTGGTCGCGCCGCAGTGAGAGTGGCAACCTGTGCCCGCGGAAGGGACAGTACTGGGATGCGTTCGTGATGGAGAACTCCGGGCGCACTATCATCACCGAGGACGAGATGGCGCTGGCTCAGGCGATGGCCTCCGCAGTCCGTGGCGATGCGCTCGCCATGCGGTACCTCGAAAGCGGCGAGCCGGAGGTGTCGATGCGCTGGCAGCTAGCCGTAGATTCCGAGACCCGCGCATGCCGTGGTCGTGCTGACTGGATTACCTACATCGACGGCAAGCCCGTCGTGGTCGGCCTCAAGACTGCGCGCGACTGTCGGCCCTTCCCTTTCGGCGCGGCCGCGTACAAGCTCGGCTACCATCTGCAATGGGCGTTCTACTTCGATGGTTTCGTGGCGCTCACCGGCAAAGAGCCTGCGATGAAGGAGATTGTGGTCGAGTCGGATGCGCCGCATGACGTCGCTGTCTACGACATACCACAGGACGTCATCGAACAGGGACGCGCCGACTATCAGGCTTTGCTGCGCACCCTGGTGCAATGCGAGCACGAGAATCACTGGCCCGGCACCGCCGGAGGCCACGAGCTGACATTTACTCTGCCGACCTACGCCTACGAAAAGATGGAGGACGTTGGCGACCTTGGCCTCGAGGTCTGATCGAGCCCCAACCGCTACCTGAAAGGTAATACATCATGGCAACCCAGCAGAAACCCGTCGAATACGATCAACTTTACCCGGGCCGATTCATCAAGGCCGGCGAACTCCTGGGCCGCAAGGTCACAGTCACAATTGCCGACGTTGACCTCGAGGAACTCATGGGTGATGACAACAAGCCGAAGCAAAAGGCGGCCCTCACCTTCAAGGAAACGCCCAAGCAGCTTGTCATGTGCAAGACCAATGGCATCTCCATCAAGGCAATGTTCGGCGTCAAGCTGGCCGAGTGGATCGGCAAGCGCGTGACCCTGTTCCCGGACACCTGGAACGGCGAGCCCTGCATCCGCATTTGGGGCTCTCCTGACATCGAGCGCGACATTGAGGTAGAGATATCTCTGCCGCGCCGCCGGCCCTTCAAAAAAACTATGCACGCGATGACGAAGGGCAAGCCGGTGGCCGATGCACCAGCTTCGCCCGAGGCTGATGGCAGCCTGTAACCATATTCCCCGCCAGCGTCCATCTAGTCCCGGTGCATGGGGTTAGTTGAGCCGGGCGAGACGTTGGCGGGGATTTTCCCGAATATTGGAGACAACAGTGAGCACAGCAGTATCAGATATTCCCGTCGCCGAGGGCTCTCCCGTACAAGGCGAAGTCCTCTCGGCTGATCTGCAGAAGGTCGGTGCGGCGCTGACCGAGTACTCGAAGGTCGATGCCGGACTCGCCGAGTTGCGCCAGACCTACGGCGCGGTGATCTACGACGTCAAGACGGCCGCGGGCATGGACGCGGCCCGCAAGGCGCGGCTCGCCGTGCGTGAGCCGCGGTATCGCGTCGAAGAGATCAGGAAGTCCGCGAAGGCGCCCTTGCTCGCGCTCGGCAAACAAATCGACGGGGAGGCGAAGCGCATCACTGCAGCACTCCTCGAGATCGAGACGCCCATCGACGAGCAGATCCGCACGGAGGAAACGCGACGCGAGACTGAGCGCAAGGCCAAGGAGGACGCCGAGCGTGCGCGGGTGCTCGCCATCCAGACGAAGCTGGCGAAGCTACAGAGCCTGCCGGAAGCCTACACCTCGGCCCTCGCGCCGGCGAAGCTCGCGGAGCTCATCGCGCAACTGGAGGCTGGCCTGACGTTCGATTACCAGGAGTTCGCCGACGCGGCCGAGGGGCTGCGCCAGGTCGCTCTGGTGGCACTCCGCCAGGCGCACGTCGAGGCCATCGAGCGCGAAGAGCGGAAGGCTGCTGCGGAAGCTGCACGTGCCGCTGAGGAAACTCGGCTTGCGGCCGAGCGTGCTGCCGAAGCGGCCCGCAGCGCTGCCGAGCAGGTTGCCGCCGAGGAGCGTCTGCGCGAGGAACGCGCCAAGCTCGAATCCGAACAGGTCGCCCAGCGTCGCAACGCCGAGATCGACCAGCGCATCCGGGCGTTGAGTGGTCCGGCGCACTTCACGGCTACGGACTCGCCGGTACTGATCGACAACGCCCTCACGCAGCTCGCAGATGCGACGCTCACCGAAGCGGACTATGGCGAGCGACTGGCGGAGGCCCAGGAAGCGCGCAACGCTGGCGTGACCCGGTTGCAAGCGCTTTGGAAAGCTGCGCTCGCGCACAAGGAGGAGCAGGAACGTCTGGCCCGTCAGCGCGCCGAGCAGGAAGAACTCGCCCGCGCCCAAGCCGAGCGTGAGGCAGAGATCGCGCGTAGGGAGCGCGAACAGGAGGCGGCCGAGGCTAACCGCAAGTGGCTCGCTGGACAGGAAGCCAAGAAGGAAGCCGAGCGCAAAGCCGAAGCCGACCGCCTCGAGCGTGAGCGCCAGGAGCGTGAAGCCGAGCGACCGCGGCGTCGCGCCGAGATCATCGCGCGGCTCTCGAAGATGAGCGCGGAAGATATCGTGCGGTGGATCGCCAGCGAACTCGGCTGCGAGGGGAGCATCGTCGCCGCGCGCCTCGCCGAGATTCCGCGCGAGGACTGGGTCGCGCTGACGCAGGAGGGGGCGAAGTGAGCGCGGAGAAGGTGGGGCATACGCCGGGGCCGTGGCGACAGACTGGCACTTTCACGGTTCAGGACTCACGCGGGAATCGCGTGGCGCGTACCGGTATGGCGCGTCCACATGCCGAGAACGAAGCCAACGCCCACCTCATCGCCTCGGCGCCGGACCTGCTCGCCGCCTTGCAACAGCTTCTCGACGAGCAGGAAGATGCGCCGCTCGAGCGACGCCGCACTGAATGGGCCGAGGCGTGCGCACGGGCGCGCAGGGCGATAGCGCAGGCGGAGGGCAAAGCATGACCCCCGAACTCGTCGAGCACTCCTGCGTCACTCATAAATGGAGACAGTAAAGTGAAGTGCTTAATTTGCGGTGGGGCAAGCGAAAAACCATTTCGCTCTACTTTAAGCCACTTACGGCTGTATTTATCTGGGCAATGGAAGTATTTGCGAGGCAACACCCAGACTTTTGGCCTGTGGAGCGGATTCTGGGGAACTGTCTATCTTGCCTCTCCGCTACTCAATACGTTGCGGCATTGGAGGTACAGAAAATGCAGTCTTTCGATACGAGACCCACGGTGACAACATGACCCCCGAACTCGTCGAGCGCGGCGGGCGGCTGATCGTGTCCACGCCGTTCAATCCCGCGTGGCGCGAGTGGGCGCGTGACCACGGCGGAAAATGGGATGCAGGCTCGAAGGCATGGACATTTAACCCCGACCAGCGCGCAGCCGTCGAGGCGGCGCTGGCGGAGATTTTTGGAGGTGAGGACGATGAGTGATCCAGTCAACGAAGCGTTCGAGTGCCTAGCAGCCTTGTACGAGGCTCGCTTCGGGCGCGCAGCGCCGGGAAAAGATGACAGGCTGCAAGACGCGAGTTCTGCTGAGAACAGATGGCGTTATACAGAATGGTTGGGGAATGGGGCGCTCTTCGACGCCTGCCGCAAGATCAGCGAGCTGGAGCAGCACATCGCCGAAATGCAAGAGGTAGACGAATGAGTAATCCCAACGCCGACGCCCCGGCATTCCCAATCGACAACAAGTACGGCCTCACCAAGCGCGAGTATGTCGCTATCCAGCTTGCGGCAGGTATGCTGGCGGATGAGTCCGCTGATCCAGGCAGCACATATCCACCGAACGGCCTAGCGCACCGCGCCGTCGAGTTTGCCGACGCCCTGCTCGCCGAGCTGGCGAAGCCGAAGGAGGGGACGTGAGCACTGACACCCCCGAGCGGTTCCGCGAGGTTGAGCCGCTGCGACTCGGTGGCCGAACGTTAGCTGAAATTCGGTCGTGCTACGATATGCGTGACACGCTGGACGTTCGCCCTCGTTATCACTCTATCGCCGAAGCCCGCGCGCTGCGTGACTGGCTGACGAAGGCGCTGCCGGAGGAGAAGCCGTGAGAGTCTTGGTGTGCGGTGGTCGCAATTACGGTGAAACCGATAATGACCAAGCCGCTGAGATTTACTTCGCGATCCGAGATATTCATGAGAAAACTCCGATCAGCGCACTCATACAAGGCGGTGCCCGTGGCGCAGACCGTTGTGCCGCTGACTTCGCCAAAGAGTTAGGCATAAAAGTCGTGACCGTTCCTGCCGACTGGAAAACGTACGGGAAGGCAGCCGGGCCAATTCGCAACCAGCGCATGATTGACGATTTCAAACCTGACCTTGTTTTGGCATTCCCTGGTGGCCGAGGCACTGCCGACATAGTTGCGCGCGCAGAGAAAGCACAAATACCAGTTCTGTGGCCTGCTGGGCGCGAGCTGCCGGAGGAAAAGCCATGACCCTCCACATCTGGTCCCGCCTCCACTGCCGTTGGGAACTCTGGCGTGGCACGCTCGCGGGCTGGAAAGCGCTCCCGCATGCGGTCGTGGCCGGTTGTGCGCTCACGATTGGTGCCGTAGCGCTACACCACTTCGCCGCGCCTCGCATCGCGCCCGAGCCGATCTCAGCGCCCCCTGTGCCGGCATGGGTGTACACGGCAGGGTTGCCGGCCGCATCGCCAGCGCCGCCGAGCTATCCAATGTCCGTACCGTTCACAGACTTTCCAGGCGCCTACGCGCCGGCGCCGCACTACCGCTGCAAGCGCCACGCTCGCAAGTGCAGGAAGCCGGTGTCGGTCTCGTTCGGCGCCGCGCCGTGGTGGCTGTTGGCGGGGTTGTTCGGGGCGCTTATGCTGATAGGCAGGAGGAAAGCGTATGAATGACCCAACCGCTCCCCGCGACCTCACCTACGACGAGCGCGCCACCTGGGGCGAGTGCCCGGTGTGCCATGCGAAGCAGGGCGAATGGTGTAATGGTGCCTACGGGATTGCGCTCGGCCGCAATGTCAATGGTGAGCTGCCCGAGCACGGCGTGCATCTTGGCCGACTACAGCGCGCGCCGATGCGCGTGAGGATGGTGGTTTGTGAGTGACTCTGATATCCGCGCCGATGACACGCTCGCTCACCTGCGCCGCCTCACCGTACCGCTTGAACAAGATGAGAGCTGGGAGCCGGCTTACCTCTGCGCCGTAGCACGCGAGGGAGTCGCCGAAATAGAGCGGCTCCGCGCCGAGGTCGAGCGGCTCAATAAGTGGGCCGATAGTTTTAGTGACTCTCAGCTTGAGGAACGGCGCACTGGAGAGCAATACCAGCGCGAATTGCGCGCCGAGATCGAGCGGATGCGCAGCGCGCCCCACTGCCCGACCTGCGGGTGCGGGCGCTAGGTGAGCCCCGCCATCACCGCCTCCCGCTCCGCCTCGGGCAGCACCTCGAGCGACGCCGGGTCCAGCAGCCAGGCGTAGTGAACGGCGTGGTGGTTCGACGCCGGATTGTCCGGCACGCGCAGGTTCGCCGGGATCGTCTCGACGCAGTGGAGCGGCGAGTACCCAAAGCCGGCCGGCACGTCCCCGACGATGTCCGGCGCGTAGTGGTAGTCCACGGCGTCGGTCACTCGCGCGGCGAAAGCATCTGCGAAGCCAGCATCCCCCGGCCGCGGTGAGGCGATGAACCGGCCCGCGACATGCATGGCCGCCTCGGCGAGCTCGACCGTGGCGTAGGTCGCGAGGGCCGCCCCGAGGCTGTGGCCGGTGATGGTGAGTGGGGCCCAGCCGACCAGGCTGCGCACGCCGGGGAGCAGGGGCCAGGCCGCGCCGCCGGCCGGCTGGAAGTCCAGCGTCTCGTAGAGGCCGTAGAAACCAGATTCGACCTCGCCGCCGAGGCGGTAGCCTGAGCGCGGCGGGAAATCGAAGTCCACGAGCCATTCAATGGCCGATTCCGTGCCGCGCAGCACCAGCACGTACGCCGGCCCGTCCGCCAGCACCCAGCCGTAGAACACGCGCCCGGCCGAAAGCCCAAAGGCGCTGTCCTCGCCCGTGATCCAGCCGCAGAGGTGGTATCGCTCGGTGACCCATGCAGGCGGGGCGAGGCTGGCGGCGACGGCTCCTGCGCCATTTGGCGTCGCTACAGGGCCTATCTGCTCGGCAGCCCAGCAGAGGAGGGCGAGGCGAGCGGCGGCGGATAACTGGGCCACGAGGCTCCCTTACGGCAGCTTGGCGATCAGCCCATTGATGCTCGCGGTCGCCTGTTGCAGCACGACGGCTTCCTCGGCAGTGGCGAGCTGCGGCAGCAGAAGTTGGAGCTTGCCCTGCAGGACGAGCAGCGCCGGCCCAGCGCGTAGCGGAATCTGCATGGGGTCGCCCGTGAGGACGGTCGTCAGGAACTCATTCACCAGCGTGAGAGCGGATTTGAGGATCGGCGACGCGGCGGCGAGGGCAGGATTCGGAGTGCTCATAACTTCACCTTGCCGGTTCAACCGGCTGTTGGAGGGGTCGAAAATATCGGCAGATGCGTCAGGACCAAGGATAGGAGCAGCATCAGGTCCGTGTCCACCGTATCGGGCAGCCTGACGTGCCAGAAATACTCGGCCGCCCAGGCGCCGATGTTGACGATCGCGGCCGCTGCGAGCGCGCCGGTGGTTTTTTGCGGGTCGAGTTTCATGGTGTACCCTCTCCGTCCGGTGCGCCCTCTCCGTCCGCCATCGCCTTCGCGGCCAGTATATCACTGGTCAGGATCACCTGCGCCGCCGCACCTTGCTCCTGTCGCCAGATCGCGCGCGCCCACGGGATGAGGATCTTCGGATCGTGGAAGTCGAGCGATGCGTCCCAGCGAAAGCCCGTCCAGGTGGAGACGTTCTGGATGTATTGAGTGGTCGGGTTCTCAGGCGGCGGCGAGAAGCGCGTGATGAAGGCGACGGGTGAATTCCAGCCGCGCGCTTGGTAGGTGTAGCAGAGTTTGATGCCGGCCCGGATGCCCAAGTCCATGGTGATGAACGACAGCTCGCCGCCGTCTGCAACTTGCGCATCAGTGGCGCTCTCGCCGAGCCACGGTATGTGGAACTGTTTCAAATTCCAAGGATTGCAGCGCGACATCCCGAGCGTGGTTTCAACGGTTGCCATGGCGTGACTCCAATAGTCGGTCGATGCGCGCGCTGATCGACTGGTGATAGCTGTCTATCTTGCCTTCGAGGCGGCTGATATCGACGCCGCGCTTTTGATCTGACTGTTCGCGGGATGCGCAGAACGCTTCAAACTCGCTTCGCGTAATGGAATTTTTCTCCAGGTCATCCACCCGGCGAATGGTGTGCCGCGCCAGCCAGCTAAACATGGCCGCGATGGCGGTGCCAATAACGCCGGTGAGTGCCGCGATCCATGAGTTGGGCAGCATTTTCGAGTCTCCTGTCACATTGTGCATAGTTTGCTTTAGTATGTGCTGCGACGCAGTGTGCGCGTTATGTAATCGGCCCATCCGCCACGAGATTCCAGTTTGTGCCATCGTGCAGAAATTCCGCCCAGAAGGCAGTGGACGCCGCGAAGGTCTTCAGGACCGCTCCGTTTTGCTCGACGCTGATCGTATAAGCGCCGGAGCCAGTGTTGCGCGCCACGCGCACGCGCGCGCACGCATAGCCCCATGGCGCCGCAGTGCCGAGATTCAACACAACATTCCCGGTGAGCGCACTGTCAAAGAGCACCTCGGCTCCGGAGACCGCCGGATCGTAAGTAAATGCGCCCGTGACGCCCGGACGCCAGATGAGCCCCTGGAGTTTCGGAAGTCGGATCGTAGAGGTGGCCGAGGACATCGAGAAATATCCGGTGCTGCCAGATACCCATTGCTCAATTTCAAAGAGATTGCCCGCGGGCGCGGCCCCGCTCTCGCGCGCCGCGTAGGTTCCGTTCGTTGGATTTCCGTTGTTGAACACGGACCCGGTGATTTTGCAATTGACGCAGTTTGCGAACGCGAGAGCTTCGGAATTTGCCGTAGTGCGCGCCCAGTCCCTGCCCTTCACGTTCGTGATCGAACAGCAGGCGGGTTGGAAGCCAGACCCCTCATCGGTAATCGCGGCCATGGATTGGCCGGCCTGCTCCGAATATACGTCGTCAATGTGGCAGTTCACCGGCGCGGCAGTTGTGGACGCTGCGATCGAGGCGGTATGACCGCCGCAATTCTTCGCCTTGACGCCCTGGATCGAGCAGCCGACGCTCGCGCCTTCGATGGTGACGGCGTCGCCGGCCGTGTCGTCGAAATCGATCACCCCGACCGCGTGACAATCGGTGCAATCCTGCATCCAGAGCGCCGAGCCTCCATTGCTCGATCCGACCACACCGTGGACCGTCACATTGGTCGCGGTGCGCAGCATTGCGAGGCGGTTGGTATTGCTGAAGCCCTGGACACCCGCGATGTAGCCATCGCTCGATGAGTCGATCAGCACGGCCCAATCGCCAGCCGTGTCAGCCCTGAGGCTGCGGACTTGGAAGGGCGAGCAGTTGAGCACGTCGATTCCCTGGCCCGGTGATGCCTTGATATAGACATCCTCTATGATCGGGTTGGTGCAGCCGCTAAAGAGCGCGCCGCGGCCGGCGCCAGCCGGGCCCCCGGTGTAGTCGAGGGTGAAGCCGCGTAGCGTTGAGTTCGTGGTCGCGCCCGCGGTGACAATGTTGGTGCCCGCTGCGGCGGCTGCCGGGATCTTCAGGGTGGAAGCCAGCGAGCCGGCGCCGCACAATGACCCATTGGTAAGTTGGGTTACGGCTCCGAACCACACACCAGGAGGTACCCACGCCACTGGACCTGACGCCTGCGCGGAGACACTGATTGCAGTGTTGATTGCCGCGCTATTGTCTGGGGAGGCAGTAGTCGCTCCATACCGGCGAATATCTCCGGGAAAATACGCATAGTTCGTCGGCGTCACGCCGGCTGAGATCTCGGCGGGGGTCTGCGGCCAGTATCCGATGACGCCGTTATTCAATACCGGAGTGTGATTCGCACCCAGGTAAAGCTGTGTCCATGCCGCGCTCGGACTGCCGAGAGAGTAGGTATTATCTGCGGCCGGGATCAGCGACTGGTTGACGTTGACTGGCCCTATGATGCCGTCTACGGACCAGATCTGATTGCCGAGCGAATCCTTCAGGACGAGTTTGTAACCCTGAGTCGGGTTGAGCCAGACGTTCGCCTCGCCGCGAGCATTGAGCACAACCGGATTGGTGTTCGGCGTGTTTCCCGTCGAATCGGTGTACGTCGCCTGCGGCGTCGTGGTCCCGGCGATGTACGAGTACAACGTCCCATTGGCGAGCGGCGAGCCGTTGTTATCGAACGCCTTGAAAACTGGGGTAGGTGCGAGTTGTGTGGTCATGGGAGATAGGTAAATGAGATCTGACCATCTAAGCCAGCGGCAAGTGAGTTTTGGAAATTACCGTTAGGCCCTTCTGGCCCTGTCGCATATATCCCTGATACTCCGAGTCCCCCGGCACCCGTTGCGGTGCCCGAGGAGGGCCCGTTACCCGAGTCTCCTCCATTGCCCGCCAGATTGGCAGCCGTTCCTCCGGTCCCCGCAGCCCCGACGCTCCCTCCTGCGCCGCCCGATGAAATCGTCGCAGCACCCCCTGTGCCACCCCCGGGGGCGCTCATCGTCGTGAGTGAGAACGTGCCGCTTGAAATCGATGAGGAACCTCCTGGCTCTGTGCCAACGGTATAGTCCACTGTTTGACCCCCGGCCGAGGAGACCGCAAAGCTTGACCGGCAGTAACTGCCAGAGGCGCCTCCCCCTCCTTGGGTACTGCCTGCCGGATCTCCCCTCCCGCCTGCGCCCGTCGCTCCCCACACTTCAAATACACCTGTCGCGTACCCGGACGGGATCGTATGCGTGCCGCTCCCGCCGGTGGTCAATAAGACTTGCATGGAGGATAGCGTGGGACTATCAAGCATCATGTGCGCATCGCCGCTCATGTGAGCCCGACCCCGGATACCCACCAGCGGGTAGTCCCAACCTTGAGCAGCACAGCTCGACCATACTGAGCGATCGTGCGCGAGCCGGTAGCGCCGGATGGAATCCAAACGATGGTATCGGTGTTGATTGCCAGCGTGATGGTGACGGCGGCGCTTGCATCGTTCAGGACAGAAATCACCGTTCCCACTGGAAATGCTACCACCGAGTTGGCCGGAATGGTGACCGTGATTGCTCCTGCGCCGGCGTAGTAAATTTGCTTCGCCGCATCACCCAAAATGGCCGTGTACGAATTAGAAATGACGTTCTGAGGGATTCCGAGAAACCCGACCGGCCATTGTGCTCCGTTCGCGTCAGGCGTCGTGGTTCCGGCAGTAAGCGCGGTGAACTCGGGAAGCGCCAAGGGAGAAGTCCCGGCGAGTAGGAGCACCCACTGACCACCTTTGTAAAGGCAAATTACGGGCTGATTGGCGAGGATCTGCCCAGCAACTAGCGAGGCGCCACCAGGATTAACGATTGCATGACTGCCGAGGCCGTTAACGCTGAGAGCTGACGAGCCCGTGTTGGTGTTCGATGCAAACCACCAGACGAGGATGCCATCGGCCAATGCGCTGAAACTCGCGCTAAAGGACAGAATGTAGTTGTTTATGCTACCTGTATCAATCCCACCATACAGGGTGGGCTGCCCCGTGGCGCTCACATTATCGACGCTGCGGATCTGGTTGCCGAGTACATCGGCAGTCACAAACTTATACGAAACATTCGGGGGCACCCAGACCGACGCCTCTCCCCGAGCGTTGAGCGTGATCGGGTTCGGATTGGCCGTCCCAAGCGTGGCGTCTGTGTACGTCGCCAGCGGTGTACTGGTGCCCGCCTGGTACGAGGTGAGCGTGCCATTGGCGGCCGGCGTCCCGTCTGACTGAAACTCGCGAAAGCACAGCGGGGCGAGTAAACTGCCGCTCATGGCACCCATCCTCTTTCTGCTGGGGAATCTGCTCGGGCGAAAACGAGCCCAGACGGAGGCAGATCGAGCATGGCTGCGCTTCCAGCGCAGGCTACGGCGTATCGTGCGCACCCAGGAGCGAGCCAATCGGTGGGGGGCATTCTGCGACCGTCACCCATGGCTGACATCAATCGGCGCTCCCTAGTCATTGTCCGAGCCTCATCACGCGCCCCTGCGCGGATTTTAGTGCGGCATTTTCTGACGCCGATCCGGCTACCCGAGATCCGACGATATCGCCCAAGGTCTCCCCGGCTCCGGCGCCGAGCGGCCCGAAGGTCGCGCCGAGCGCAGCGCCACCTAGACGCATACCACCGCCGATCAAATGTGGCAGCACCCCGGAGCGCGCCAAGTTGGCCGCTTGGGCTGCAGCCCCCGGGTAACTTGCGTCGTAGCGCAAAATCTTCCCGGCCTCGTTCAGCGTGTAAAACCGCTGGAGCAGGTCAGGGCGATCAGAGAACACCGTCTGCAGCCGCGCGGCGTTGTTTTTAAGGTACTGATTGACTCCGCGGCTATTCCACTGGCCTTCGGTTTTGCCACCAATGTCCTCGATGCGTTGCGCGAAGTGCGAACGGATGTCATTGAGCGCCTGCTGCCCTTGGGGGGCCAGTTCGCCGTCCATGCCACCCAAGGTTTTCACGACGTGTTCGAGTTGCGCGACGGGCATCGTCTCGAGCTTTCCCATGACCCCTTCCGCGGGCACCACCCGGTTGATGCCGTTCGGCCCCGAGGCGTCGATGAGCGATGCGATGCCCTTGGGGTTGTCGAGGGTGGCGCCCCGCTGCGCCCGAAGGGCCCTAGCCTGCTCGTAGATGTCGCTCCCAGCGTCTTTCGTCACGTCGTCGTCGAGTGCGTCCTTCAGCTTGCCGACGAGCTTCGAGTTCTGCGGGCTCCATTCGTCGTTCAGGTACTTGCGGATCGTCTCGGCCTGGGACACGCTGGCGGTCACGTTACCGTTCTCGTCCACCACCCCGAGCTTGCGCAGGTAGGCGTTGAGGCCGCTGCGCAACCCCACCCGGTCCTGGTTCGTCATCAGGGAATCGTCCCCAAGAACGTCTTGAAAGCCCTTGAGTTCCGTCGGGACGCCCTGGGCCGATTGGTCGGCCGCTTGATAGAGCGCACCGATACGCGTCCGGTACTGATCTGAGAGCCCTTCCAATGCCCCCTGAACGGACTCCCCGCGAGCCATAGCATCTGTCTGCGTGCCACCGGTCCGGCCCCCTGTGGCCTCTGTGGTGCGCCCTGCGTAGCTCTGCAGCCCCGCGCGCTCATTGTCGAGCGTGGCACGCATCTGGCGCCCGGCTGGGCTGTCTAGCTTGGCGACCTGCGCATCCGTCCCGGCCGCCAGCGGGTCCGCCGTGATGGCGCTCGCTCGGACGGGCGAGCCGTTAAGTCCGATCTCATTTAGCACCCGAATCCGGCGCGCCTGTTCGGCCGGGGATGCCTCGAGGTTCGGGGCGCCAGACGGTGGCTCGTCGAACGGGTCCCGGGCACCTGTCGGAGCACTCCCGGGCGTTCCCTGCGTTGCCTCTGCAGCCACAGTCTCAGGCGTCGGTACGTCCCCGGGTAGCGCGCCCTCGTCCATCGGGGCGCGCACCTCTGCGCCGGGGATCAATCGAGAGCCCAATAATGCCGCCGCGGCATCTGGCGCCACCCGGAGGGCGGTCGAAAGCGCAGGCGGCGCGCCGTGGTCGGCCGCAAAGCCACCAAGGGCGCGCCCGCCCATGTCGGGCCACATCAGCGGGTCGAACGATGATCCCAGGACGCGCCCCACGCCAGCGCTGAGTTCTTGGCCCTGAAGCGTATGGGGGTTGTAGGTCAGATCGTTCTCTACGTTACCTATGAGCTTCGAAGCCCGGTCGGTCCCAATGAATGGCCAGGACGCGAGCCCCGCGACTCCAGCCACCGCCGGCGCCACCGCCGAACTCGCCAAGTGCATTTCGGTCTCCCACGGCGCCACCGCCCAGCCCGCAGCCCGCTCCCAGGGCGACTCTGGGGCCGATTGAGGCGCTTGTCCCAGAGTCACTGGCGCTGGCTGCTGGACCTGGTCGAGCGCAGCGCTCACGCCGTCCTGCTGTGGCGCGCCGGTGCCGTCTACCGAATCGAGCGCAGAGGAAACCGGATCGCTCACTTCAACGCCCCCGTCTCAGAGAGCGTCTGCAGGTTCGCCCATTTCTGTTTCAGCGCTTGCGCTTGGCTCTTGGTGAGTCCCGACAGCACGCGCTTCACCGCCGGCTCGTCCTTCGCCTGCAGAGCGTTCTGGAGCTCGAATACCCGGATGTCGAAGTTCTTCGCCCACGCCGAACGGAACTGCGGGGTCGCGAGATAATTTGGACCCACTGTGCCCACCGCTTTATCGAGCCCTTGGCGGTACATCTCGAGAGCGGTCACCGTGGCATTGTTAAACTCCGTCACATAACGCAGCGCCTTGGGCGAGAACTCAGGCCCCCCATTCGCCGCCGCAGCCGCAGACAAGCGCGCATCGGACGGCGGCCCGCCCATGGCCTGCATGTTCTGGATGGCATTTTTCTCCAGGAACTTCCCGACCTCCTGGTAGTTCGCGGTCGGAGAGAGTCCGAAAGGCGCACCAATGGCCCCGATGATGTGCTGCCATACCGGTGAGCCCGGGCCCGTCTTGGCGTTCTCCGAGAGCTGCAGAATGCTCTGATTGATATTGTGCATCAACGGCGCCTGATCGCCTTCCTGACGCACCTGGGCCACATACTTCTGGAAGCCCGCGAGGTCGGCCTGCTCCCCCGGGTACGGGCTCATGGTATTCAGCCGAGGGTAGGCGCTCGACGCATTCGACTGGGGCGCGCCGCCCCCTGGTGCTCCAGCGGCGCGCGGGGAGAGTGCGCCAATGACCGTGGGCGCCCCCGTGACGGGATTGCCCACCACGGTTGGCGCAAGGCCCTGCTGCTGAGGTGCTCCCACGGGCCCGACGCCGCCGGGGGCGCGCGGGTTCACGTTGGTGGGCACGAGTCCATTGGGACCTTGCACCATCGTAGTGTCATAGCCGGACTGAGCCGCAGCGTTCTCGGGACTCGTTGCCGCCACGCTCCACTGATGCATCAGGTTCTGAAGCTGCTGGGGCGTCGCGTTCGGCGGCAGGTGGGCCATCATGGAAAGGCCCAGCCGGCGCATGTCGGGGCTCTGGTTCGCGCTTAGCAGTTCATCCACCCCGTTGACAATGTCCGAGCGGGTGAGACCCGGATTCTGGGCGAGCGCACCGAAAGTCGAGCCCATCTGCTGCTGCTCGCTTACGGAGAGATTCTGGTGGGCCTGCTGATTGGCGACGATCTCATTGGCCTGACTGATGAACTGGCCTGCGGCCTGCATGGCGTAGGGTCCGAGCGCGCTGATATCCGATGCGAGTTTCAGCCGGTCGAGGCCACCGTCCGGCGTGCGATAGTTCCCGGACTTTGCCGAGAGCGCGAGCTGCTGCGCCTGCTGAAGCTCCTGATTGCGCTGCTGCGCTTGCTGGGCCTCGGCGGTCTGACCGATCAGCTCCTGCTGCTGCTGCTCGATGCCGATGCGCTTCTGTTGCAGTCCGAGAATGCCGGAAAGGATGCCGATGCCCTGCTGCGGGTTTGGCGGCTGGATCTGCGTCGCGACGGGGGTCATGGTTGGCATGGGTCAGTACCCCGAGAGCCCGGAGAAGCCAAAGCCGGACTGGCCACCAGCGCCGGTGGGCGCGAACGAGCCAGAGTTCATGCTCATCAGGTAAGGCAAATAGCTCGCGCTTGAAAGCGCCCCCGACCACGCATTGGCCGCCCCGACTTGCCCCGCTCCGAGCGCGGTGCCGATGTTGGTCGCACTTTGCGCAGCTTGACCCGCGAGCGCGGTGCCCTGCTGGCCCGTGTTGGACGCCGCTGCCTGCCCGAGTTGCGCGACGCCTGCGAGACGAGAGTAGATATTCCCCTGCTGCGTCTGATACTGGTTGAACGCATTGTTAAAGGCGGTGTTGGCGTAGTTCTGATTGAAGGACATGAGGTCCTTCTGCGCAGCGCCGGAGAGCGCGCCCGAACCCGACGCATCGCCATTCAGCGTGCCCTGTAGCCCCTGCTGCATCTGGAATTTGTAGGCCGGCGAGTATTGCTGCATTTGTGCAGCCGTGAAGGGCGTGAGCAATGAGCCATAACCCATGCCAGAAGCCGCGCCCGCTGTGGGAGCCGTATTGGGTCCTGTGCCGAGGCCGTAGTTGAGAGCCGAGAGGGCGCTGTAGCCGCCCTGCATAAAGGGCTGCTCTTGCCCCGTGATTGTGTTGAATTCGTTTTGGCTGATCTGTTGCGCGTTGGCGGCAGCTCCCGCCTGCGTCTGGGCAGCAGACTCGGCCCCTTGGGCCGACAGGTATCCGCCGGCAATCGCGCCAACACCGACTATTGCGGCGGCAATGAAGGACATACGCCCTCCTTTAGTTCGTTCCCGACCTTGAAGGTGGCATCTGGATCGTCCTCAACGAGTTCGCGCTCGATCTTCTCAAGATCGCGCTCCGAGCACTGATGCACGGTGACGCAGGTCGCATCGGTATGCGCGAGCACTGCGCGCTTGGTGCCGACAGGGCTGACAAATACTTTGGGGCCAATGACGCGCTCAGGAGCCCGACCACCCCAGGTAATGGTCACTTCGCCGTGAGCCACAATATAGAAGTGCTCCTTGCGGTGAACCTTCCCGACGATGAGACACCCAGCCGGGCGCCACAGCTCTCGGCAGTACATCCCATCGGCGAAATAATGCCGCGTCACATGATCGACGCATTGCGGCATCTTCACCATCTCAGCTTGGAGACGCTGAATGTCCTCACTGGATGTGATGCGCGCAACATCGTTCATTGCGGCACCCAGGTGAGTGTAGGCGCCGCAGAATAGATTACGATGAGACGATCCCCCTGAGAGAGCGGAAAGCATCCTGAGGTCTGCCCGGTGAGATAATTCGTAAGGCCGTCGCGTGAATACTGGACGGCCACGACAGTACCGCCATTCACGATCAAAAAGCCACGAGAGGGCGCAATGTAAGTGAAGGGTGATGCGCCCAAAGTTACGGGTTGCTCTGCGCTGGGGGGCGCGCCTTTCCAAAGCCCTTGGAAAAAGAAATACCATACCCGCGAGGTCAACTTCCCGGAGAGAAGCGGCTCAGGGTTCTGTGGCAATCCGTTGTATTGACGAAGTTGCCGGCTCACTTGCGGTGCATCCTCTCAAGCGTCTCCGCGAGCCGGGCCCGGCGCCCTTCTTTACCGCCCTTCTTCGCAGCCGCCTCGAGGCGCCGCTCAGGGATTTTCTTACCCGAAGCAATCCCGAGTTCCCGGTGGAGTGCGCCGGGATGCTCAATAGCCTTACCGATCCACTTGTACGATCTGCTCATGGTGTGCCTCAATACGCCTGATCCGGGAGATTCCAGAACTGCTCCTCGGGCTCAAACATCAGTGTAACGCCGATCAGATCCCGGGCGGTAGGATCTGAGAAGTTGAGTTCATATACCCGGTCACGCGCCCGCCCGAGGCGCCGCCAGATCGCCCGGTTTCGCGTCTCGCCCTGCGCTCCGATAGTCGTCCAATGCTCATTGGACCAGGTGAAGCCGCCGTCATTGCTCCACCTGAGCATGGCCTGTGGGTTCGAGCCTTGACCCGTGGCGAGTCCCACCCCCGGCGTGAACTCGCATTGCAGCCACCCGTGGAAGATACGGTAGCGGTCGGAACTGCTCCAGACGTGAGGGGCGCGCCGCTGACAGCGCAACGGATTGCCCGCGTCGGTGTAGTATTGACGGCTCATCTGATGCACTTGGCCCGATTGATAATCGCCCACCAAGCGCACATCCGCGAGATCCATAAAGCAATTCCCGCGATGGCGGTGATAGACGCCGGCCACGGGGTCGAAGGACGCCCGCTGGTGCCACATGTTCGTAAGACCATCGAATACCCAAGTGGCATCGGCAGTCGGGAAGGTGAGCACGTAGAAAAAATGCCCCTCTTCCTCGTAGGCATAACCGATGGCATCCGATACCACTGGGTACTGCGCCCAGGCGTGCTCGACCGCGTGATTCGAGACGCGCTCCCAAGAGTACTGCTGCGTCTGAACAACGAGGTTCTCGCCCTGCTCGTTGCGCGCGAGCCAGATGAGATTCGGGCCGATGCGCGTGATGGAGTGCGTTGCCGCGCACCCGATCTGCGGGCCTATCCCAGGGATGCGCGCAAAAGCGAAATTGGTATTGCCGGCGTTGTACCATACCTCGGAGGTACGCTCTCCGACGAGCCACAATTCCCGGTTGTTCTCAAAGAGCGTCATCAGGTTGTCTGACGAGGAATCTTTCAGCGCGTAGAAACCACCATCGAAGAGAAGCGTGTACGGGGTCGCCGCGTTCGTGAAGAACGTCCGCGTTCCCGGCTCTGAGAATATCAGCCAGCCCTCGATAAATGCGATGCGCGACGCCGGGAGAAACGCCGGGTCAGTGATTTGCCCAAATACCGGGATCGTGACTGTGAATACATCCACAGCATCGGTCACTGTTGAATTGGCGTTCATCGTAATCGTGAGCGCGTTGAAGTCCACGGAACCGATGGAAACTCCGCGGAAACCGCCGTGCGAGTCTGTGGCGCTCACTCCAGGACTGATCACAAGCCCATACGGCATGTCGCCCGACAGTGTCACGACGGGCGAGCCAGTGGCCACGGAGCCCGAGAACGTCACTGTCTGTGGCACGCCTGAGATGAGGTAGTAATATCCATACGTCCCATCCACGATGGCAACGAAGCCGCCCTCTCCTCCAAAGAGCGCGCCATTGTCACGCATCACGACGGGTCCTGTGCTCGTAAGTAGCGTGCCGACTGCCGTGGCCGCGAAGATCGGCTCTGTCTGCGCTGTCGCCGGCGTCTGTACCGTCATCAGATAGAGGGTATTCGCCACGACGACGAGAGCCGACTGCGTGCCAGGGAGTGGCCACATACCGCGCACTTCGCCGGGGATCGTTGAGAGGACCGGATTCAACCCCGGGCACCCGAGGAGCGCAATCGGCATCTTCGAGCCCCGATTCTCCGTGACCTCTGGATACCAGTTGATGCAACGCTGAGCGTCCTGCAGCAACATCGGCGCCTCATACGCCGGGCCTACGAAGCCCCAGTCTGTGCCCTGCTGGATCATGAGTTAGCCGACTGGCCTCCAGGGTTATCGTCGTTTCCGACAAGAACCGCCGGTACGCTCTCGATAGTAACTCCGACATCTGGAAGTCTCAGAGAGCCAGTCGAGGTCAGCGTCACGGAATTTGCGATCTGCTGCCCGGCGGCTGGATTTTGCGCCGTGATGATTCCCAGTGTCGTGCAGGGCGCCACAGCTTCCACGTAAGACAGGTCTGCCACCACTCCGAGCGCGGCGAGCGTCTGAATCGCATAATTCAGAGGAAAGCCGATAAAGTTGGGCATCGCGCTCATGTATAGAAGCCGCCATGGAGAATCCACCCGGCATCGGCCCGGCGGCTCTTGAGGATGTGCTGATCAAAGAACGCCTCGACGCCGGGCACCGCGTTCAGCGAGCGGACCAGATTCTTGGCCTCCTTTGCGCGCACAACGAGGGTAGGCGCAACCGCCTTACCGTATTCGGCGGCGAGCTCGATGGCGAGGTTCGTCTTGAGCGCGCGTGCGTAGCCTTGCGGCAAGTTGAACGCTTGCGTGGGAGAAGTCAGGTTGCCGAGCACCGTGTCGGTCCAGAGGTGGCACTCACCGCCCATCGAGGGGTTCGGGTAGAAGTAGAGATTGCCGAGCGGGAACGTGCGGTCGTAGTAGAGATCGGTGGGCCACGGCCCGGCGATGCCCTTCAGGCCGAGCGCGGCGTACTTGTCGCGCGTAATGATGCGCACCTGATAGTCGAGTCCCTCGATGGCGGGGTCTCCATTGCCTACCGTAATGCGCGTGAAACAGTTCGTGATGCGCACGGGGAGATCGATCGGCGCACCAGTCGTTGAGTCGTAAGCAATGTCCCCCGGGATCGTAAACGTGAACACCTCGGCGCTCGAGACCGTAAAGAGGGCGTTTGCCGACAAGGTAACGGTGTTTGTCCCGATGGCCGTCACTTTGGCGTTCGCAGGCACCGCGCCCTGAACGTCTGTGATCAGGCTTCCGATGATGAGCGTCGAAGGCGGTGTCACGCCAGAGATGACGGCGGACCCTGCGGCCAGGGTGCCGGTGAATTGACCCCCTAGAGGATTGCCAATGGTGTATTGGTACTGCCCGGGGTTGAAGATGAATCGGTTCTCAGTCTGGGAAATGACGAATAGGTGCTCGATGCTCCACGAGTCGAGCAGGTCGTTCAATACCTGCAGTGCATCCGCGGTATCGACTGCGTTCGGCGTCTCGGCGGATTCCAGCGCGTTGATGTTGCGCAACGCTCCCGTGATGAGGTCCAAGGCGGTCGTAGATTGAGCGGTCATTCGGATATCCGCCTCTTGTCTGTGCGCGTCAGGTTTTGTTGCAGAAGGAGGAGCATGGGCGCCTATGTCTGTGCAGAGAAGTTGCAGCCGATTTGAGCGATCGGCTTGCCGGTGTTGACATCCGTTCCGCCCCAGGCACCGATGTCGATACCCCCGTAGCCAGCGCCTTTGCACGGGGAGCCGCTCTGGAGCTGATATTGCGTGCTACCGCCATCGGCCACAAAGCTCGAAGCCTCGAACTGCATCAGCGGGTCTGAGTTCAGCGAATGGATGTCCGGCGTGCCGGTGAGCGCCTGCCACTGCGCCAAGGTGTAGTCGGTCGGCGGGTAAACGCCGGAAGCGCTCGTAATGCCAAAGCTGAGCGTGGCGCCGTAGTAGCAATTATAATCCACCCGCGTCCAATCCCCAGCGGTCGGCCCCAAAGGCAGCAATGTCGGGTCCTTGCCCGGCGCCGCGCCTCCTGACATATACCCGATGTTATTATCGAATGTGACGAACTTCCACGGCGCGCCAGTTGTCGGTCCGACCCAATATCCGAATGACAGCGTATCGGCGACCTGGCGCGGGTACGTCCAGACCACTGTATTATTGGAGAAGGTTGTCGGGGATTGGAGAAAGTTCGCGCCGGTGTTCGTATCATCGTAGGGCGGCGCATTCTCCATGATATTGTTGTAGAACAACTGCGCCTGATACGGAGGCGTGGTACCGCCTGAATTGTTGAACCCGGCAAGAGACAAGCCTATCCCAGCGCCGGGATGGATGTAACAATACCGCACGACATCGCCCTGCGGCGGAGGCGTGGAGGCTTGATTTTTCTGGTACACGGCATTGTTGCAGCCGTAGATACTGCAATACTCGACTGTACCGAACCCGGCATAGTCGTGGACTCCCGAAGCGTTGTCATGCTCGTATCGAGCGGTACCCGACACATAGCAGTCATGCAGGCAACAATTGTGTATCAACCAGCCGGTGGGGCCTGTCCCCCATGTTATGCATCCTATATTTACGGCCCCGCTGGGGTTGATGAACCAACTGATCTCGCAGTTCTGAATGACGATGCCAGGGGAGTCCTGAGGGCTGACGCCCGTAAAAGTCACGCCAGACACCCCCGATGCCGGTACTGTCGTGCCGCCCGTGATAATCAACCCGTCCAGCGTGATGTACTGACAGATTTGGTGACTGCCGGTGCCATTGGCGCCATTGCCGATGACGGAGCCCGACACATACCCGCTCGCTCCGGGGTCGGATTTCAGTGTCACCGCCCGCGCATTGACCGCCTGTATGACAGTGGGCTGCGTTGAAGAAAGCCCGGCTGGAATTGTCAATTTGGCGGAATACGCGCTCGGCGACCACGTGGAGATATCGTAAGTGCCGTTCAGGATACCGATGGTGCTCCCGGCGATCTTGGAATAGTTGGCGCTCGAAGTGGTGAGCGATGTCAGCGCCCACGGACTGGCCAGCGTGCCGGGATTACTGTCCGAGCCCGTGGTGGAGATGTAGTAATCGAACGCCGTGGTGCCTGGCGAATGACCACTCAGGAGCACGATACCCGAAGCGCGCCGAGCGGCAATCAGAGCCGCGCCAACCGCGCCGCCGACCAGCAGTTCGCGCCGGTTCATTGCGAGATCACTACGCACATGCCGTTGCCGCCATTGGCACCTGCGCCCGATGTCGTTTCCGACGCGCCGCCGCCGCTACCGCCCGAACCCAAGCCGCCCGCGCCCGCGCTGCCGCCGGTGCCCGTCGCGCAAGAGCCGCCACTCCCGCCGCTCGAGCCACCGCCGTACTGTGAGCCCGTCGAGCCCGCGCCGCCAGCGCCACACGTAGCACCCGCCGTGCCGCCTGCCGCACCGGCTGCCGCGCCACCGGCGGCGCCCGTAGTGGCCACGTCTGATGAATTGAGGCCGCCGCCAGAGGCGCCGCCAGCGCCGCCCAAAAAGGCTGGGCCGGAGCTATAGCCGCCGGAGCCGGTAGTGCCACTTCCAGCGCCGCCGGCGCCGCCGCCCCCACAGGTCCCGGAGCCACCTGCTGAGCTCGATGTTGCCCCAAAGCCGCCGCAAATATTGCCTTGCGTTTGATTGTTGGCACCCGACATCAAGCCGCCACCACCACCGCCATAGGCGTTAGCCGCAGACGCGCCACCATGTCCGCCGGCCCCGGAGTAGGCGGTGAGCAAAGACCCGAAGGTGCTGTTTTGTCCATTGGCACCGCCATTGCCAGATCCGGCCGTCGAGACCGCCGCGCCGCCAGTGCCGCCAGCGCCCACTGTGACAGTGATGGACGAGGCCAGCGAACTCGTCGGAAAATGCAGCTCGGCGAACGCGCCACCGCCGCCGCCGGCACCGCCGCCGGCAATCGTGCCGGCAGCCTCTACCGCGCCCGATCCGCCCCCTCCGCCGCCGCCTAGGCAATCAACTGTGGTCACCGTGTAGGACGCGCCGGGGTTCGTCCATGTGCCGGAGGCGCTGAAGAACTGCACGTTCGGCGCAACGCCACTGCCAGAAGCTACGCACGCCGTGCAGGAGAACGCTTGATAATCGCCCGAGGTATCCTCAACAAATGTGACGCCCTTGGTCTGCGTGATCGAAAATGAGCTGCCGCCATTGACGGTTTTACCGGTCGGCGGGTCTACTGTGACCGTTCCAGCGCCATAGTCCTGCAAGGTGACAATGAGCCCGGTGCATCCAGCAGAAATCGTTGCCGTGATGGCGCTTGCGGAGTCATACTGAATCGCGCCGCCCGCATCGGTCGTGCAACTGATCGTGTCAGACGATCCGGTGAACACACGGTAAGGCGTAGAGGTCGAAACCACCACTTGGCCACCGGAAGGATTGGTCAACGCAATACCGTTGCCGTTAGTCAGGTTGAGAAAAGTTTGGCTCGCGTTGTTCGCGCCATTGGTCTGGAGTGTGATGGAGCCGCTACCACACGCTGCGCCCGCATCCATTACTTGGACGGAAGTGACAAATTCCACGCAGTGCCCATAAACCGGAGAGCCAACTGCGCTCAAGGTGTCCGGTGGGCCGGATGAGCCGAGGCCGGCCTGTACGTAGACGGTGGCAGCGCCTCCGATACCATAAACCGCAACATCATGGGCCCCCGGCCCGATGTAAAAATAGGCTGCGATTCCTGGGGGTACGATCGTCGAGGAAGAAGTCGCAAGCGCCGCCCCCGGAACGGATGAAACAACCCAAGTGATCGGGACAGAGCCGTTATCGTAGACTTGGATGGTATCGGCGCCACTCGCCCCTGGCAGCGTCTCGCTGGCGCTGCTCGAGCCATTGGGCGCCGTAATCGCAATGCTTTGCGCGATCGGGTTGAACGGCGTACTTGCCAAGGCAGGCAGAGAGACGAGCAGCAAAGCCCACAAGATTCGTTTCATCGTACTCTCCGCTCAAGGAAAGAGGGGGCCGAAGCCCCCTCCAGGTTACGACTGCAGGATGCCGAGTGCCTTCAGCGCCTTGACGATATCCCCGACCGTGTAGGCCGTGGTTCCCGTCGAGCCGTCGAAGGTGGTATTGGTGTAGACGGCGGTCGTCGAGCCCGCCGCGACGGTATGGGTGTTACCCGTCCCGTTCGGCTGCACAACGGCCGGTGCGCCGTAGAACCCCACCAAGTCCGTCGCCTCGAGCCCGACCATGAACGGCGTGCCGCCGCCCAGATAGTCGTTGCCCGTGGTGACGGCAGGACCCGGATTGTTGCTGGTTGATGCTGGACCTGACATGTGTTGGACTCCTTACGCGACCACGCGGCAGCCGAGCTCTTCGTAGAGCATGCCGTATCCATACAGCACGTCGCACCGAGCCGGCAGGGCGTCATTGTTGATGGTGTACTGGCGAACGATACGGAAGGACATGCCATCCTCTTCGTCCACCGCCCTTGCAGCCATATCGACGCCGCCCGGCAGGTCGAGGTCCGCGAATGCGAGCGCCACGCAGTCCCGGTGCATCGCAATGCTCTGCGTCGAGACGGTGCCTGCGTACTGCGTCGAGGTGGAATTCCCCCACAGCGTGACGGCAGCGTTCGCGGCCGGCTGCGCGGAGACGTTCTGGAACTGGCCAGCGTAGATGCCGGCGCCCGATACCCACAGATCGAGCAGTCCCGCAGCCGTTGAGCTGTAGGTCCCATTCGAGTAGGTGCCGTTCGCCAGAGTAGCCTGCGGCGGGATCACCGTGAACTGTTGCAGATTGGTTCCCACCTGCAGACGGCTCTGCGGGTTCACCGGGTAGACACCGGCCACCGTAATCACGTCCCCGACGTTCAGGCGCGCCCCGGCGGCAGCCGTCCAGCCGCTCGTCTGGATGAGGCCGTTGCGAGCCCAGCCGGACGCGAGCCACGCGCTCGAAGTGTTGTTCGCCAGTGCTGGCGTGCCCCCGCCGGCCCCGATGGTCTGCGAGTACATGTTCTGGTCCATGTACCAGTCGAACCCGAGAAAGTCCTTGGCGATGATGCCTTTCTCGGTGAACTCCGAGATGAGGCGCTGCGGGTTGAACAAGCCCTGCACAGCGGCCACCATCGTGGCGTGCTGGTAGGGACCCAAGATCAGGACGCGAGTGCCGTCCCGAGGCGCGGCCTGCGTGTCCAGGATCGCCCCTGCGGTCAGGATCGGGGTCGTGCTGGCGAGTGCCGTGCCGGGCGTTCCCACCGCATTGGCGATGTTCTGCGCAGCAAAGACGGTCCCGTCCTGGTCGATCTTGTTGGCGACCCTGGCGATAACCGGGTTGAGCACTCGCTCTTTGAACAAATCGACGCTGGTCGCCATGTCGGCAGTCGTGAACTGCACATCGACATGGAACTGCGTCGAGAGGACGACCGGGGTGTAGGTCTCGTTCGTGTCCTCGATGCTGAGCGCCGGCCCTGTGGTTCCGATGTATCTCGGGGGACGGCGGACGTTGACGGTATAGCCGATCTTAGCGCCCACAAGCGCAAACTGATCGGCGTACTGGCGGTTGACGTGGTCCGCGAAGCACAGATCGTTCTCGAGAACCATCAGGCCCTCGTTCGTGATCTGGCTGATCGTCAGAAGTGTATTGCTAATGGGAGTCTCCTAGACCCCCGTCAGTGTGCCCTCCCCTGCTTGATCTGGGCCATTCGCTGGCGCCGGTAGTCCTTGTAGGACATCGGCTGCGACAGATCGGTGACCGTCGTGCCGGTGGCGCCATTGGAGAGCTGCGGAAGCGGGGGAGGCGCACGACTCACGGGAGCAGTCGTGGACGCCGCGGCGGTAGGGGTTGCCTGCGGCGCAGCCATGTATTTCTCCTCGATCCGCCCCAATGCAAGCACGGCGGCTGCCGGCTTCATCGCAAAGATTCGCTTCGCTTCGGCTGGATTCTTCGCCAGGTGATACAGGATCTCGACACCGTGGTCACTCTCGTGCGCAACGGCCGCGAGAATGGGCTGCAGTGCGTCGGGGATTCGCTGCGTGCGGTCCGCATCGCGAATCACCTCATCGAAGTCCGGGAACTTCTCCCGCGCCTCGAGCTTCTTCTGCTCGAGCGCTTCGTCCTGCTCGCGCGCCAGCCGTTCGGCTTCCGCCCTGGCCTGTTCCTCGCGGAACTGCCGCAGCGACTCCTCACGGTGCCACGCCAGCAGGTCATCCTCGTACTTGACTGGGTCCTGGTACTGGGTCCGATCCGGCCTCGGCTTCGGCTGCTCCTTGGGAGGGGCTTTCGAGGCTGCTTGCGCTTCGAGCTCTGCAATCCGGCGCTGGGCCTGCAACCGCGCTTCATATTCGCTGTGAGCGAACTCGTCGAGTTCTTTCTTCTCTCGAGTGAGTTCGTCGATGCGATCCTGCACGCTGTTCTTCGGCGCTGCTTTGGGGGCCGCGGTAGCCGCATCAGCGGGCGTAGGCGCGGCGTCTGCGGCGACCGGAGGCTGGGCCTCGGGTTCCGTCTGTGCCGGCTCAGGAGCCGCTGCGGGGGCTTTCGCGGCCAATGCCGCCAGATCCGCACTCGTCACGCTTTTCACTGCCATGGGGTTCCCCACGAATTGCTCCCGCGTGCGGCGCGGTACCGGGACGCTTCCCACCTGGGGCCGGCTGCGTGCCTACTTGTCAGCCCCGACGTGATCATGTCTCGCGATTCTCGGCCGATTTGGCCTGAGCGGCGGTTTCGCGCGCAAGGTCGCGCTGATGGGCGGCGTTCGCGTGCGTATCGAGAATTCTACCCGCATTATTGATTTCCGCAACGTCATGGGCCGTGACGGCCTTGACGTGGGTATCGTGCGTCGCGGTGGCGGCGCGCAGGTGAGCATCCTCACGCTGAGCGTGGACCTTGATCAGCGTGCGCTGCGTCTCGCCCTGCTGGCGCATCTGCTCGAGCCCATGCTTGGCCTCGATCTCAAGTTGCGCGGCCATGTGCGCCTGCTGGGCCTGTTGCAACTGGGCACGCAGCCCTTGGATGATGGCCTGCGCCTCTGGCGGGAATTTCGAGTTCTTGTCCATCTGCGCGGCCGGGATCATGGTCACGAGCCGATCGGCCACCATGTCCGAGTTCGGGAAGTCCATCGCGCGCACCATGAGGTCGGCGGCCGTCTGGGCGACCATCTGGCCGGCGGGCGTCGCGAGCAGCTCCAGCATCGCTTCGGCCGACTGCTCGCGCTTGGTCTGGTAGGCGGGTCCCGTGTCTATCACCACATCGTACTCGCCCACGCAGACGTTGTTTTTGACCGTCTGGGTCGCCTCGTCCATCTGGTTGATGCCGACCACTTCGTGCGTGCCGTCCTCGCGGATGATGCGCATCATCCGGGGCGTGTCGTAGTAGTGCGGGATGAGGTCGAGCAGGATGCGCCCAAGCTGGTTCAGGGAGCGCGTGAAATTGTCGTAAAAGTCGAGGTTGGCGAGATCCGAGATGCCCGCACGGCGGCGCAGAGCAATGCCAGAGATGACCTCCCCCTCCTTGTCCTGCCCGGGGTCGTGCGGCATGCCCGCCAGCGCCAGAAAGTCCGACTTTGTGCTCTCCCCCCACTCCATGAACCCCGTGGCTGGCTGGGCCGGCGGCTGGCGCTCAGGGGGCGGCGCGTAGCTACCGTCCTCCAGGCGGACAGGCGTGTACTCGAGTGCGACCAGCGGCTTGCGGTTGGTGTCGCGCCACTGGTTCTCCTTGCCGTCCATGAAGCCCGCAGCGCCGACCCACGGGGCCTTCGGCTGCAAGGCATACTGCTCGGTCTTGGCCGTCTGCGCGTAGTTGTAGATACGCGCGGGGTCGCGCAGTTCGCGCACCAAGCCCTTGACGCTGATCTTGCCGTTCACGTCGAACCGGCGCCCGTAGACGATCACGAACGGAATCCACCGCCCGGGCCACTCGGTCTTGTGCAGGATCTTGTTCTGCGTGAGCAGGCGGCAGACGATCTTGCGGCGCAGTAGGTCGCGCTCTGAGGTGACGGTGAGCCCAAGCACACTCCTGGCTTCCGCTGAGGGCATTTCGTCCTTGAAGTAGCACTTACCATTCGAGAGCTGCATCAGCGTATCCATGTGCCGCTCGATGCGCCAATACTTGGCAACGCGGATCTTCTCCTTGCTCGACCAGTCCCCGATGTCATCGCCGCCCCCGACGTACAGCCACCCTTGCGGGTCGAGCGCGCCGTAGCGCTGGCGGTAATCGGTGCGGCTGATGAACTCGGTTTCGATCAGCCACTCCATGTCCGACCCGTCCGGCGCGCGCGAGTTCGGGTCGTGGTAGATCATCAGCGGGTTAACCCACGGGCGTATGCGCAGGTCCTGGTCCATCGAGTGTTCGGAGATGTATTCGCCATCGACCGAGAGCCAGCCCCAACCGCCCCCGACAGAGTTCTCAACGGCGGTGTCGTAGGCGAACGCGGCGTTCGAGGCGTACTCGATGTGCCGGAACATGCCGTCGATCACCTTGGCCGTATCGACATCGGCGCCCGACCCCACGGCATGCGTGACCATGCGGGGGCGGTTCTCCCGGCACATGTTCATCACGCGCCGGCAGACCGCCTCGGTGATATTCACGGTGAGGCACGGCCGCCGGTCCGAGAATCGCTCGTCGCGGATGGTCGGGTCCCACTGGTCGCCGTCCAAGAATCGCTTGTCGAACTCGAACTCCTTGCGGTTGGTGTCGAAGGACTCGACCGCCAGGCGAAAGCGCTCTTGACACTCCCGGATGATGTCGGGCTCGTCGTAGGCCAGCTCTCCTTTGAGGAGGTCAGTCATCCGCCCATCCAGCTATTGGCCGATGTCGGCATGTCAGGGATCACCCGCGCACGGGCGGGTTTCAGGTCGAGTTTCGTCTTGGCGAACCTGCGCATCATCAGAGCATAGCGCGTCGCGGAGAGCAAATCATCGTGTTCCTTCACGATCAAGCCGTCCTTGCGGTGGTAAATCTCGAACTCCTCGAACCATTCCTCGAGGTGGGCGAACACCTTGAGCCGCCCGGTCTGCATCCGATCCAGCATGTCCGCGACCCCGGCCTCGAGCCCATTGGTGCCGTCCTCGAAGGTGGCGCGCACGGGGAGCATCTTGAGACCCTGCGTCCGGTAGAGATTCGCAAGCTGCTCGCCCGAGCCCTTGTCGTGCTGCAACCCGTCGTGCGGCCACGCCCAAGGCCACTCGCCCCACGGGCGCACCGCTGCGGTGAACATGGCGGGCGTCGCCTCGCGCGCGCGGTGCGCGGCCGTGACGTAGAGGCAATCGGCGTCCCGATCCCATGCGACGAGCACCGCAGCCGACGGGTGATCCCACCCGAAATCGAGGCCGCCGATGCGCGGCCAGTGATCGGGCAGCGCGAACGCTTGGCAGCGAAGCATGGACTGTGAAACGGGGAAAACGCGCCCCGATCCGAGCTGCGGAATGCCCCGGGTGCGAGCCTCGCGCTCGTGCAGGGGATAGCTTGCGATGATCTGCGCGCGCTGCTCCGGGGTGTAGTGGCCGGCATCATCGATCGTCATGATCGTGAGATGCGTGCCCTCGGCGCGGTCGAGGTAGTAGCGCTTGACCACGTTCGAGATACCGAGAAGCGGAGTGAGCGTGACATAGACCGGACCCACGGTCGTATTGGTGCGGGTCAACCCCTCGAAATAGATGTCCTCGGGCGGTTCCTCGTCAAACCAGATCCCATCGACTGTGTCGGCCTGCCACTTCGTGCGACCTTGGTCGTAGCTCTGAAGCTGAATGGATGAAATGCCGCCGCTCACGTGGCGCACGTTGATGGTCGAGACCGCGTCAGGGACGCCCTGGCGCATGGAGAAGCTTACGATAGACGCCTTTGGAATCGCTGCAGTCCCCCATTCCAAACGGTTCTCAGGGGGTCCGAGGAGCAGGCGCTGGACGCCCTTGCGCGTGAGTTCCGATGACTCGGAGCCCGCCAGCCAACGCACGGAGCGATCGAAGCGCCTGCCTTCCCACCAGTTCGGATATTGGCCGGTAAGGTGCATGGCCGTCTCCATGCTGGCCGAGAGCGTTTTGCCGAGCTGATTGCCGGCCATGAGCATGCGCTCACGCGCACGGGCGGCGTGGAATTCAGATTGTTTCGGGTAAGGCCGGTAGTCCGCAAGCCGGTTCTCTGCCGTCAGCCTCTCCTCGAGCGTTTCCAACTGCGTCAATAGGGTCGAGGGATCGAAGGGCAGCGATGAGAGCGCGGACCTCAGCTCTGGAGATGTCATTGAGTGTCTCCGGCTCAATTTGCTTCGGCATCAAGGAGGCGACTGCCTTGATGTAGAGCGCGGGCGTTTTGTCGCGGCAGCGTCTGAGCGCCTCAATGCCGCCTTCCTCCCATGTCGTGAGGAGGTCCTGGACGAAGCGCTTCTCGAGCGCTTTGCGCCCCCACGGATTGCCCCCAGGATTGCCGCTCTGGCCGGGCTTGAAGCGAAATCGAGCGATGTTGTCGCCAGAACTCATGGGCGTTTGGCCGGCGCGGCAGACTGGAATCGCCCCGCCTCGTCTCTCGTCGCTTGCTGAGCGCGGCGCTGTTGCTCACGCGAGCGCTCGAGCTGAGCGTGTTCCTCCAGTTTAGGCCGGTAACGCTCCGGCACGGCTCGCACTGTGACCTTGATCACACCGCCTCCGTAGTTTCACGTGGAACATCAACGCTTTCAGGCTCGGCATCGACAATACCCGTCACGTCCTCCTCCCGGCAGACAATGTGCAGGACGCTCTCGATGAGGATCTGCGGGAACTGATAGCCCCCGATCTCAAGCCCCCCGAGTTCAACGATATCCCCGACGCGGCACTGCATGGGGCGAAACTGCAGGCTCTCCCACTTACGGCTGCGGTCTTTGGAGTATTTCCATGGGTAGCAGCCCGGTCCAGCCGCAACGACGACTCCACGCAAGGGACGATGCGTCGTGCCGGCCACGCGAATGACCGATGAAGGGGACCACTCCAGGGGGCGCACAACGAGGTGATCGCGGAGTGGGCGCAGAGACTCGCCCTGCTCAAGCACGTCTGAGCGCTCACGGTCGAGAGTGATGCCAGTTGATGTGAGTGGTGTGGCTGGCATCCCGTTATTTCTCTTTTCGTTTGCGCCGGCGATACATCGAGAGTCCAACCGCAATCCGTTGTTTGCGCTTCGGGAAATCCGCGCGCGCTTCGCTGGAGCCAAGGAAACGCTGCATGTAGCTATGCAGCGTCTCGCCGCGCTCGGGCCTGGGCATTACCGAGGGTCCTTGTCTCCGGCTTTCGGGAAACCACCGCGCGCGCCGCCCCCTACCGTGTCGGCAAACTCGCTCTTGTGGTCGCCGTGACCGTGGACCTTCAGATGCCGATCGTGGCCGTAATGGCCATCGGTGTGCTCGCCGGAGTGCTCGTAGCCACCAAAGCCCGGGGAGCGCTCGCTGACATCCATTTTGCGACTCGCGCCATAGCGCTCACCGCGGATGCCAGACTCTCTGGCGCCCTGACCGGAACGATCCTCGGGCGGCTTGCCGGGTTCGGCGGGGCGGACGGACGGATGCGGACTGACGGCCATGGTGATCTCCGATAGTGGGGAAGGCGCCTCGTCCACAAGTTTGCGCCTGTGAGTACGGCGAGGCAAGAGGCGCTGCTACTGAGCGATCGGGCGAAGTGCACAAATGCCTGCACAAATGATGCACAAATGCACTGCGCGGCCCATGTGCACGATGTCCCCCCTTTAGGGGGGGACATATGTGCACTGCACATGTGTGCATTTGTGCAGAGCATGGGGCTGGACGCAATCATGGAACCACAAGCCCGAACTTGGGAGTACGGTTTGCATTCTTCCCGACCTCGCGACTCACGAGGGCGCCGTCGAGGATCATCTGCCGCATTGCCCCAGTGAATGTCTTCGGGTCCAGCGTCTCAAGCAGCCCGTACTGCTTGGCCAGCTTCGGCAGGTAGCTGGGGGACGCGGTGCTCCCTGTCCCGAAGATTCCCCGGCCGCCGAGGATCTTGGCTGCTCGGCGCACCACGTCCTTGGCAAGCTCGCCTGATGGATGCGTGGCCATTGCGCGGTCGATTGGGTCTGGGATCATGACGCCGCCGATCATCCGTAGGCGTCGCAGGTCGAGCGCCGAGTAGTTCGCCTTGCGTCTGGACAGGTACCTGACGTCATCCGCGATCGGGGCGTCCCCATCGTTCGGATCTTGGTCCGGAGGCCTATCTCCGAGGTACAGCCTCGCGCGTACCGCTCCTTCCCATGCCGTAGAGCCGCTGTATTCGCTTCCAGCGGCCTTTGCGGGGTGACCCAATAGGATGACAGCGGCCGGCGCACACGCCCCTTGTACGAGCGCACAGAAGGTCGTGACCTGGTGCCGGTCGTTCTCGTTTCCGCCGAACAGGCGCGCGATGTTGTCGAGGATGACCGCCTCGGCACCGTAGTCTTTGACCTGGGCCTTCAGCTCAGCCAGCATGGGGGTCACGGCCAGCTCGCCATAGATCGGCGCCATGAGGGTGATGTCGTAGCCCGAGTATGAGTGCAGGTAGAACCTACCGGAGAGCGCCGAGAGCGGCTGCCCGAGCCAGGAACTGATCTCGCATTGCCGGCGCCATAGCTCCGCCACGTCGTCCTCGCCGGCCCACATGAGGACACGCTTCGGTTCTAGCTGCTCGATGTACTCCGCGCCTAGGGCGAGGGCCGTGCCGAGATGCTGCGCAAGGAGGGTCTTGCCGACCCCACCACGACCCGAGAGCAGGGTCATATGCCCGGCAGGCACCCAAAATGGGATGGTCCAGAGGCGCGCGGGGGGCTCCTTGCCGTCGAGGTCGGCCCAGTCCATGAGCAACGGGCGCTGAAGCGCGGTGGACTCCGGAGTGTCCTGGGTCGGCTCAGGCTCGATGCGCTCCTTGCCCTTCGCGATGACTTGCAGCTCGGCATCGTCGAGCGGCGGGGAGCAGCGCGCGGCATTGAGCCCGCGCAGCGCGATCAGGATCTGCTCGACGCCCAGCCCCTGCTTGCGCAGGCGATAGGCCTCGCGGCTGAGATATGCATTGCGGCCGCCCTCGGGGACCCGGGACTCTGCTGGCTGCGCCGGGGTTGAGGTCCCCGGGCTTGGGAGTGCCTGCGCGAGCCGTTCGAGCAGCCACGCCGGCGGCTCGGCGAGATCCTCGAGGCCGCCGACCGCCTCGCAGCCCGCGGCGGGCCACCAAATGACGTAGCCGCCATCTCCGCGCACGTCGATGCCGGGTGCGATCTGGCTCGCGCTATTGCGCACCGTCTGGGCAGGAGCGCGATAGAGCAGGTGATAGCCAGCGCGCCGGGTGCGGTGCACGCGCCCAGCGCAAAGTTTATCGGCGTGCTCCTGATACCAGCCGAGGCCGGCGGGATCGACGTCAAGGACCAAGACTTTCGATGCCGCTCCTGTCGGCACGCCGATCAGCGCCTCAGGCCAGCGCTGCCACCACTCCTCAATGGCCGTAAGGCTGCTGGTGGCGTCTTTGAAGCCGTGCTCGGTATAGGGGCGCTTATCCGGACGGCACGGAAAAACCGGCAGCCCGTATTCCTCCGCGAGATGCAGCGCGGCCTGCACAGGCTCGACGCTCACAGCCGCCACCTGAGTAGCAGATTTGCGAGCCACCGGGGACATAACCAGCGCAGCGCAGCGAGAGCGAGCGGCCCAACCCTGGTATCGGCCTCAGCGCGGCCGTCCGTCGTCCAGCGCCTCACGGGGCGATCCCCAGGCGCGCCTCGAGCGCCGCCCTAATCTGCGCGTAGGTGGCGTCTGGCGGTAGGTCAAGAATATAGATCAGCCAGCGCCGAAAGGCGTTGCGGCTGCGAAGGGGTCGCGAGGTCATGACCGTCTCTCTCTCGTCCCCTGGGTGAAATGCGTCCGGCCGGAGACGGTGTAGCCTTCCCTGCGCGGCTGGTCCGGGGATCAGTCCGGGGCCGCAAGGCAGGTAGACGCAGAGGTTAGCGTACGCTCACGGCTCTGCGGCGGCAATCCCCCGCGGGCGCCTCGTGCCCAACTCCAGCTCGAGCAGGCGCAGGCTGGGCTCGGGCACTTGGCTGCGGCCGGTGCGCCAGCCTCGGACGGCCTCGGGCGTGCGGCCGACAATGCGCGCGATCTGAGCGTTGGTGAGTTTGAACTCGGCGGCCAGCACGTTCAGCCGATCGCGGCGCGCGGTGGGGTTGAGGCGGAGGGGGTCGTAGGCCCGGGGTGTGGTGGTCATGGTTTGTCGTCGATAATCGCTCTTGCTTCTTCGACATTCCGCGCCACTCCCGCCAGTCCTCCGCTGCGGCGTACGAGGTCGAGGAACGCTGCCTGCTCGGCGGTGAGTCGGCCGCGGGAGGCCTTCACCTCGATGGCGACGAAGCGGCCTCCTTCGGCCCAGCCGATGAGGTCGGAGACGCCTGGGGCGGCGAGGCGGATGGCGTACGGCCGCGCCAGCACTAATATTTCGCGGGTATGCTCGATCACATCCCCTTGCCACGCCACTCCGGCATTGATGCGCAAGAGGCGAGTCGGGCCGTGGGAGAGAGCGAGTAGGATTTTCGCCTGCGTGTCGCGTTCGGAGGTCACGCCTGCCGCCTCTGTTTCGCCAGCCTGCCGGCGAGCACTCTCTGAGCCCACTCGGGCCGATAGCCCTTGCGCCTCGCAATCTCCATCAGCGCCTCCAAACTCTGCGCCTGCCCCTGCTCGCGGCGTTCCGCTCGTTTCGCGATCATCTCCGGCGTCACCTCGGCAAGCTCGCCCTCCCGCTGCTCGATCTCGCGCGGCTTGGCGGGGAACTCGTAGCCGCACTCGGAGCACGTCTTGGCCTGCGCCGGCAGCGCGCGGAAGCAACTCGCGCAGAAGCGCACGCCCACGCCCGGCTTGCGCTTGGCCTCGCCGTCATCGCCCGCGAGCGACCACTCGCGCGGCTCGTCGGGCAGCCCGTGCCGATAGCAGTTCCCGACGTGGTCGAGAAGCAGCGCGTGGTTTTTGCCATCGCACGGCCGCAAAATTCGCCCGATCTGCTGCAAATACAGCCCCAGCGATTGAGTGGGCCGTAGGAAGATGCCGACGTGCGCGCCGGGAAGGTCTACCCCTTCATTCGCGAGTTCCGCCGACGTGACGACTTTAATGCGCCCCGCTCGGAAGTCCTCGACCACTCCGCGCCGCACGGTCCGCTCCATCGTGCCGTCGATCGAGAACGCCGAATATCCGGCGTCGCGAAACTGGTCCGCTACTGACTTCGCGTGTTGAATCGACACGCAGAACACCAGCGCCGGCAGGCCGTCGGCGTGCTGGCGGTAGTGTTCGAGCGCGGAGCCTGTTATCGCCGGCTTGTCCATCAGCGCCTCGGCTTCTGCGGTGACGAACTCCCCGCCGCGATGGTGCAGCCCAGAGGCATCCACCGTCGGCGGCGAAAAGAGCCTATACGGCGCGAGGTAGCCACCCTCGATCAGCTCGCGCATGGAGGGGCCGACGATGAGATGATCGAAAATCGTCCCGAGCCCTTCGCCAGAGAGCCTGATCGGCGTCGCGGTCACGCCGAGCAGCTTCGCCTTGGGCCACTCGCGAATGATGCGCTCGAACGTCTCGGCCCTGGCGTGGTGCGCCTCGTCGATGACGATGAGGTCGGGCTGCGGGGTGCGGTCGAGCCGACGCACCAACGTCTGCACGCTCGCGATTTGGACGTGCGCGTCGAGCGTGGGATAGCCCGCAGCGATGAAGCCGTGCGGCGTCCCGGTGAGGTCGAGCGCCACCGATATCTGGTCGATCAGCTCCTGGCGGTGCGAGAGGATGTAGACGCGGTTGCCCTTGGCAGCGGCGCCGTGGGCGATGTGGGTGAACAAAACAGTCTTGCCCCCTCCCGTGCTCAGCACATACAACGGCGCCCGCTTGTGCA
>DASTAC010000194.1:0-10531 GCA_035713045.1 Steroidobacteraceae bacterium
ACCCTGATCAGCACCTCATCGTCCTTCGGCGTGGGCTTCTCGACATCGGCGAGCTCGAGGACTTCGGGTCCGCCGAAGGAGCGGATGCGTACGGCTTTCATGGTGGTCATTGCGGGCTCCGGCCATCTCGCTTGCGAGGGCAGATTCAATCCCCTGGTGCGATGGCGGTTCCCTTGTCGACGCGCTGAATGCGGGCTGTGCGCTGCTCGGCACGTCCCTGTGCCCGGGCATGTGCTCGTGCCGCTCATGGTTCGGGATGACGGCGTCCGCGGGAAAGTACGGGCCATGCCCGAATTACCTCGCGTAGTCTATGTGGCCATGCCTGAGTTACCGGAAGTCGAGACGACTCGGCGCGGCCTCGCGCCGCACGTCTCCGGCCGGCGCATCGCGGCGCTCACGGTCTACGAGCCGCGCCTGCGCTGGCGGGTGCCGGATGACCTGCCGGCGAAGCTCGCGGACCAGCGGATCACCGGCACCGGCCGGCGCGCCAAATATCTGCTGATCGGGCTCGAGTCGGGCACTCTCCTCGTGCATCTCGGCATGTCGGGCAACCTCAGGGTGCTGCCCGCCGGGACGCCGCGGCTGACGCACGACCACTACGATCTGCTGCTCGACTCCGGCCAAGTCCTGCGATTCAACGATCCCCGCCGCTTCGGCAGCCTGCACTACGCGACGGGCGACCCGGGCCGGCATCCTCTGCTTGCGGACCTCGCCCCGGAGCCCTTCGATCCGCAGTTCGATCCGCACTACCTGTGGCGGATCACCCGGCGCCGGCGGACATCGATCAAGCAGGTGCTGATGAACAGCCGGCTCGTCGTCGGGGTGGGGAACATCTACGCCAGCGAGGCGCTGTTCCGGGCCCGGGTGAGGCCCAGGCGGCGGGCGCAGTCGCTCACTCGGGAGGAGGCCGCGCGGCTGGTGAAGGCCGTGCGCACGGTGCTCTCCATGGCCATCAGGGTCGGCGGAACCACGCTGCGGGACTACGTGGGAACGGATGGCGAGCCGGGGTACTTCAGGCAGAAGCTGTATGTCTATGAGCGGGCGGGAAAGGCCTGCAGGGTGTGCGGAGCGCTCGTCCGTCAGGTGACCCAGCAGGGGAGGTCTACCTACTACTGCCCGAGCTGTCAGATCTGAGCGGCGTGGTCCCACGCGGGCGCTTGCCGCATGCGGCGATCCGATGGAGGCTTGCGCCCCGGGGTGTCCGCCGGTCGCAGCACCCGGCCGGGAGACCTTTTGCGCCGCGCCCTATTTGGCTTTGCGGTGCTTCTTCAACTCCGCTTCGACGATCGGGTGCACGAACTCGCGCACGTCACCTCCCAACACGGCGATCTCGCGGACGAGGGAGGAGGAGATGAACGTGAACTGCTCCTGCGGCGTCAGGAAGACGGTCTCGATGTCGCGGTCGAGGTGGCGGTTCATGTTGGCGAGCTGGAATTCGAACTCGAAGTCGGAGATCGCCCTGAGGCCGCGGATGATCACCGTGGCGCGATGCCTGCTCGCGAACTCGACGGTCAGCTCGGAATAGCCCAGCACTTCCACGTTCGGCAGGTCATCGAGCACCCGCCGCGCCAGGTCGATGCGCGCATCGAGGGGGAACATGGGTGCCTTGTTCGGATTGGACGCGATGGCCACGATGACGCGGTCGAAGATGCCCGCCGCCCGGCGCACCAGGTCCTGGTGGCCGTTGGTGATCGGATCGAAGGTCCCCGGATAGATGGCATTGCGGCTCATTCGACGTCTTTCCCCCTCGCGCCTCGCGAATAGAGATGATACCCGACCTCGCCGGCTCGCTTGGCCTTGAGCGGGATCCAGCCGGAGGGCACCGCCGACTGCGCATCGGCGGGACATTCGACATAGACGAGCGCTCCGTCGGCGAGCCACCCTCCCTGCTCGAGCCGTGCCGCGGTCTGTGCGAGCAGATCCGAGGCGAAGGGCGGATCGAGGAACACGATGTCGAACGGTGCCGCGGGCGGCCGCTCGAGAAAGCTGCGGGCGTCGGTGCGCTCGACGGTTGCCTCGTGCGCACCCCATTCCGCCAGGCGGGCGCGGATCTCGCTGGCGGCGGCGAGATCGCGCTCGATGAACGTCACGTGCGCCGCGCCGCGGGAGAGCGCTTCCAGGCCGAGTGCGCCGCTGCCGGCGAAGAGGTCGAGGCAGCGGGCGCCCGGCACGCGGGCTGCGAGCCAATTGAAAAGGGTCTCGCGGACGCGGTCGGGTGTAGGACGGATCTGCGGCGAGGGCGGAAAGCGCAGGCGCCGTCCGCGCCAGACGCCGCCGATGACCCGCAGCGTCCGGGCGGAGGCGCCGCGGTGGGTCGGGGGAAGCCGGCGGCTCAAGGGACTGACTCGGTGTCGATACGCGTCGATGCGAAGCTCGCTACGATACACTACCGGCGGATAAACCATGTTCGGACGCAAACCCAAAGACGGCGCCGCCGAGGCGCAGGAGCGCCAAGGCTTTTTCAAGCGCCTGCGCAGCCGCCTGAACCGCGGCAACTCCTGGCTCACCTATGATCTGGCGAACCTCTTCAAGGGGCGGCAGATCGATGCGCAGATCCTCGAGGAGCTCGAGACGCGATTGCTGACCGCCGATGTCGGGGTCGAAGCCACCGAGGACATCCTGTCAGGCCTCCGCAAGCGTGTGGCGCGCAAGGAGCTCGCCGACGTCGAAGCGCTGATCAATGCGCTGCGCGATGCCATCGTGGAGATCCTGGAGCCCTGCGCCCGGCCGCTGGAGGTGGATGAGAGCAGAAAGCCCTTCGTCATCCTCGTGGTCGGTGTCAACGGCTCCGGCAAGACCACCACCATCGGCAAGCTCGCCCGCCGGCTGGCCGACGACGGACGCAGCGTCGTTCTCGCGGCCGGCGACACCTTCCGCGCGGCGGCGATCGAGCAGCTGCAGGTCTGGGCGGAGCGCGCCGGCGCCGGCTTCATCGCTCAGCGCGCGGGCGCCGATCCCGGCGCGGTGGTCTTCGATGCGCTGCAATCCGCGCGCTCGCGCTCGGCGGACGTGCTGTTGGCTGATACCGCGGGACGCTTGCACAGTCAGTCGCACCTGATGGAGGAACTGAAGAAGGTGAAGCGCGTCCTGCAGCGTGTCGACGCTTCCGCCCCGCACGAAGTGCTGCTGGTGCTCGACGCCAACCAGGGTCAGAATGCGCTCTCCCAGGCCATCCAGTTCCACGAAGCCATCGGCGTGACCGGCATTGCGCTCACCAAGCTCGACGGGACCGCAAAGGGCGGCATCGTCATCGCCATCGCGCGCCGCCTGGGTGTGCCCATCCGCTTCATCGGCATCGGCGAGCAGCCGCAGGATTTCGGGGAGTTCGACGCTCGCGCGTTCACCGCGGCGCTCGTCGAGGGTCCGCGGGAGTCCGCGGACGGGCCGCAATCCTAGAGCCGCCCGCGCGATGATCCAGTTCGAGCGCGTCAGCAAGCGCTACCCCAATGGCAGGGAAGCTCTCACCCATGTCAGCTTCTATCTCGCGAGCGGCGAGATGGCGTTCCTCACCGGGCGCTCCGGCGCCGGCAAGAGCACCGTCCTGAAGCTCATCGCGCTGCTCGAGCGGCCGACGCGCGGCACGGTGACGGTGAACGGCAAGAGCACCGGCTCGTTGAAGGCACGCCACATTCCGGCCTTCCGCCGCCAGATCGGCGTTGTGTTCCAGGACCACAAGCTGCTCGTCGACCGGCCCGTCTTCGACAATGTCGCGCTGCCTCTCGTGGTCGCGGGCGCGCCGCTGAAGGAAGTCGACAAGCGGGTACGCGCCGCGCTCGATCAGGTGGGCCTTCTCGGGAAGGAGCGGATGCTCCCCGCGGAGCTCTCCGTCGGCGAGCAGCAGCGGGTCGGGATCGCCCGTGCGGTGGTCAGCAAGCCCCCGCTCATCATCGCCGACGAGCCCACGGGCAATCTGGATCCCGATCTCGCGCTCGAGGTGATGCGCCTGTTCCGTCGCTTCAGCGACGTCGGCGTCACGGTGCTCGTTGCGACGCACGATCAACACCTCGTCGGCGAGTTCGCCAAGCGTGAGATCGTTCTGGCGAGCGGCGAGATCCAGGACGACGGCGCCGATTCGTTGCCGCACGTGGTGGCGACCCGATGAGCCTTGGCGTCTTCGGCACGCGCCACACGCAGGCGCTGCTCGGCTCCTTCGGGCGCCTGTCGCGCAATCCGCTCGCCACCGCTCTGACGCTGCTCGTGATCGGCTTGGCGCTGGCGCTGCCGGCGGCGCTCGATCTCTTCGTGAGCAACGCGCAGGTGGCGACCGGCGGCTTCGGCGACGCGGTCGACATGTCGGTCTATCTGAAAACGGGCGTACCGCTCGCCCAGGCGCGGCAGCTCGCGGCCGATGCGCGTGAGCGGCCGGGCGTTGCGCGGGTGACCCTGATCCCGGCGGACGAGGGGCTGAAGGAGTTTCGCAGATACTCGGGCTTCGGCGCGGCGCTCGATGCGCTGCCCTCCAATCCGCTGCCCGATGTGCTGCACGTGGTGCCGCGCGCCAGTGCGAGCAGCGCGGCGGATCTCGAGTCGCTGCGGCGTTATTTCACGGCGTGGCCGGAGGTCGACGTCGTACAGCTCGACACCCAGTGGGTGCTGCGCTTCAACGCCATCCTCGCCGTGCTTCGCCGGCTGGCCCTGATCGCGGCCGTGCTGCTCGGTGCCGGAGTGCTCGCGGTCGTCGGCAACACCATTCGTCTGGAGATCCTCAATCGGCGCGCGGAGATCGAGGTGACGAAGCTGGTGGGAGGCTCGAATGCCTTCGTACGCCGGCCGTTTCTCTACACCGGGCTGCTCTACGGCATCGGGGGAGCGGTGCTCGCCTGGGTGATCCTCGAGGCGGCGCTGTTGATCCTCGATCCCTCGGTTCTGACGCTGGCCCAGCTCTACGGCAGCCGGTTTGCGCTGCAGGGGCCGTCGCGACAGGTCCTCGGCGCGCTATTCGGCGGCGGGATGGGCCTCGGCTGGGCGGGCGCGTGGATCTCGGCCCACCGGCACCTGCGCAGCATCGAGCCGAGAGCCTAGTTCATCGCGCGGGGTGCGGGGCATTGCGCTGCGCAGTCCGGGCCGCGGATACGTCCCCGGGGCGGCGGGGCTCGTCCGGCGCCTGGACCCTACTTGATCTTGGTTTCTTTGTAGGCGACGTGCTTGCGCGCTACGGGATCGAACTTGCGCACCTCGAGCTTGTCCGGGTGGAGGCGCTTGTTCTTCGTCGTGACGTAGAAGTGGCCGGTGCCGGCCGAGGAGAGCAGCTTGACCTTCTCGCGCATGGGGGCTCCTTCAGATCTTCATGCCCTGGGCACGCAGCTCGGCAACGACCTTGTCGATGCCCTTCTTCTCGATCGTGCGCATGCCATGGGTGGAGACGCGCAGCGATACCCAGCGCTTCTCGGTTTCCAGCCAGAACCGCTGGTTGTGCAGGTTCGGCAGGAAGCGGCGGCGCTTCTTGTTGTTCGCGTGAGAGACGCGGTTTCCGACTGCCGGGCCCTTGCCGGTGATCTCGCAGACGCGCGACATATGAATCGACCTTGAAATTCAGCTACTTGGGTGCGGGGCGGCCGCGGCCACCTCGCGGGAGCCGAGCTTTATACCAGCCCGGCGGCCTGCGGACAAGTCGAGAGGGGCTCACGGCGCGAGCGCCGCCGCCAGCGCCTCGATGAGGCCATCCACCTCACCGGCGGTAGTGTAGTGCACGAAGGAGACCCGCACGACGCCCCGTGCCGGATCGACTCCCAGCGCCTCGAGAAGCCGCACGGCGTAGAAATTTCCATGGGCCGCCATGAAGCCGCGCCCGGCGAGCCGTCGCGCGATTTCGCTCGGGGCCACCTTCCGGGGTGCGAAGGCGACCGTCGGGGCGCGGACGGCCGGATCCGCCGGACCGAGCAGGCGCACGTCCGGATGGCCACCCAGGAAGTCCAGCAGCCGCCCGAGCAGCGGCTTCTCCGATGAGCCCAGCAGAGCGCGTACACGCGCCGCTCGGCCGGCGGCGGGGGCATGGGAGTGGTGGTGCGCGTCCAGGGCATCGAAGTATTCCGCGATGCCGCGGGAGGCGGCTATCTGCGCATGGTCGGGGCCGGCGGGGACCAGCCGCTTCAACAGAGCATCCGCATTGAAATAATGCCCCTCGTTGGCGAGCCGCTCGACGATGCCGCGGCGCACGACCATCAGGCCCTGGTGCGGACCATAAGTCTTGTACAGCGAGAAGAAATACACGTCCGCGTTGAGCGCAGGGACGTCGGGCAGGCCGTGAGGCGCCCAGGACACGCCGTCCACTACCGTCATCACTCCGGAGGCGCGCGCGCGCTCGCAGATGGCCGCGACCGGATTCTCGTGCGCGACGATGTTGGAAGCGTGCGGGAAGGCGAGCAGGCGGCTGCGGCGGCTGAGGAGGGGCTCGAGAGCGCCGGGATCGAGAGTGCCCGACTGCGGATCCACCCGCCATTCCTTGATCACCATCCCGGCTGCGGCGAGCCGGCGCCAGGCGCCGCTGTTGGCCTCGTGATCCTGATTCGTGACGATGACCTCATCGCCCGGGCTGAGCAGCGGGCGCACGGCCTGCGCGAGCACGTAGGTGTTTTGCGAGCTCGAGGGGCCGAAATGCACCTCTTCGGGGCCGACGCCGAGGTATTCGGCGAGGCGCGCGCGGGCGAGGTCCATCCATTCGCCCGCTTCGCGGGAGGCGCTGTACTCGTGGTACGGCTGCACCTTCAGGCGGCGGTAGTACTCCCCGAGCCGCTCGATGACCCGCCCGCAGGCATAGGAGCCTCCGGCATTCTCGAAGAAAGCCTGGCCGGCGAGCGAGGGCTCGGCGAAGGCCGGAAACTGGGCGCGTACGAAGGCAAGGTCCAGGGTCACGGGTGCGCTCATGCGGGCTGTGCGGGTTTATAGGAGTCCGTGCTCGGCGAAAGAGTAGCACCCGCCATTGCCGACGATGATGTGGTCGACCATCCGGACGTCCATCAGGGTCAGCAGGTCCTTCAGGCGTCGGGTGATGAAGTCGTCGGCGGGGCTCGGCTCCAGGGCCCCGGAGGGATGGTTGTGCGCGATGATCACCGAGGTCGCATTGTGCAGCAGGGCCTGGCGCAGTACCTCCCGCGGATGCACCTGCGCGCAATCGACCGTGCCGCGGAAGAGCTCCTCGAAGGCGATGAGGCGATGCCGGTTGTCGAGGTAAATGCAGCAGAAGACCTCGTACGGGCGATCGCGCAGCTGCGCGTGCAGGAAGCGGTATGTGACCTGAGGACTCGAGAGGGGGGAGCCGCGGCGCACATCCTCCAGGAGGTGCCGTTTGGCCAGCTCCACGGCGGCCTGCACGGCGGCGTAGCGGGCCTCGCCGATGCCCTTGCGCCGCCAGCGACCGAGGCGCGCGCCCAGCAGCTCGCGCAGGCACCCGAACTCCTTGAGCAGCGAACGGGCCATGGCGACCGCCGAGCAGCCGGGAATGCCAGACCCGAGGAGCAGAGCCAGCAGCTCCGCATCGGACAGCGCCTGCGGGCCGCGCTCGAGGAGCTTCTCCCGGGGGCGCTCCGCCTCGGGCCACTCACGGATGGTGAGGGCGCCCGCTCTGCTCGAACCGGCGGCGTCCCCGACGCTCGCTGCCGTACGCTCCATGATGTTCCCCGGTGTGATTCGACCCGAGGGGTATCATCGCCGCGGGGCGGGGCGCCGGGGGAGGGGGTCAATGGCGGCGTTCCGCCGAGAAATGGCGCAATTCGTCCACCGTCCTTCGCATCCCACGGTACTCGGCCGGGCGAGGGCCGCCCGTTACCTGCGTCCGTACCGGAGCTCGACCGTTGCTCGGCCGGTGCCGGGCCGCCGAGCGCTGGCGCACACGAGGTCGCGGATCGCCCCGGGCGGTCTGCCTGGCGCCGTCGAGCGTTGCGACTTCCGGAAACGGCGCCGCCGCCATGGACGGCCAGTGACACCGCGCCGATAATCCGTGCATGCAAGGCAAACGCATCCTGCTCGGGGTCACGGGCGGCATCGCCGCCTACAAGAGCGCGGATCTGGTGCGGCGGCTGCGCGAGCGCGGCGCCGAGGTGCAGGTCGTGATGACGGCCGCTGCGCGGGAGTTCGTCGGGCCGCTCACCTTCCAGGCGCTCGCCGGACGCCCCGTGCGCTCGGAGCTCTGGGATGCGGCGGCCGAGGCCGCGATGGGACACATCGAGCTCGCGCGCTGGGCGGAGCTGGTGCTCGTCGCCCCCGCCAGCGCCGATTTCCTGGCGCGGCTCGCGGGCGGGCACGCGAACGATCTGCTCGCCACGCTCTGCCTCGCGACGCAGGCCACGATCGCCGTAGCCCCTGCCATGAATCGCATCATGTGGTCGAACGCCGCCACGGCGGCGAACGTGGCGACGCTGCGGCAGCGGGGTGTGCAGGTGCTCGGTCCCGCGCAAGGCGAGCAGGCTTGCGGCGAGATCGGCGAGGGGCGGATGTTGGAGCCCGTCGAGATCGCCGACCGCGTCGACCTGCTGCTGCCGCGCAGCGGACCGCTGCAGGGGCGGCGGGTGTTGATCACCGCCGGCCCGACACGGGAGCGCATCGATCCGGTGCGCTTCATCAGCAACCGCAGCTCCGGAAAAATGGGATTCGCGGTCGCTCAGGCCGCGCGCGAGGCCGGTGCTGAAGTCGTCCTGGTCGCGGGGCCCGTCACCGTGCCGACGCCCTCGGGCGTACGGCGGGTGGACGTGGAGAGCGCGGAGAGCATGTTGGCCGCAGTGCTGCGAGAGGTGGAGTCTGCCGACATCTTCATCTCGACGGCGGCCGTCGCCGACTACCGGCCGGCCAATCCCCATGGCCAGAAGATCAAGAAGACGGCGAGCACGCTCGACCTCAACATGGAGCGCACGGTGGATGTGCTGGCAACCGTGGCGGCACGGCCGCGCCGCCCGTTCGTGGTGGGCTTCGCCGCGGAGACCGAGTCCGTCGAGCAGAATGCGCGCGCGAAGCTGCTCAAGAAGAACCTCGACATGATCGCGGCCAATGAGGTGGGCGACAACAAGGTCTTCGAGTGCGAGGACAACCATCTGATCGTCCTCTGGCGCAACGCCCGTCGCGACCTCGGCCAGGGCTCGAAGCTGTCGCTCGCCCGCGAGCTCGTGCGCCTGATCGCCGAGTCCTATGCGGCTTCGCTCGCCGGCGGCCGCGATGGCGGCGTACAGGCGCAAGGGTGAGCGCAGCGCCAGCCGCCGCGCGGCGCCCCCTCAAGGTCAGGATCCTCGACTCCCGGATCGGCGCGGAGTTTCCCCTGCCGGCGTACGCGACCTCAGGCTCCGCCGGGCTGGATCTACGCGCCTGTGTCGATGCGCCGCTCGAGCTCTCGCCCGGCCGCGCGGAGCTCATCCCGACCGGAATGGCCATTCACCTGGAGGATCCGGGGCTCGCCGCGGTGATCCTGCCGCGCTCGGGTCTCGGCCATAAGCACGGCATCGTCCTCGGCAACCTGGTCGGCTTGATCGATTCCGACTACCAGGGCCAGCTCATGGTGTCGTGCTGGAACCGGGGGCGAGAGCCTTTCACCATCCGCCCGGGCGAGCGCATTGCGCAGCTCGTCGTCGTGCCGGTGGTGCAGATGTCCCTCGAAGTAGTGGATTCCTTCGAGGACAGCGCCCGCGGCGCCGGTGGCTTCGGGCATTCGGGCAGGGACTGACCGGGCGCCGCCCGGACGGCTCACCTGCGGCAGCCGCCGTCCCGATTGTCCCGGTCGTCCCGGTCATCGCCATAGCGGCGGCCGTGACAGTCGTGCCACGAGCGGTCGTGATAGTACCGATCGTGCGGCCGGTCCGAGTAGTCTCCCGGCGGGGCGAGGACGCAGCCTGCGAGCAGCGCGGCCAGACTGAGGAGACAGCTGCCGCGGGCGATGTATCTGATGGCTGTCATGGAATCCTGCTACGGGCTCGATGCCTTGGGCGTCGCAAGGGGCATGCCCGTCGGCGCAAATCCCCACCCTCGAGGCCGCTCTTGATTTGGAGCCGCTTTCCGGCGAGTCTCTGAACGCTAGCCCTTGCCTGCGACGGCCCATCCATCGAGGAGATCGACTGTGAGCGACACCATCGACGTGGTTGGTATCGTGGGAAGCCTGCGGCGGCAGTCCTTCTCGCGCCGGCTGGCTCTCGCCCTCGCGACCGTGGCGCCCGCTTCCCTGAAAGTGGAGCTGACGCCGATCGGCGGTCTGCCGCTCTATAACCAGGACGAGGACGCCGATCCGCCAGCGCCCTGGCGGGAATTCCGCGAGCGCGTCCGCCGCGCGGACGCGGTTCTCTTCGTGACGCCGGAATACAACCGCTCGGTCCCCGGTGTGCTGAAGAATGCCATCGACGTGGGCTCCCGCCCCTACGGGCAGAGCGCCTGGAACGGCAAGCCATGCGCCATCGTCAGTTGCTCGCCCGGCTCGCAGGGCGCCTTCGGCGCCAACCATCACCTGCGCCAGTCCCTCGTATTCCTCAACATGCCCGTGATGCAGCAGCCTGAGGCCTACATCGGCGGCGTCGACAAGCTGGTGGACGAGCAGGGGAAGCTCACCAACCCGTCCACG
>DASTAC010000195.1:0-5722 GCA_035713045.1 Steroidobacteraceae bacterium
TCGCCTTCGTCCTGGTCTTCGCTTTCTTCGCCTACCTCGGCGATACGGCCCACCGGATCACGGGCTCCCTGGCGCACCTGGAGGCGCAGCCGATCTCGCTCAATCCCAGGTATCTGCCGGGCTACGCGGCGCAGACGGCGCTGCGGATGCTGGTGGCGATGGTGGCCTCGCTCATATTCACCTTCACCTACGCGACGCTCGCGGCCAAGAGCCGGCGGGCGGCGAGCGTCCTCATCCCGCTGCTCGACATCCTGCAGTCGGTGCCGATCCTCGGGTTCTCCATCACCATCGTGTTCTTCCTGTCGCTGACACCGGGCAGGATCGCGGGCGCGGAGCTCGCCGCCATCTTCCTCGTCTTCACCAGCCAGGCATGGAACATGGCGTTCAGCTTCTATCACTCGCTGCGCAGCATTCCGGACGAGCTCGACGAGGCGGCGAGGGCGTTTCACCTCGGGCCCTGGATGCGCTTCTGGAAGCTCGAGGTCCCCTTCGCCATGCCGGCGCTCATCTGGAACATGATGATGTCGATGTCGGGCGGCTGGTTCTTCGTGGTCGCGGCGGAGGCCATCAGCGTCGGGCACACGACGGTCACCCTGCCGGGGGTCGGCTCCTACATCGCGCGCGCCATCGAGGAGCGCAGCCTGAGCGCCATCGGCTGGGCGATCCTCGCCATGTTCATCGTCATCCTGATCTACGACCAGCTGCTCTTCCGGCCGCTCACCGCGAGCGCGGACTGGTTCCGCCTGGAGCAGGAGGCGGGACTGACGCCCTCGGGCTCCTGGGCGCTCACCATGATGCGACGCTCGCGCCTGCTCGCCTTCAGCCGCTCGGCCGTCGGCGCGGTGCTCAAGCTCGGTTTCAACCGCGGTCCCGTGCGCCCGGGGAAGCTCCCGGGCCTGGCCGGCTCCCACGTGAGCACGCCGGTGGGGGATGCGGTGTGGTATGCGGCGGTCGCCGCTGTGGTCGGGCTCGCCGCATGGCGGATTGGCCACTTCGTGCTCTCGCACGTGCCGCTCGCGGAGGTCGGCCACGTCGTCGTGCTCGGGTTGCTGACGCTGACCCGGGTCATCGTGCTCATCGCGCTCGCGAGCGCGGTGTGGGTGCCGATCGGGGTCTATGTCGGCATGCGGCCGCGCCTCGCGAGCGCCGTGCAGCCGATCGCGCAGTTCCTCGCCGCCTTCCCGGTGAACCTCCTCTTCCCCATCGTCGTGTCGGCGATCGTGGCGCTCAAGCTCAATCCGAACATCTGGCTGAGCCCCCTCATGATCCTCGGCACACAGTGGTACATTCTCTTCAACGTCATCGTCGGGGCCTCCTCGCTCTCCGCCGACCTGCGCTACGCCGGCGAGAACCTCGGAGTGCGCGGCTGGCTCTGGTGGCGGCGGATCGCGCTGCCGGCGGTGTTCCCGTTCTACGTGACCGGGGCGATCACCGCCTCGGGCGGCTCCTGGAACGCCAGCATCGTCGCGGAGGTGGCCAACTGGGGCAGCAAGCATCTCTCCGCCGCCGGCCTCGGTGAGTACATCGCCGATGCCACGAGCGCCGGGGACTTCCCGCGCACGGTGCTCGGCATCGCGGTGATGAGCCTCTTCGTCGTGGTGCTGAACCGCCTCTTCTGGCGCCCGCTCTATGCGCGCGCGGAGCGCAAGTTCCGAGTGAGCTGAAGGACAACGAGACCCGCGCCATGAATGCCAACGAACTCGCGCTCAATCTGGCCCCGCTCCTCGATGTGCGCAACGCCTGCAAGTCCTTCCGCAAGCCGGATGGCGATGAGCTCGTCGTCCTCGAGAACGTCAACCTGACATTGAGGCCCGGGGAGATCGTGGGCCTGCTCGGGCGCTCCGGGTCGGGCAAGTCGACGCTGCTGCGGCTCATCGCCGGGCTCGATGTCCCGACCCAGGGCGAGGTGAGCTACGAGGGCGTCCCGGTCGCGGGGCCCGCGCGCGGCATCGCCATGGTGTTCCAGAGCTTCGCGCTCTTCCCCTGGCTCACCGTGCTCGAGAACGTGCAGCTCGGCCTCGAGGCCCTGCGGCTCCCCGAGGGGGAGATCCGCAAGCGCTCGCTGCAGGCGATCGACCTCATCGGCCTCGATGGCTTCGAGTCCGCCTATCCGCGCGAGCTCTCGGGCGGCATGCGCCAGCGCGTCGGGTTCGCGCGGGCGCTCGTCGTGCACCCGAGCATCCTCCTCATGGATGAGCCCTTCTCCGCGCTCGATGTGCTCACCGCCGAGACGCTGCGCAACGATTTCCTCGACCTCTGGGGCGAGGGGCAGCTGCCCATCCGCTCCGTGCTCCTCGTCACCCACAACATCGAGGAGGCGGTGCAGATGTGCGATCGCCTCCTCATCTTCGCCACCCACCCGGGACGGGTGGTGAGCGAGATCCCGATCGACCTGCCGCAGCCGCGCTCGACGCTCGATCCCCGCTTCCGGGCGCTGGTCGAGCGCGTCTACGTGGAAATGACCGCGCGGCCCCGCGGCGAGGCGCGGGTCGGTCCCAAGTCCGAGCGCTTCGCCGGCACCGGGATCGGCACGGCGCTCATCCACGTCTCCTCCAACCTGCTGCAGGGCCTCATCGAGGCGGTGAGCGAGCCGCCCTACAACGGCAAGGCGGACCTGCCGGCGATCGCGCAGCATCTGCAGCTCGAGGCCGATGAGCTCTTCCCCGCCGCCGATGCGCTGCAGATGCTGCGCTTCGCCGAGGTGGAGGGCGGGGACATCCGGCTCCTCGATGCGGGGCTCGCCTTCGCCCACTCGGAGAGCGATGAGCGCAAGCACCTCTTCGCGAGGCACCTCCTCACCTACGTCGCGCTCGCCGCCCACATCCGCCGCGTGCTCGATGAGCGCAGCAGCCACACCGCGCCCAAGAGCCGGTTCTTCGACGAGCTCGAGGACTACATGGCCGAGGACGCCGCCGAGCAGACGCTGCGCACCATCATCAGCTGGGGCCGCTACGCGGAGGTGTTCGCCTACGACGATCAGCGGCAGGTCTTCAGCCTCGAGAATCCGGCGTGAGCGCTCACCCGGAGGGGACGGAGTCGCGCGCACACCTCCTCATCGTCGATGACGACCAGGAGCTCTGCTCGATGCTGGCGGAGTACCTGGGGCCCGAGGGCTTCACGGTGGAGGTGGCCGGCACCGGCTCCGCGGCCCTCGAGCGCATCGCCCGCGGCGGCCTCGACCTCGTGGTCCTCGATGTCATGCTGCCCGCGCTCTCCGGGTTCGAGGTGCTGCGGCGCCTGCGCTCCGCAAGCCGCATCCCGGTCATCATGTTGACCGCCCGGGGCGAGGAGGTCGACCGCGTGATCGGCCTCGAGCTCGGGGCGGATGACTACCTCGCCAAGCCCTTCAGCCCGCGCGAGCTCGTGGCGCGCATCCGGGCGGTGCTCAGGCGCATGGCGGCCGAGCCCCCGCAGGCCGTCCCCGCAGCGCTCGTCTGGGGCCCGCTGCGCCTGGACCCCAGGGCCCGCAAGGCCGAGGTCGAGGGTGAGGACCTCGAGCTCACCGCGGCGGAGCTTCGGATTCTCGAGCTCCTCATCCGGGCCGACACCCGCACCGTCAGCCGCGAGGAGCTGATGCAGCAGGCCCTGGGCCGGCGCCTCCTGCCGACCGACCGCAGCCTCGATACCCACGTCAGCAATCTGCGGCGCAAGCTGGGGAGGCTCACGGACCGCATCGCCGTGCAGAGCGTGCGGGGCTCGGGGTACGCGTTGGCGGTCAAGATGGGATAGATCCTCCCGCCCCCGCAAGCTCCAGTCTCTGGCTGCCGGCATGCTCCGCGTGCGCCGATCGCGCATTACCCGAACAAGCGCTGCAGCAACTCGTCGCGGCTTGTTTTCAGATGGGCTGCGACGTCACCGAGGATCGCCGCGAGGGTTCCGACCTTTAACGGGCTGTGCGCGGGAATCGTAACGTGATGCGCGGGAGACGAACCAGAGGTCAATCGAACATGGCTTCCGCTCTGGCGGACGATGCGGTAGCCGATGCGGCCGAGTGCTTTTGCGAGCTGATTACCGGTGAGATCGCGCGGCAACTTCATGCCGCGATGACCTCATCGCGCACAAAGTGAAGCCGGATGAGGCCGGGCGCGGCGCCGGGACCGAAGTGGCAATGCACTGCGTCACGCACCTGCGCGCGGAGCTCCTCCAGCGTGTCGGCCTGCGCAAATATCGACTCTCCCACCGCGCGCGCGCAGAACCCACCTTCAGGGGCATCTTCGACCACGAAGATGATCTCGCTCATTGTCCATCCTCCGCCGAGTCGCAGACGCTTTTCAGGGGTGGATAGGATACGCCCAATCCAGGTCCCTGGCCCCGCCCCAGTCCAGCGCGCGCCATCGCCGGTGTACCATGCCAGCCAAGCATCCGAGATCGGTCGCCTGGCCGCCTCCGGGGGACTCCCATGAATTCGCTCTACTGGCGCATCTTTCGATCGTTCTGGCTCGCCATCGTCCTCATCCTGGTCGGCACGGTGACCGTGGCCGTCAGCGTCGCCATCCAGGGCCGCGAGGAGCAACCCTGGGTGCAGCGCGGGCAGCTTTTCGCCCAGGCGGCGGATGCCTTCGAGAATGGCGGCCCTGACGCACTGCGCGCATGGCTCAACGAGCTCGGCTCCGACCCGGCGTTCTCACGCACCTTCGTCGTCGGTCCCAACGGCCACGACCTGCTCAACCGGCCGCTGCCGCACTTCCTGCAGGTGCCGCTGCAGGGGCGGACCAAGTCCGGGAGGAAGACGGTGCGCTCAGGCGCCATCGCGCCGATCGGCGGCGCCCTGGTGCTGATGACCCCGGGCGGGCGGACCTATCACGTGCTCGTGGGGCCGCTGCACGAGCATCCGCGCATCTTCGGGGAGCTGGAGCTGCCGGCGGTGGCCGCGGCGACGCTCGCCATCGCGCTGGTGGTGAGCACCGTCATCTGCTTCTTTCTGACCCGGCATCTCGTCGGGCCGATCGATCGGATGCGTCAGGCCACGCGCTCGATGGCGGCAGGAGACTTGAGCGTTCGCATGCTGCCGCAGCTGAAGGGCCGTCAGGACGATCTGGCGCTGCTCGCCGCCGACTTCGACGCCATGGCGGAGCGGGTGCAGACCCTGCTCGAGTCGAAGCAACAGCTGCTGCGCGACGTCTCACACGAGCTGCGCTCGCCTCTTACCCGTCTGCAGCTCGCGCTGTCGCTCGCGCGGCGGGATGAGGGCGGAACGCAGCGCCAGCTCACGCGCGTCGCCTGCGAGGCCGACCGCCTGGAGCATCTCATTGCACGCATCCTCAAGCTCGTCCGGCTGGAGCGTCCCGCGAGCGCCTTCGAGGCGGTGCCAGTCAACATCGGCAACCTGCTCGAGAGCATCGCACAGGACGTCGCCATCGAGGCGGACGCGCGCAAGAGCACGGTGTCCGTACACACTGAGCCGGGGTTGGAAGTCGGCGGCGATGCCGAGCTTCTGCGCAGCGCTTTCGAGAACGTCATCCGCAACGCCGTGCGTTACGGTCCTCCCGGCTCAGCGGTCCTCGTGACCGCAGGCAAGCGGGATTGGATCGAGGTCGCCGTCCGGGATCACGGCCCCGGCGTTCCGGAGAGGGACCTGAAACTCATCTTCGAGCCCTTCTACCGCGTCGATGCCGCCCGCGACCGCGCCGGCGGCGGCGAGGGCCTGGGACTCGCCATCGCCGCCCGCGCCATCACCCTGCACGGCGGCAGCATCGAGGCGCACAACGTCCCCGGCGGCGGA
>DASTAC010000196.1:0-8603 GCA_035713045.1 Steroidobacteraceae bacterium
CCCCGCCCCGATAGAGCATGCGTCATGGTTGCACCCCCGTCCCGCGCCGCGATCCCGGCGACGTACAGCTCTGGCAGCGCAAGAACGGCATCGCGCGCCTGGAGATTGCAGGCCGGCCGTTGCTCCGACGACACTCCGCACACCCTCCGACGATGGCGGCCTGCCGCTCGGACCCAAAACGCGTCTCGCGCTCTATCACGTCAACGCAGAGCCGATACTTGCCCAGTCTGGCGTGGGTCGAATCATAGAGTTTGGTTCAATTGCGCCAGCGAAATCGGAGTTGCGCGAGCCTTGTGAGCGCCGAACACGCCCGGAGGGGATATGGCAGACCAGAGAAATGACCGGCAAGACCATTGGCAGAACATCTATCGGACCAAGAGCGCTGACTCCGTCAGCTGGTATCGGCCCCGCCTGGATGTGTCGTTGGAGCTCCTTACGGCGGCTGGAATGTCCGCCACCTCGCGCGTAATCGATGTGGGCGGGGGAGCATCGACGCTCGTTGACGACCTGCTGGACCGTGGCCTGCGCAATGTCAGCGTCCTCGACCTCTCGGAGCAGGCACTGGCGGTTGCTCAGCGACGCCTCGGTGAACGGGCGAAGCTCGTCAAGTGGTACGCGGGGGACGTGTTGGACATCGCTCTCCCCTCAGGAGGTTTCGACCTCTGGCACGACCGCGCTGTGCTGCACTTTCTGACCGACGTTTCGGATGCCAAACGCTACGCGCAAATTGCGGCGAGCGCGCTCCCGATAGGCGGGCACGCCGTGATCGCTGGATTCGCGCCGGCGGGGCCCGAGCGCTGCAGCGGACTGCCCGTCGCGCGCCGGTCTGCTGAGGACATCGCGGCCATATTTGCGCCCGCGTTCACGCTGGTGCACGAGCGTACCGAGCGGCACCGCACGCCGGCCGGATCCGAGCAGTTGTTCGCATACGCGCTTTTGCAGCGTTCCTGACGGCCCCGCAACAGTCATGGGGATGCTTCGCGGTCCGTGGCGCTGCATCCTCGGGTACTACCCGCGCCCCGGGCAGCGATGACTGCAGGTGGGCGTAGCTCCTGAACGCATAGTGCCGCGCCTCCAGCCGCTGGATTTCCCAGGCCGGCAGCTGCAGGTCCACTTCATCGAGCATCTGCTGTCACGCCGGCGCATGGGGATACACGGAATCGATGAGCGTGCCGTCGAGGTCGAAGATGAGCGCTTTCATGGAGGCTTCCGCACATGTTGAATCGCCGCCTCCGGTGACATGAGCGCACGCCGTGCTCCAGCCGGGCTGCCCGGCAGCTCAGTCTCCCATGTCGAACAGATCGCGGTACTGTCGCGGCTGAGAGCGCAAATACTGAGCCGGCGCCCGCACGCGCTCGCCAAAGTGCGCGGCCGCATGCCAGGGCCAGCGAGGGTTGAAGAGAATCGTGCGCGCCAGGGCGATCAGGTCCGCATCGCCTGTCGAGACGATCGCCTCCGCCTGCTCGAACTCCGTGATGAGTCCCACGGCGACGACGGGCACGCGCACGCCAGCCTTCACGGCGCGCGCGAGCGGCACCTGGTAGCTGGGACCGATGGGAATCTTCTGCCCGGGATGCAGCCCCCCGCTCGACACATGAATGGCGGCACAGCCGCGCGACTCGAGTGCCTTCGCGAACTCTACGGTCTGCGCGATATCCCAGCCCCCCTCGACCCAGTCCGTGCCCGACACCCGCATGCTGACCGGCCGCCCCGCGGGAAACGCGGCCCGGACCGCCTCGAATACCTCGAGCGGGAAGCGCATGCGGTTCTCCAGGCTCCCACCATATTCGTCCGTCCGCCGATTCGACAGAGGCGAGAGGAACTGGTGCAGCAGATACCCATGCGCGCCGTGCAGCTGCACGGCCTCGACGCCCAACCGCGCGGCACGCCGGGCCGCGCCCGCAAAGGCATCGCGTACGCCCCTCAACGCTGCGTGATCGAGTGCGAGTGGCGGCAGTGCTTCGGCTGTAAAGGGAATGGCCGAAGGGGCCACGGTCTGCCAGCCGTTCGTCATCCCGGGCGCGATCTGAGTTCCGCCTTTCCACGGTATCTCCGTGGAAGCCTTTCGGCCCGCATGGGCCAGCTGTATGGCGATGGGAACTTCTGACCAGCGCCGTACGCTTGCGAGCGTACGCGCCATGGCCTGCTCGGTAGCATCATCCCAGAGCCCGACGTCGGCGTAGGTGATGCGACCCTCCGGCATTACGGCAGTCGCCTCGATCGTGAGCAGGGCGGCACCCGAGATCGCCAGACTGCCGAGATGAATCACGTGCCAGTCGCTCATGCAGCCATCCACGGCCGAGTATTGGCACATCGGCGCGATGACGATGCGGTTGGCGAGCTCGAGCTCGCCGATTCGCAGCGGGGTGAAGAGAGCGGTCATCGAATTTACCCTGTCGGGGGCACCGCCGGCCGGCGCGTGCAGGTCAGCACATTATGAACCTCCGGCGCACATGGGATGCGGCCAAGGCGCCCCCCTAAGGCGCCCCCAAGGCGGCTGCGACCGTCGGCCGCCCAAGGGAACCATCTCCATGGCGCGACCAGCCGGTACAGGACGACTTCGTGCTCAGTGGGATGACCCCGAGGGGGATGGGGCGGCGGCGATGTCCGTGCCGTGCCGTGCCGTGGCGGGGCGGAGCGGCTGCTGGGTGAATGAGACCAACTACTTCAAGCAGGGATGGCAGCAGGCGTTCCGGGGCGCGAATTACCCCCCGACTCGCCCGAATCAAGCGGCGTCGGCTCAGAAGAGTGGAGCACTGACGGCTTCACCAAGGTCTGACAACTCGCGTATTCAGCGCGGGATTCGCCTGTCCTGCCGGTCGGCCGGTGGTTCCTGGCCCGCCATTCAGCCGGTCCCCGGGTGATGCGATATGTCCTTGCTGATCTCTCGCGCTGCGCGTTGCTCTGCAACGGCGAGAGCGTCGGCCGCTGAAACCCTCACATCGGGCTGTACTCCTGTGCCCTGCCGGTCCTTGGCGACCTGATGCAGCGAGGTCCGCCGAAGATCTGCCGGATGGCTCGAGCCGCGCCATGAAGATAATGATTTCTATTGCGATCTCCCGTTTTCCAATTAACATGCTGAACGGTCCCGGGCGACGACGCCCGGCAGGCGGGGGGCCGCGATCGCCTGCCGTTGTCATGAAATGGTGGTGCGATGACTCATACGGTCCGATCAGACGACGAGGCGCAGCAGACACTCGATGAAGCACTGCGTCAGGCGCGCCATGCGCTCATACAGACCATACACACGATAAGCGCGATAGCCAGCCGCAGAGACCGGCATACGGCCCTGCACCAGGAGCAGGTTGCCGTGCTCGCCACCAGTATCGGGCGAAGGCTCGGACTCCAGGCGCATCAGCTGGAAGGCCTTTACCTCGGCGCGCTCGTGCACGATATCGGCAAGATCGCCGTGCCTGCCGAGCTGATCTCGAAGCCCGGGAAACTGACGCCAGAGGAATTCAGTCTCGTCAAGACGCACGTGCGGGCCGGGGTCGAGATGCTCGAGAACGTGAGCCTTCCCTGGCCGGTGCAGGCGATCATCGGGCAGCATCACGAGCGCTTGGACGGCTCGGGATACCCGCTCGGGCTGGCGGGGACCGCTATCGGGATCGAAGCGCGCATCAGTACGGTGGCGGACGTGTTCGAAGCAATCTGCCAGCCGCGCCCCTACCGCGAGGCGCACGGGTGTGCGGAGGCGCTCGCGGAGCTCCAGCGTGGCGCCGGAACGGCCTACGATCGCGAGGCGGTCGGCGCCCTGGCATCCCTCGTGAGAGAAGCCGGCGCGCAGGATTTCTGGACGTATATCGACTCCGCCGATTTCTCCTCGACCGTCATCCTCGCGTAGCTGGACCACACAACGGGTCGACAGCTGTCTCCAGGCCGCACGGACATCCCGGCCCTAAGCGAGCTTGTGCGTCTTGAGATACCGTCCGACCTCGCTGTAGGCATCGTCTGCGCCGGCGTATTTCACCAGGTTCCTCGCCGTCCGCAGCCAGTCCAGCGTCGACGCCGTCGCGGCCTGAGCAGCCTTCAGCAGGTCCTCCTGCCGGACACCGCGATCGACGTTCTGCGTCAGGTGCTCCTCGAGCACGTAATCCTTGGCCAGCTCGACCAGCCCCTCGATGTCGGCGCCTGAGAAGTGCGGCGTGATGGCGGCGATGGCGCGGGTGTCGATGGCCTCGTGCGGCACGCCTTCCAGCTTCAGCTCCACGATGTGCGCGCGCGCCGCCTCGTCCGGTGGCGGCACGAACACCTGCCGGCTGAACCGGCCGGGCCGCTTGAGCGCCGAATCGACATCCCACGGCATGTTGGTGGCCGCGAGAATGAGCACGTCATGGTTGTCGGTGCCGAACCCGTCGAGCTGCGCGAGGAACTCGTTGACGATCTGGCGAGTATGCTCGGAGCGGGCCTTCGAGCGCGCGAAGCCGAGCGCATCGATCTCGTCGAAGAAGAGGACGCATGGGCGACTGTGCCGGGCCTTCTCGAACATGGCCGCGAGGTTGCGCTCACTCTCGCCGATGTAGAGATTCAGGATGTCCGATATGCCGACCGACACGAATTCCGCACGGCACTCCGTCGCGACGGCCCGGGCGATCATGGTCTTGCCGCAGCCCGGTGGGCCGTAGAGCAGCACGCCGCCGCCGGCGCGCTTCTTGAACTTCGCGAACAGCCCCGGCTTCACGAACGGCTCGATGATCTGCAGCCGGATCGTGCGCTTCAGATCCTCGAGCCCCGCGATGTCGTCGAAGCGCGTGCGCTCCTGGGACGGCACTGCGAGATCCACCACATTCTCGCCGCGTCCGCCCCCGATGACCGACAGCTTGGGTCCGTGGCTGCGGGTCGTCGCGGCCAGATGCGACTCCAGCTCCTCGTCCGGAACGAAGCCCTTCAGCTTGCGCGCGTCGGCATAGTGCCTGGCCGCCTCCGACGGTTTGCCGAGCCGCAGCAGGGCGCGGGCGGCCCCCACCTGGTGCGGCGCGGCCTCGGGCGATTGCCGCATGAGGATCTCGTATTGGGCGAGCGCGGCGCCGTGCTCGGCGGCACCGAGCAGCCATTCGGCATACCGGCCGCGCAGCTCGCCGTTGAAGGGATCTCCCAACAGGGCCCGCTCGAGGTCTTCCCGCGATTCGCTCATGATGTCCTTCGGGTCGTGCGATTCAGGTCAAAGATAACGGCGCAGCAGCTTCGGCCAGGTCCAGCTGTAGACGACGTACGCCAGCCAGACCCACGTCAGCGTCTCGAACACGACGGGCGGGAGGCTCTGCTCACCGACGCGCAGCCCGACCAATCCCACGAGAGTGATGACGATCGCGGCGGTCCAGCCCCAGCGCTGCAGAGGGTAGAGCGGCAGCATGCTCCAATGTGTTCGCGCCCGGAGGCTGCGCACGAGGGTGAGCAGCGGCTTGGAGTCGGGTTGGTGGCGCAGGAGCTGCTGCGCGATGCGGAGCGCGCCGCGGTCATTGCCCTTTTCCGAGAGCGCAATGACCAGCGCGACGGCGGAGCGCACGTGCTCGGGGTGCTCCTGGAGCATGCGCTGCAGGTGCTCGCTGTCGGCGCCGCCGCGGTGGCGGATCAAGTCGATCATCGCGGCCAGATACAGACAGCCGGCATGGTCCGGGGACTGGCGCAGCCCCTCGTGGGCAAGCCGCCGGGACTTCTCCAGGTTCAGCGTCTTCAGCATCAATTCCCCGTAGCCGGCGAAGCAGTCGGCGCTCTGCGGGTTCTCCCGCAGCAGGTCGATCCAGACGAGCTCCGCCTCGGGCAGCTGCCTGGCGCCTTCGAGGAGGTGCGCATACAACATGCGGGCGCCATAGTGGTGCGGCGCCTGCGACAGCAGAGATCTGACGCCCTGCAGCGCCTCTTGCGGCCGCTCGGAGGCGTAGTCGATGAACGCCGCGAGATATTGCAGCTCGACACTTTCCGGAAAGCTCCTGAGCCCGCGGCTCACGGCGTTCCGGGCCTGCGCGTAGCGGCGCCGCTCGATGAGCGCATGCGCCTCCTGCTCGAAGGCCGCAAGCTCGGGCGTGATCCCGGAGTCGTCGCTCACGAGAGCACCGCCGTCAGGCCGAACTCCGCGGCCAGGCCGATCGCGACCGCAACCACTCCGATGATCCAGCCCGAGGGAGGCGAGAGGCCGAAGAGCGCCATGTTGCGGTAGTACTGCCGATGCCAGCCGTAGGCCAGCGCGAAAAATCCCAGTCCGAGCACGCGGAAGAGGACCTCGAGACCATCGCCGCCTGCGTAGGCGGTGACCCATTGCGCGCCGCCCCGGTACCACCACCACAGGGGGGCCGCCGTCGCTGCCAGCGCGAGAACGCCAAGGGGCCAGTCGGTTTTCAACCGCCTCAGCCGCCAGGCGTTCGCGAGCGCGACCGCGCCGCCGGCGAGCGGGCCCCCGAAGAAGGATGCGGCATATCCCGTCAGCGCGGAGTAGATCGACGTCGCAGCGCTGTCATGCCGTCCGAGCGTAGGTTGCAGCAGGTCGTCTGGAGTCCTCATCGCGGCGATTATTTCAGAATGGCGCCCCGGCCGCTTCGCGGCCGCCCGCCGATCGTATCCGTGGATGGGATAGACTCCTACATGGCCCATGCGGTTCAATGGATCACCATGCGCCTGCGGCATGCACTGCTGGCTGGAATCCTTCTCGCTCTCGGGGGCTGCGCCTCCGCTCCCAGGACCGCGCCCGCCGCTTCTCGCGCATACTGCGTCGCAGGACACGGCTGTTATCACGTACTCGCCTCTGCGGCGGGGTACAGTGCACGCGGCACCGCATCCTGGTATGGCCTGGGCGATGCCGGGCGGCCCACGGCAAGCGGCGCACCTTTCGATCCGCAGGCGATGCGAATCGCCGACAAGACCTTGCCGTTCGGCACCTGGGTCACGATCCGCAATCTGCGCAACGGCCGCGAAGCGGTGGCCATGGTCGACGATCGGGGCCCCTTCTACGGGGACCGCATCCTGGATGCGACGCCGGCGGTCGCCCGTCAGCTGGGGTTCTATCAAAGCGGCACAGCGCCGGTGCGAATGAGCGTGGTGCCGATCTCTGCCCTGAGCGCGGCCCAGCGCCAGGCCGCGCGCGACGACGAGCGCACGGCCATCGTGTATGCGCGGCGCCATCCCTATCGGATCTTCGCGGAAGCCGGGCGCTTCGCCGTACGGGGAGTCTTCGACATCACCGCGACCGGTGTCCGGGTCGCGGTCGGCATCGTCCGCGGCGTTCTGGTGCTGGGGTTCGATGCCCTGAAGCACCTATGAGCGGCCGAAGACCGCGCGCAGCTCCTGCTTCGCCTCGTTGAGAACCCGGCGGCGCTCCGGGCTCAGGCCCTTCCCGGACCGATTGATGTGGAAGCTCAGCATCGACATGGCCGAGCGGAATGGCTCCGCCTTGCGGCGCCGGCTCGATTCGGCGGAGCGCTTGAGCGAGAGCGCGATGGCGCGCGGGCTTGCGCGGGTGAACACGCCGGGCTCGAGGTCGAGCGCATCGCTCGTCTGCATCACGCGCCTCGACCAGCGGGTGCCGCGTTTCGCGCCCGCGGGCCTGGATTTTGCGGCATGGCTCGCGCCCGAGCGCGGCCGGCGCCTCGAAGGGGTCTTCGCCATGGGGAAGAAAATCCGCCCGGCGTGAGGAGTTCCAACGCCCGAGTCTCAGTGCAGGTGAGCGGTCATCCAGCCGACCCAGCGGCGAAAGATGTCGGTCGTGTGCACGATGCCCCCGGGGAAGTGGGTGTTCGCCGGATACGCGTAGAACCGCACCGGCACTGCGTTGTCGCGCAGCGCGTGGTACCACTCGTAACTGTTGACCAGCGGTACGTTGGAGTCTAAGACACACTCGGCTTTCCTGCCATCTCCACGGTGCCGAGGTCGATGCGGCTGTTGCCGCCGCTGAGGCCCTGCTCCCACATCACCGATCGCGTTCCGTCCTTCCCGACGAGCAGCAGGCCGCTGCCGTCTGGAAGCCAGGTGAAGGAGTCGAAGTTTCGGGCGAGCTTGCGGGTCACGTCGAAGGTTCTGCCGTCCGCGACGAACGGCGTAGAATCTGCGGCAGACCGGTCGGTTTCGGCCGCGACAATCGCGCGGAGGCGGGTGGCGCCGGTGAGCAAGGCATTCTGCATTCGGGGCGGTCTCGCGGCAGCGCTGCTCGCCGTGGCACTGTTCCCGCCGCCGCTCGCTGCGGCGGGAGGGACCGGTCCGACGCCCGCTGTCCCGCATGCCCGGGCACACGCCCTGACTGCAATGCTCCTCGTCGCCCGCAGCGTCGTGGCGGACCCCAATTTCGGGGGCTCGATCGTGGTTGTGATGAACAACCTCGCGCCCGTTCCGGTCGGCATCATCATCAACCGGCCGATGCCGATTTCCGTCGCGCGCCTGTTTCCGCAGCTGAAGCTCGCACACGTGCGCGCCCGGGTGTACTACGGCGGCCCGGTCGGGTTCGGCAAGGCGTGGTACCTCTTTCGCGCCAAAACGGCGCCTGCGGGCGCGGTGCGGGTGTGCGCAGGAGTGTATGTGAGCGCCGAGCGCAAGCTGCTGCTCGAGCTCCTGGCCCGCAGGAGGCCGATGCAGGGTCTGCGGATCTTCATCGGTCACGCCGGATGGGCGCCCGGCCA
>DASTAC010000197.1:0-17014 GCA_035713045.1 Steroidobacteraceae bacterium
GGTGCTCTCCGGCGGCACGTTGTCGTCCATCGTGCCGTAGGTGAGCATCAGGTGGCCCTTGAGGTGCGAGGCCAGGAGCTCGTTGGCCTGATTGTCGTAGTTGGTCTTGCCGTCCTTGCCGCGCACCAGCAGGCCCTGATACATCTCGCCCCAGTCGTTCTCGTAGACGCGGTTGTCGTGGTTGCCGCTCTCGGCCCAGCCGACCTTGAAGAAGTCCGGATAGCGGAACATGGCGTCCGCGGTGGCGTTGCCGCCGCCCGAATGGCCCCAGATCCCGACGCGGTTGAGATCGATCCAGGGATGCCGGGCGCCCAGCTCCCTCAGCGCCGCGATCTGGTCGGGCAGGGTGTTGTCGCCCATGTCGCCGTACCAGAGCCGCTGGAACCTGGCCGAGCGGTATGGGGTACCCATGCCGTCGATCGCGACCACGATGAAGCCCAGGTCGGCCAGGGACTGGTCGTCGTAGACCGAAGGCTGGAAGCGGAACGTGAACACCGAGCCGATCTGCGGACCGGGGTAGACGTAATCGACGATGGGGTAGCGCTTGTGCGGGTCGAAGTTCGTCGGCTTGAAGAGGAGTCCATAGAGGTTGGTCTTGCCGTCGCGCGCCTTCACGGTGATGAGCTGCGGCGGACGCCAGCCGATGGCCTGCAGGCGCGAGACGCTCGCCTGGGCCACCGTCGCCAGGATCTTGCCGTCGCTCGATTGGCGAAGCGTCGTGACCGGAGGCTGGGTCGGCGTGGAGCAGCTATCGACGAAGTATTTCCCGTCCGGCGACATGCTGATGATGTGATCGCAGGGCTCCGGCGTCAGGAGTCTCGGCTTGCCGCCGTCGAGGCCGACCTTCCACAGCTGCTTGTAATACGGGTTGACGCCCGGAGTGCGGCCTACGGCCATGAACCACACCGTCCCTGTCTTCGGATCGACATGGCGAACCTCCGTCACGTCGCCATGGCCGATGGTGATGGGGCGCTCGAGCTTGCCGGTCTTCAGGCTGTAGAGGTCGAGATTGCCCCAGTTGGTTTTCTCGCTGTACCAGATCGCCTGACCGAGAGTGGGCAGATACCGCCAGCTCACCGCGTCGATGCCGCTGCGGTAATAAGTCTTGACGCTGTACTCGAACACCGTCCGTACGGCGCCGGTGCCTGCGTCAGCGACTCGCAACCATTCGTGCCTGCGGTTGCGTGAAGTGGTCACCAGCGCCAGCGTCTTGCCGTCGGGCGCCCACTGGGCATCGTCCCAGTGGCCGTTGGCTTTGCAGCTGATGTCGTCGCAGAGACTCGAGAGCCGCTGCTGCGGCGGCAGCTGCAGCCGCACCACCTTTCGGGTGGCGACGTCGATGATCACCGGCTCGATCATGAAGACGTGCTTGTCGCCGGGCAGCGCGTATTTCCACGCCTTGAGCCTGGGGTGTCCCAGGCGCGTGCTCACCAGGTACATGTCGCCAACGCGGCGCTGGTCCTGCTGGTAAGTGGCGATCTCGGTCGAGTCCGGTGACCAGTCGAGCACCGGGCCCCTGGACTGCCGCCAGCCCGCGTTGTCGGTGGCGTACCCGAAGTTCTTCACGCCGTCGAAGGTGAGCTGGGTCTCGTGCCCCGTGGCCGTATTGCGCACCCACAGGTTCCAGTGGCGAATGAAGGCTTCGAGCTTCTTGTTCGGCGAAAGAATGCCCGGCGCCCGGTGGCGCTTCTCGCGGCTGCAGTGCGCCGCGCCGGCGAGGTCGCACCGGTAGCGTTTCCCCTTTCGGGTGATCTGGTACCGTCCGGCGCCCTTGATCTGGATCCCCGTGATCCCGAGCTTCGAGGCCGGGACCGGCTTGCCCACCGCTTTGCTGAGGGCGGCGGCGAGCGCGTGCTGGTCGAATGCTGGAGTGACCTTACCGGTCGGGGCGGTCATCACCCGATAGTGATCGCCGCCGGCATCGTGATCGATGAACCAGAACCGCCGGTCGTCGAGCCAGTGCGCCTTCTGCACGTCGTGGTCGACGAGAGGCGCGGTGTTATACGGCATGAAACGCTCGGCCCGCGCGTAGTCCTGAGCCGTCAAATGACGCCCCTGGGCCATCGCGGCGGAAGGCAGGACCAGGGCCAGCAGCGCAAGCGTTGCGCGTCGGACCCCAAAACCGGTCGGCTGGTGCGGGCACATAGGGTCTCCCATCAACGGAATCTCACATCGACTGGCGTCGAATCGGCTCGCCGCAGACGCTCGGCAACAGGGCTCCGTTGCGGCTTCTTCATTCCAAGGGCCGCCATCGCGGGACAGGAGTCTCGACGAAGGTCCATGGCGCCGTTTCCCGATTGAGCCGACACCGGACCGCACGCGGCCCTTGCCGTCAGTGGCATGATCGGGCGCGCCGCGGATGCAGCACGTCCGCGGCAAAAGTGGGCGGACGCGCCGCGTGGCTTGCCTGCTCGTAGCTGTAGGCGAGCCCGAGCAGCCGGGCCTCGGACCACTTCGGCCCGATGAAGGACAGGCCGACGGGCAGTCCGTGCACTTCTCCCATCGGCACGGTGATGTACGGATAACCGGCGACGGCCGGCAGGCTGCTGTCGCCGGGGCCCATACCGGAATCGCCGTTCACCAGATCGATGACGGAAGCCGGGTTCTGCGTGGGCGAGACGAGGGCGACGACGTCATGCTGCTTGAGCAGCCGATCGATCCCGTCGGGTCCCGCGAGACGCAGGTTGGCCGCGCGTGCCTTGAGATAGGAGGGGTCCTCGAGTCCCTTGGTGCGCTCGGCCTCGAGGAACATGCTCTGCCCGAACCACTTCATCTCCTGCTTCGCGTGGGCATCGTCGAAGGCGATGAGCTGCGCCAGCGTGCGGCTCTTCACCGCGGGCGGTGATCCGGCGAGGTAAGCGTTGAGGTCCGCTTTGAGCTCCGTCGAGAGGACGATGTTCTCGTTCTTCGCGAGCTTCGACATGTGGTAGTCGTCGACGCTCACCAGGGTGGCGCCCTGGGCCTTCAGCACGGCGAGCGCGTGATCGAATACGCGCAGCGTCTCGGGCGTGAAGCCCTTGAGCAGAAAGCGCGCCACACCCAGGCGTACGCCCTGCAGCGCATGCGGATCGAGTGCTTTGGTGTAGTCCATCCGATGCGCATCGGCGTGCGCCGTGGCCGGATCGGCCGGGTCGCTCCCGGCCATCGCGGTCAGCAGCATCGCCGCGTCCCGCACCGTGTGGGTGATGGGCCCGGCCGTATCCTGCGTCCGGCTGATGGGCACGATGCCGGTGCGGGAGATGAGCCCGACGGTGGGCTTCAGGCCCACGAGGCCATTCATCGAGGCCGGGCAACTGATGGAGCCGTCCGTCTCCGTCCCGATGGCCGCCGCCGCCATGCCGGCCGCGACCGCGGCGGCAGACCCGGAGCTCGACCCGCAGGCCGAGCGGTCGAGCATGTAGGGATTGCGTGTCAGCCCGCCCACGGCGCTCCAGCCGCTCGTCGAGTGCTCCGAGCGGATATTCGCCCATTCCGAGAGGTTGGTCCGGCCGAGGATCACCGCTCCAGCGCGACGCAGACGGCTGACCACCGGAGCGCTCACGCTGCGCACATTGTGGAGGAGAGCGAGCGAGCCCGCAGTGGTCGGAAGTCCCGCGATGCCGATGTTGTCCTTGACCAGGATCGGAAGCCCGTCCAGGGCGCCCAAGGCCTTGCCGTCGGCGCGCCGCGCATCGGAGGCGCGCGCCTCGGCCAGGGCCCGGGGATTGCCGCCGATGACGGCGTGGATCTGCGGATTGAGGCGCGCGATCCGCGCCTCATAGCCGGTGACCAGAGCTTGCGAGGTGACCCGGTGCGCCGCCAGCTCGGCCGAGACCGCCGCGGCCGATTTGCACGAGAGATCGTGGCCGGCAGCCGCGCAGACGTGCGCCAGGCAGCAAAGCGCACCCGCAATGATGGACGCGCGCATGGGGCCTCCGTCAGGAGGCCGCGTGCGGCGCCATGATCTTCGCCAGCATGTCCGGTTTGCCGGGTATCCGTACGAGGTGCGGGTACTTCGGGCCGCCGTGGTAATCCACATCCAGCGTCCGATACCAGCCCGACTGCTGCACCAGGAACGTCGTCGGCGTGCTGGTGTGCTCCGCCTGCTTCAGCACGTAGCCGAGCACCTTGTCCGAGAAGGCCTGACCGTCCACGGCCATGATCTTCATGCCGGGCGCCATTCCCGCCGTCCAGGCCGGTGAGCCCTCCCGCACGTCGGTGATGGTGTTGTCACTGCTGATGTTCACGCCGTAGGTGAGCCACTGGGAGTTCATGTGCCGCAGCATCTCGCCCGCTTCGGTGAACTCATTGGGCTTGCTCGTGTAGACCAGCTTCCACCCCGCCCGCGCCAGCTCGCTGGTCGGCGGCAGGGGCGCGACGTCGTACACATGCTTCTGGAAGAAGGCGTGCCAGTCGTACGGTACCACCTCGTTGAGGAGATGCTCGATGTCGGCGCGGGTGTAGGTCTTGGTAATCGGGCCGGTCAGCGCAGGCTCGCTGTAAAGATGCAGGAACGTGTCGAGCGACTTCTTTCCGTGCGTCTTCTCGCGGATGATCGTATCGACGTCGAGCCACAGCAACTCGCCTTCCGTGTAGAAATCGCCCGCCGTGCGGCGAATGCTGGGATAGGAGCCCTTGGCCTCATAGAGGTAAGGCGCGGCCGTCGTCGTATCGATCAGCGGCTCGGTCCTGCGGCCCGGCTCGTTCGCCATCGCCGCATAGATCATCGCGAGATACTCCGGATACTGCTTCGGCTTGCGGATGCCCATGCGGAAGGACAGCAGGTCACCGAGGTACTGATTCATCCCCTCGTAGACCCAGAGGAGGTCCGTCTGCATCGGAATCTGGAAATTGAGCGTGGTGAGATCCGCGGGGCGGCGATACTTGCCGTTCCAGGAGTGCGAGAATTCGTGCGTCAGCAGATCGCCGGCCGCGAGCTGCATCTTCGGATTCGTCATGAAATCCGCCGGCGCCCGGTCGTCGCTCGACTGGTGGTGCTCAATGCCCTGGAACCCGACCTTGTTCGACAGCGTCAGCAGCGAATGGTAGTCGTTCCAGTGGCGCGAGCCGTAGAGGGCGAGCGCCTCGGGCGTCATGCGCTTGTACTTGGCGATCAGCTTCTTCGAGAAATCCAGGTCCTGCGGAGCGTCGGCGAAAACGTCGAGCTCCTGATATGCGCTTCCCTGACGCCACAGCTCGATGTGCTTGTAGAAGCGGCCGCAGTCGAGGGGCGAGTCCACCAGCATGTTGAGGGCGACCTCGCCGAAATCCACGCGGTTGCCCGACTGCACCGCATCCGGCAGCGCCGTGCCGTAGCTCCAGCCTTTCGGCAGGATGATGCTCGGCTTGAACCAGACGTGATGGGAGTTGGTGTCGTTCTGGTAGAAGAGCACCCGGTTCCAGTTGACGATCGCGAGATTCGCCGTCGCCATCGTATCCGGCGAGTTCACCAGCACGGTGAACTTCACGTCGAGCTCGTGCGCACCGCGGGGCACGGCCACGTGGAAGGCGTACATGTCGACCTTGTCGCGCCGCCAGGAGACCGGCTGGCCGTTCGCCGTGACCTTGATCTGAGAGATGTCCGCCAGGGGCCCGGTCGGGCCGTGCTCGCCCGGGATCCACTTCGGGTACACGAAGGTGAACTGGCCGGGCCGCACCGGTATCTGCATCGTCGAGGTCATGATGCCGCGCCCGACATCGCTCGCGTCCAGCACGAGGGTCTCGGGATCATCCCTGGTCGCCAGGGGCCGGGCGTTCGCGTTGGGCTGGGTCGCCCGGGACGGCCCGGAACCGCACAGGGAGATCAGGAGCGCACCGGCGCAGGAGAGGGGAAGAAGACGCTTCACGGAATGCTCCTCCGTCGACGTTGTTGTTGTGCGAGCCCGAGCGGCAACGCGGCGATGACCCGGAATTATGCCACGAACGGGGTGACGCGGCTGCAGCGAGGCGGCAGCGGCGCGGCTCCTTGCGGTGAGCGGTGCGGCTGGAAAGACGAACGGCGGCCGCATCGGGAGTCGTGGCCGCGCTGCCGCGGGCGGGCCCGATCCGGCTCGTCTGCGCCGCAGCCCAAAAAAAAGCCCCGCGCGAGGCGGGGCTTCAAATCAACTCGATTGCAGGATCTTCAGAGGAACTTGTACTTCAGGTTGATGTAGAAGGTCCGCAGCAACGGGTTCGAGTAGATCGGGTTGTAGCCCGTCGGCCAGTTGCCCGTCTGATTGGAGAACGGAGGGTTCTTGTCGAGCACGTTCCGGATTCCAAACAGCACGGTCAGAGGATGGATCGGCCTGTACGACGCGTAGACGTTCCAGGTCGAGTCGCTGCCGACGATTCTCTGATGCTGCGGGCCGGTCCCGAACCCCGCGTACGGCTCCAGGTTCTGGTCGATGTAGGACGAGAAGAACCGGTTGGTGATCCCGCCGCCCCACATGTCGTTCGGGCTCGTCCAGTTGACGTTCAGGACGTGCTGCCAGCGGATCGCCGGCTGGTTGCCCTGGTTGTACCAGCCCACCAGATTCAGCACGGGTCCGCCCGTGTACTGCTGCAGCCGGTACTGCGTGATGGCGGTCCCTTCCAGATCCACGTTGAAAGTTCCGAGGTGCGTCTGCTTGGAGTACTTGACGCTGATGTCGACTCCATCGGTCGTGACACCGCCCGTATTCTGCGCATTCTGCAGGATGTATCCGCAGGTCGGCAGCGTGTACGGCGTGCACTGCGCGGCGCTGTTGATCGACGTGGTGAGCGTCCCGCTCGAGTTCAGCACGTAGTCACCAGCGAACGCGGTCGGATTGCCGTAGATCGCGGTGGACGGAATCCCCCCGATCGCGTTCTTCAGGAGGATGCGGTAGTAGTCCAGCGTGATGCCCAGATTCCGGATCGGCTCGACGATGACGCCGATGTCGAAGTTCTGCGACGTTTCCGGCGTCAGCTTGGTGTTGCCGCCGTAAAGCGCCAATCCCTGTCCGGCGCAAGTTGCCGACGTCCACTCGCCCGTGGACGACGGCGTGACACAGAACGGGTTTCCCTGACCCATGGTGCCGCCGGTCGCGCCGAGATTGTTGGGCCTGTACAGATCGAACAGCGTCGGGGCCCGGAAGCCCGTGGAGGCGGCGCCCCGGAACGTCACGTAACGGGACGGCTGGAAGCGCACCGCCACCTTGCCGTTGTTGGTCGTGCCGAAATCGCTGTACCGGTCCTCGCGGTCCGAGATGTCGACATCGAGCATCTTGGACATCGGGACGTTCAGCTCGATGAAGGCTGCCTGTGCCGTCCGGCTGCCGTGGATCGCCTGAGGCGAAAACGCGGTCGCGGGAGCGAGGATGACGTCCAAGGGGGTCGTGGCGAAATTGAAGCTGTCGCCGCGCACGTCGAAGCCGAGCGCGAGGATCGCATCGTGACCCGCGTGGAATGCGTCACCCAGCCGGTGGCTGGCGTGGGCGCCGGCACTCCAACGCTTCATCTTGCCGTTGGCGTACACGCCGTTCACGTACGAGCTGTTGATGAACTGCTGTCCGGCCGCGGTCTGGGCGCCGAACGGGTTGACCAGGTTGGTGAGGTTGGTACCGTCGGGCGTCCACAGCGCCAGATTGGGATATCCGCCGATGTCACCCTGCGTGTTCTCGTTCTGGCTGTAGTTGAGGGTTGCGGTGTAGTTCCAGCCGTAGTTGGCGCCGGAGAACGTCACCAGGGCCCTCTGCTCGGTATTGATGTCGTCCGAGAAGCGGTTGTTGTTGGGGTCGGTCCAGAGCGCGGTGATGGGATCGACCAGGTCCGGTGCGCCGGAGCAGGGGCCGCCGGTGAAGTACTGATCGCAAGTGAGCTGCGAGGCCGTCGGGAAATAGGTCGGATCGGCCTGCGGCGTCATCTGGAAGGCATAGAACATCGGACCGCCCCATTGGGTCACCTTGGAGCGGGTGTAGAAGTACTGAATCGCCACTGTGTTGTTGGCCGGCAGTTCCTTGGTGAAGGAGACCATGCCGGATGCTTCGCTGTGCTTCGGGATGATGTCCGTCGCGGCGGAATACTCGTACTGGCAGTCGCCGTAGAGCCGGGTCACGAAGGTGTTGCCCGAGCAGCCCGGGTAGCCGGTGCTGAAGGCGTTGCCGTTGGCGTCGACCACGGTCGCGGGCCACGTTCCGATGAAGTTCGTATTGAGCAGACCCCGTGCCGGATCCACGCCCGTGGCGGAGAAGGATCGCTGGGTCGCAATCAGCTCCTTCTGCTCGCTGTAACTTCCCGTGATCATGAAGTTATAGCCGTCGCTCACCAGGTCGCCGTGGCCGAAGCTGAAATCCACGTTGCCGGAGGTGCCGCCCGGGTGCTGCGGGTGGTCGTAGTCGGCCTCGATCTCACCGCCCTGGTAGTTCTTCTTGGTGATGAAGTTGATCACGCCCGCGATGGCGTCCGAGCCGTACAGCGAGGAGGCGCCTTCGCGCAGCACCTGGACGCTCTCGATCGCCGAGAACGGGATGCCGCTCAAGTCCACCGCATTGCCCGTGGAAGCGTTGTTGGCGAGGCGATGGCCGTCGAGGAGGATCAGGGTGCGGCCATTGCCCAGGTCGCGCAGGTTGGCGTACGTGCCGCCTCCCGTGAATTGCCCGACGGACTGGGCGATGTTGACCGCTGAGGGCACGTTCGCGGCGATCTGGTCCACCGCCTGCTCGACGTTCACCAGACCCTGGTTCTTGATGGCGGAGGCCTTGATGACCGTGACCGCCTCTGCGGTCTCCGACTCGGGCCGCGCGATCATGGTGCCGGTGACGACGACGGTCTGCAGCTGCGGAGGGGTCGTCAAGGTCGTCGTGGCGGGCTGGGCCGTCGTCTGGCCGTCGCTCGCCTGCGCGAGCATGAGGGGCGCCTTCGTGGTGGTGGTCCTGGCAACGGCCACCTGCTTGGTGGTCGTCTGCGCCGTGGCAGCCGGGTGCGCATACGCCACCAGCGTGCCAGCGCCAACGAGCGCAATGGTGCCGGTCGCGAGGGCGCGTTTCACGGCGAGCGCGAGTTCACGATTCGATCTCATCAAATTCTCCTTTGGGGCGAATCCCTCGCCCTGTTCAAGGTTAAGCCGGGCTCCTCCTGGCGAAGTCCCGAGCCGGCTGTACTTAACGTTTCGGACAGCTTGATGCCCAGGCTGAAGCCCAGGCTGGATCTGCTTGGCGGCGGATATTAGCAGCGCGTCGCCAATCGGAGATACCTTTTTGCGAAAAAGCAACGAATATGGCTTATGACAGCAGCCATCAAGTGCGTGCTTTCGACCGAAAATACCGTGGAATTTGTGACTCAGTGCGCTTGCGTTGTGCCTGAGCAACGGCACGCGCCGGTTTGCCGGGAGCGGCGCTGTCGCCGCGCCACAAAAAAAATGGGCCCCCGAAGGGGCCCATCGCCAGGAGCGAATCGGCGAGAGTGTCAGTCGAAGTCGTAGGTGAAGCCGACCGTGATGAACCGGCCCACCGCACCGTCCTGCTCGAGTGCCGCATCGTACGGGTAGAAGTTCGTCCCCGAGCCGTAGGTCATCATGTCGACCGGCGGCGTCTTGTTGAACAAATCCCGTACCGAGGCATGGATCTGGAGATTGCTGCTCATCTGGTACGCGCCGTAGAGGTTCGTCTCCAGGAAGTACCCGACCGTGCACCACTGCGAGTTCTGCGGCGTCGCGCCATTCAGGAACTTAGCGGTGTACCCGAGGCCGGCGGAGCAGGTGGTCACGCCTGCGGAAGGATCGGTGATGTTGAAGTGCCCGACGAAGTTCAGGCTCGGGGTGATGGTGAGGGGACCCTTCTGCCAGCTCACCCGCAGCGTGGCCCGATCCTTCGGGTTGCCGGTATCGCCCGAGACACCCGCCGGACCGTGCGTGCCTGCGAGCTCGAACAGCACCGGGGCGCCTACGCTGCCGTCAAATGCCAGCAGCTGATAGGTCAGCAGGTGTGTCCAGGTCGCCTCGGCCGAGACGACGCCAAACCGCCCCCAGTCCCAGTTGCCCTTGAGGTCGACGTCGAAGCCGGTCGTGTGCGTGAAGCCGGAGTTCACGTACGGGTACGTGTTCGCCAGGATCGTGCCGACCGGAGTGACCGTATTGACCAATTGCGCGGTGGTGCAGCCGTTCACGTTGGTAGCCGGGCAGTACGGCTGGATGATCGGCGCCCCGCGCAGTGAGGTCGTGAAGTTGTTCAGGCCGCCGGCCTCGAACGACGACACGATATCGTTCTGCACCTTGATGTTGTAGTAGTCGACGGAGGCGCTGATGCTCCGAAGCGGCTGCAGGACGACACCCAGGGTCCAGTTCGTCGACTTGACCGGCTGCAGATGCGGGTTGGCGGTCTGGAAGCCGGTCACGAAGAAGGCGCACTGGGTGGAGAAGTCGCCCGGCCCGGCAGCCATGCCGTTCGGCACGGCGTTGGGGCAGAGGACCGGGTCCTGGTAGGTGCCGGCCCCGAAGAGCTCTCCGGACTGGCCGCCCTCGGCGGCCGACGGAGCACGGAAGCCCTTGCCGTACGTGCCGCGCAGCGCGATGAAGCGCCACGGAGTGAACTTCACTCCGACCTGCGGGGTCGTGGCCGAGCCCACGCCCTGGATGTTGTCGTAGCGCACGGCCGCATCGATCTCCAGCGGCTTGACGGGCTTGCCGTCGAGCTCGAGGAATGCCGCGGCATCCTTCTCGGTGCCGATCACGAAGATCGGGCCACCACCCTCTCCTTGCGCGCCGGTCACCGCGGACGGCGGCGCATGCTCATCCTGCGTCTTCTTGTAGTACTGCACGCCGATGGCCATGTCCAGCGGGCCGCCGGGCAGCTCGAACAGCTTGTGCGTGCCGTGCAGGTCCACCAGGTCGAGCTCGCTCCACGGGTTCGTCTTCATCACCGGTGCGAACAGCTGGGTCGCGCCGCCGCTGCCGAAGATATAACCATTGTTGAGCGCGTTCTGCAGGTCCTGCCAGTTGATGTTGCCCGTGAGCTTGTACGACATGCGCGCATACATGGCGCCGAGAGTGCCGTGCAGCTTCCAGCCGCCCGCGTTGCCGTCCAGATTCGCCAATAGCCGGTACGTATTGGTGTTGGTCAAGACGGACGCCGCGCCGAGCTCAGGGAAGTTGTACTGGAAGGCGAGCGGCGAGCCGCACCAGCTCTCGGTGGTGCACGCCGGATACATTGGGTTCGAGCTCGGGACCGTTATGATGTTCGGCGTGACCAGCGATGAGGCCGGCACCACGGTGAGCGGCAATCCCGGGCCGAATACGAGATTGGAGACGCCCCCGATGTTCCCGGCGCCGGCCGAGTAGCCTGATACTTCCTGCGAGGAGCTCTGGAACCACGACGCCTGCAGCCCGAAGGTCCAGTCGTCATTGAGCTTCTTGGTGAACTTGCCGAGCAGGTCGACACGGGTGGTCGACGGCGCCAGCTGCGAGCCGGGGTAGATCGTCAGACACCTGTTCAGCGCTTGTGCCTGCGCATCACAGCCGGGCAGGTAATCGACGATGTTGCCGGTCGCAGGGTCGATGAAATAGCCGGTCTTCGACTGCGGGTACGCGAAGAGCGGATTGAGGGACGGGCTGGCGCCGACGTTGACGGCGCCGCCGTAGATGCCGCCCCACGGCGTAAAGTCGAGGGAATCCCATATGCCGCTGCGGTGGGAAGCCAGGATCTGATCCGCGTGACGGTAATCGCCCGAGACGTACCAGTTGTAGCCGTCGCTGTCCAGGTCGCCGTGGCCGCCGATGAAGCCGACGTGCTCGGTCGTGCCGTCGCCGCGCTGCGAGGTGCCGATCGAAGCGCTGGTCTTGAAGCCTTGGTACTCCCTTCTCAGGATGACGTTGACCACACCCGCGATCGCATCCGAGCCGTACACGGCCGAGGCGCCGTTCTTGTCCACCTGCACCGACTTGATGGCCGTGAACGGGATCGACGCCAGGTCGACGAAGCTGCGCTGGTTGTCATCGAGCAGCGGGTAGGGGACCGTGCGCTCGCCATCGATGAGCACCAGGGTGTCGCCGACCGTCAGGCCGCGCAGCGATACGCCCGAGGCGCCGGCCGCGAACGCGAAGCTGAACGACTGGCTCAGCGTGCTGGCGCCGTTGGCCGAGATGTTCTTGAGGATGCTCGAGATATCCGTATAGCCCGATTGCACGATGTCCTTGCTGCTGATCACCTGCACCGGATTGGGCGTCTCGATGTTGGTTCGCGCGATCAGCGAGCCGGTTACCACGACGGTTTGAAGCTGGGTCGTCGGGCTCGCCGGGCCGCCGGTGTTCGACGGTACGGTCGACTTCTGCTTGGCGGACCCCGGGGGGGTTGCCTGGGCCAGTAGGATTGGCGCCTTCGCGGGGGTCGCTTTTGCACTCGCCGCCTTCGCGGTGGTTACCCCGCTATTGGCTGGCTGAGTAGTCGTGGCCGGCTGCGCGTGGGCGGCCATGCCGCCCGCGCCGATCAGCGCAAGGGCGCCGGTCGCCAGCGCGCGTTTGACGGCGCGTGACAGTTCACGGTTCGTTCTCATCAAAGTCTCCTCTCGGGCGGCGTCCCTGTACCGCCGTGTGTGGCCGGAGCCTCCGGCGGAGAGCTGCCGGCTGTTTCGAGTTTTTTGCGGATATCACGCCCAAGCTCGAGCCCAGGTCGGATTCGTGGAGTTGGATATTACCAGCGTCCGGGCCGGAAGAGGCAAGTTCTTTGCGAAAAAACAACGCCCGGACGTCACCGGGGGGCGAGCCGGAGGCGCCATACTCCGCACATGGATTCCGGCGCTACCCCTTGGAGGGTCGCTTTCGTTGCGTCAGGGCAACGACTGGGCGGTCAGGGGTGGGCGGCGGCCTTCCAACTCACCCGGTCCCCGACCGCGATTCCGAGCCGCTTTGCCTCGCCGCCGCGGATCTCGAGCACCGCGATCACGGGCACGTCGGACGACAGCACGGCCAGGGAGAAGGGCTTGGCCCTGGCGATGATCTTGGCGATCCGGCCGTTCTCGCCGACGAACAGCATGTCGAGCGGAATGAACGTGTTCTTCATCCAGAAGTGAGCCACCTGCGGCGCGCCCTGCGGAAAGAGCATCCCCTCGCTCGGCGGCAGATCGCGCACGAACATCAGGCCCTGCTCCTGACGCAGCGTCGTGTCGGCGATCCAGACCTTGAACCGGTCCTTGTGGCCGTGCGCCACGATGTCGAGGGTCGTGCGCGGGAAGTGGGTCAGGCTCTCGATCGGCGCCGATTGCGCCAGGCAGGCCGCGGCCAAGGCGCCCGCGAGAAGGATCCCCAGAGCCCATCGGACGGTTTTGAGATTCAGATGATGCGACTGACTGCTCACGAACGAATACCCTCGGTTGTTGCCAGGCCGATCCGGGGCCTCGGTCCTTTGGACCCGCCGCTTCGGGCCGTCCAAAATTCCTTCCCGGGCCACGTTGTCATGGAGCCGCGAAGTCGGCGCGGCCGGAAAAATCGAACGTCGTCACCATGATCCGCCGGCGACCGGTGAGATCGTTGGCGGGCGCGACGCAGAACCCGTGCGCCACCACCCGGTAGCGGCGCTTCGCCGGGGCCGCCGTCGCCGGCGCCGATCTTACCCGTGTCCTGACTGCGGTGGGGGATGGTCGGGTTGGAGCAGGCCCGCCGCCGAGAGGCTCCTGCGTCAGCCGATCCACCGTACAGTTGCCATCGCCCTGCGTGGCAAAGAGGAGTTTCCGGTCCTCGAAGATCACGGTCAGGTTGGTCGGCAGCTCCCGCCCCGGCCGGCCGGCCTTCACACCGTCGATGCCGAAGATCATCCTCACCCTGCCGACGTGCGCCGCGCGGCCATCGAAGCCCATCCGGATTCCGCGGCCGTCGAGGCGGGGACCCCCTTCGCATTTCAATTCCCGCCCGTGAAGATCGACATCGGCCCGCACCGCCCCCTGGATTCGGGCTCGCAGGAAGGCCTCGCCCGCCCGCAGGCAGCGGCCGCCGAGTGATGCGCGTGGCAGCGCGGTGAGGAGCGAGTGCTGCGGCGGCTCGGATCTCGGCCTCGGCGCCGCCTCGGCCACCATCGCCGCCAGCACGGCCACTGCGGCTGCAACTCCCCTGCGGAATTTGAGTGTCCCCATGCCTTACAGTCTAGCGGCTCCGCTTCCCGGCAGCGGCTTCAGCGCCACCCCATGTGCGCTGCGGCAGTGCGCCCGCTCGGGATACGAATCAACGGCGTCTTCCCATGTGCGCAATACGAACAGCCCGGCTGCGGGCGCGCCACCCGGGTACGGATCCAGGAGCGGTCCTGAGGGCACCGCCCGAGCTCAAGCCCGGGTCTTTTCCGGCATTTTTTGGGCGGTGCCCCCTGCGCAGAGCCGCGTCCGACCCGCTAGACTGCGCGGTCTGATTCGCTGCAGGAAGCCCGCTACAGGATCGCAATGCGCAATACGCTCCTAGAGATCACCCCAGTCCTTCCAGAGGCCTTGAAGCGCCTGCCCGAGCTGGCGGGCAATCTGTTCTTCTCCTGGCACCGTCCCATCCGCGCCCTGTTCGAGGATCTCGATCCCGAGCTGTGGAAGCAGACGAGCGGCAACCCGCGCCTGCTCCTGCGCTGCATCGCGCAGTCGAGCCTCGACCGCGCCGCCCGGGATCCCGTATATCTCGCCCGCTATCGCGCCGGCCTCGAGGCGCTCGATGCCTATGTCGCCGCGCCGGCGGAGCGCAGCGACGAGCCGCTCGTCGCCTATTTCTGCGCCGAGTACGGCTTCCACGAGAGCTTTCCCATCTATTCCGGCGGCCTCGGGGTTCTCGCGGGCGATTACTGCAAGTCCGCGAGCGACGGCCGCGCCAATTTCGTCGCGGTGGGGCTGCTCTACGAGCAAGGCTACTTCACCCAGACCGTCGACAATGACGGCGTCCAGCACGCCGAATACCGTGAGCACGACCCGCGGGATCTGCCTGTGCAGCCCGCCCGCGACGGCAACGGGGCGCAGATCAAAGTCACCGTGCGAATCGCAGGTCGCGACGTCGTCGCCCGTCTCTGGAAAGCCAGGGTCGGGCGCGTCCCGGTCTATCTGCTCGACACCAACACCGCGGAAAACGCGCCCACCGACCGCGACATCACCCACCGCCTCTACGGGGGCGATGAGTCCACCCGCATCCGACAGGAAATGATCCTCGGCATTGGCGGCACCCGCGCGCTGCGCGCGCTCGGCCTCAAGCCCGCGGTGTGGCACCTCAACGAAGGGCATGCGGCATTCCTCATCCTCGAGCTGCTGCGTGAGCATCTGGGCCTCGGCCTTCCGTTCGAGGCGGCGCTCGAGGCGGTAGCGGCAGCTTGTGTCTTCACGACCCATACCCCGGTCGCAGCCGGTCACGATGCTTTCGGACACGATCTCGTCCTGGCTCACTTCACCGACTTCATCCGGGAGCTCGGCATTCCCGTCGAGCGCTTCCTGGACCTCGCGCGCACCCCGGCGGCCCCGGGTCTCTTCAACATGACGCGGCTCGCCCTGAATGGCGCGCGGCACATCAACGGCGTCAGCCGCATCCACGGCATGGTCTCCTCGCGCCTCTGCGCCGATCAATGGCCGGAGATCCGCCCCGAGGAGAACCCGGTCGGCTTCGTGACGAACGGCGTGCATGTCCCGACATTCCTGCACAAGTCCTGGATGGACTTCTTCGATGCCGAGATCGGCGCCAGCTGGAGCGACCGGCTGAGCGATGTCGAGTTCTGGCACGCGCTCGAGGCGGTGCCCAATGAGCGCTTCTGGGCCACCGCGCAGTCGGTGAAGTCGCGCATGCTCGCCAGCGTCCGCGACCGTCTGCAGCGCGAGTACGCGCGCAAGGGCATGAGCCCCGCGCAGCTGCGCCACGTCACCCGATTCCTGGATCCGTTGCTGCCGAATGTCCTCACGATCGGCTTCGCGCGGCGCTTCGCGACGTACAAGCGCGCCACCCTGCTGCTGCGGGACCGCGAGCGGCTGGCGCGCCTGGTCAACCACCCGGAGCGGCCCATGATCCTGCTCTTCGCCGGCAAGGCCCATCCCGCGGACGAGCCGGGCAAGCAGGTGCTGCGCGAGATCCGCCAGCTCATGACCTCGCCGGAGTTCGTCGGCCGCATCATCTTTCTCGAGGACTATGATCTGCAGCTCGGCCGCTCGCTGGTCTCCGGCGTCGACGTTTGGCTCAACAACCCGATCGCCCCCCTCGAGGCGAGCGGTACGTCCGGCATCAAGGCCGCCATCAACGGGCGCCTGAACCTCAGCATCCTCGACGGCTGGTGGGCCGAGGGCTGGATGCAGGACAACGGCTGGGGCATCCCCCCGGCCAACGTGCAGGACCCGGAGCGCCGCGATGCGCTCGAGGCGGAGCTGATTCTCGACGCTCTCGAAGAGGAGATCATCCCGATGTACTACGCCGATGGCGAGGCCGGTTGCTCGCCGGAATGGGTCACCCGGGCGAAGCGCGCGATGATGACCGTCATCCCCCGCTTCAATATGAGCCGGGTGCTCGAGGATTACACCCGCGGGCTCTATCGCCCCGCGGCCGAGCACTATCGGCGGCTCGCCGACGGCAATTTCGCCGGCGCCAGAGGCCTTGCGGAGTGGCAGCAGCGCATCCGCCAGGCCTGGAGCCGGGTGAGCCTGCGGGTGGTGGCGGATGCGCCCGCGGATCTGCCCCGCGGAGAGCACCTGCGCCTGCGGATCGCGGTCAGCCTCAACGGCCTGCAGCCCTCCGACGTGCGCCTCGAGCTGATCGCCCGGCGCCTGCTGCCCGAGGCAGAGCAGGGGCCGCCGCCGCTGTGCTCCTTCGTGCCGCCGGAGCGCAACGGCCTCTGGTGTGCGCCCCTCGGCCCGACCGGGGAGCACGAGGCCGACGGCGCTGCCGTGTTCGCGCTCGATGCGGAGCCGCCGGAATGCGGCCAGTTCGCCACCGAGGTGCGCATGTACCCGAAGCACGACCTGCTGTCGCACGAGTACGCCGTCGGCCTGATGAAGTGGCTCTAGGCTTTTTTACGCTTTAGCGTGTGCGCACGATAAGATTGGCAAAAAATAAGGCCCGGGGGAAACCCCCAGGAACCCCACCTATGTCCCGACAGCCTGCGCGCGCCTCTTC
>DASTAC010000198.1:0-17327 GCA_035713045.1 Steroidobacteraceae bacterium
GTCGGCGACATTCCCGAACCTGAAGGAAGCGGAAGCCTGGGTGGCCTCGATCGAGACCGCCATCCGGGAGGGGCGTCACTTCCCGCACGCTGCCGCAAAGCGCGCGACCTCCGATGCATCCGCTCCGCTGTACGGCTTTCGAGTATACGCAACTTGCGTATAATGCTCACCGTCATGCAGGCGGTCTTCGTCGAATTGCCGGCTTTCGAGCGAAGCCGCGAGAGCTACTTGGATGACGGTGGCTTCGGTCGCCTTCGGGAAGCCTTGATGGCGAGCCCAGAGGCGGCCGAGGTGATCCCGGGTACGGGCGGCCTGCGCAAGGTGCGATTCAGGAAGACCAGATGGCGGATTTGACGCCCAAGCAACGAGAGGCGTTGAAGGAGCGCATCAAAGACGAGCTGAAAGCGAGGCGCAAGACATGAGAAAGAAGCGCAATCTGTTCGATGAGCTGATGGAGGGGTTTGACGCCCTGGCTGATCAGCGTGCCGGCAAACGAACGCTTCGGACGCATGCTGTGAAACCGAAGCCCGTGCCGGAGATCCGCGCTGACGAACTCACGAAAGTCCGGGAGGACATGAAGCTCTCCCGCAGCCTCTTCGCACGATACCTGCGCACCAACGTTCGCACGCTGGAAAATTGGGAGCAGGGCCGGGCCAAGCCCAACGCGCAAGCGGCGCTGCTCATTCGCCTCGTGCAACGCTATCCCGATACCGTACGGCGTCTCGCGGAGATATAAAGACGACGCACTACGCGCGATGCTGCCCATGCCGCGCGCCCGTCCGGAATGTCGACGAATCCCGGCAGAACCACGCCGTTCGCCTCGATCGAAATGGAGCGATCCACGGCGATCCTCCCGAGCGGCTCCTTCGGACGTTGTGCGCCGGTTGGTGCATCTCGGGTGAAGGACGATGGGCTACACTCCGGACCGACAGGATGCTTGCCGTTGTCGGCCGGGGGCTGCGGGCGTCCTCGAAGCGCAATTCCCCGACAGGAGATGCGTCATGAAAGTCATGGTTTTCGTCAAAGCGACGCCGGACAGTGAAGCCGGCGTGCCGCCCGATCCGAAGATGATGGAGGCGATGGGCAAGTACAACGAGGCCCTCATCGCCGCCGGCATCCTCAGGGAAAACATACTCGGCGGCCTCAAGCCGACCCGATTCGCCAAACGCGTGCATTTCTCGGGGAGGAATCGCACGGTGACCGACGGGCCATTTGCCGAGACCAAGGAATTGGTCGCGGGCTTCTGGCTTTGGGAAGTGAGGTCCATCGAAGAGGCCGTCGAATGGGTGAAGAAGTGCCCCAATCCCATGCTGACGGATTCCGATGTCGACATCCGTCCCCTCTACTCACTGGAAGACCTGGACGACTGGCGCAATCAAACATGAGCGGCGGCGGTGGTCGCGCCCGCTACGGCCTGGTTCCGGCTTTGGAATGGGCGTCGTGACGGCTCCGGAAGCATCCGCGCACGAAGCCCGGGCGCGGCCGCGGGCCATCGTCGCCGCAACGGTCGGCAACGCTCTCGAGTTCTACGATTTCTTCATCTACGGGCTGTTTGCCGTACAGATCGGCCACGCCTTCTTCCCGGCGACCAACGCTTACGTCAGCCTCATGCTGTCGCTCGCGACCTTTGGCGTGGGATTCCTCAGCCGGCCGCTGGGTGCCGTACTGCTGGGGGCCTACGCGGACAGGGTCGGCCGCCGCCCTGCCATGGTCGCGAGCCTCTGGATGATCGGCATCTCCATGGCGGTGCTGGCGTGTATTCCCTCCTATGCGGCGATCGGCGTCGCGGCGCCGGTGCTTGCGGTCATCGCGCGGCTGCTGCAGGGATTCTCGTTGGGCGGAGAAGTGGGCGCGAACAGCGCTTTTCTCGTGGAAGCCGCCCCAGCGCAGCGTCGCGCCGAGATCGTCTCGTGGCAGGGAGTCAGTCAGGCGATCGCGCTGGTGCTCGGGAGCCTCGTGGGCACCGTGCTCGCGGTCTTTCTCTCGCCGTCGGAGCTCGGCGATTACGGTTGGCGCATCGCGTTTGTGATCGGAGCGGCAGTCGTGCCGTGCGGGTACTGGTTGCGGCGCAATCTGCCCGAGACTCTGCACGAGCAGGAGGCGCAATACCCGCAGGCGGTTGCCGGTGGCGGGCCGCCGCCCGACGTGCGCGAGCCGGGGCGCTTGGAGCTGGCACGGCGGCATTGGAAGCCGATGGCATTCGGCTTGATGGCGATCGCGGCCGGCACCGTCGGCACGTACATCTTCGTGTACGTCGCGACGTACGCGCAGACGACCTTGCATTTGCCGCCGCGCGACGGATTCCTGGCGAGCCTTGCCGGATATGGCGTGGAGATTCCGTGCATCCTCCTCGGCGGTCTCCTGTCCGATCGATACGGGCGCAAGCCCGTCAATGTGTGGGGAAATCTGGCGTTCCTGCTCGGGATCTACCCGGCGTTCATCTGGGTCGTCACGGCGCGCTCGGCGGCGGCGCTCATTTGGGCCATGGTGCTCCTGAATGCCGCGTATTCGCTGCGCATGGCCTCGTTCTACGCGGCGTTCATCGAGTCGCTGCCGCCCAAGATACGCAGCGGCGGCTTCGGGACAGTCTATGCAGCCTCCGTCGCGATCTTCGGCGGCACGACCCAGCTCGTCGTCACCTGGATCATCCACGTCACGGGTAGTGCGATCGCCCCCGCCTGGTACCTGATCGGGTTTACCCTGATCGGGCAGATCGCATACATGCTGTACCCCGAAACCGCTCCGGTCCGGCTGCGCGCCCACGCGGCGAGCGCGGCTTGAGAGCATTCTCGGGCGATTGCCGGCATGCGGTCACGCGTCCCTTGGCATCGCCATCCTTGATGAGCAGTGGCACCAGGCGCCTGCCGATCGCGTCAGTGGCTCCTGCAGTCAAGACTCTCATCGCGGGCCTCTCAGGCCGTCAGAGGGCCGCCGCTCGCGTCCGACCCGTCCGTGCGCGCTGACGCTCGACGGCGACGGCCAGCCGCTCGAGCACCCGTACCGATGCCGCCCAATCGATGCACCCGTCCGTGATGCTCTGGCCGTAGACGAGCGGCCGACCCGGTATCAGCTCCTGCCGGCCGGCGATCAGGTTGCTTTCGACCATCACGCCGCCGATGTGCGGGGCGCCTGCCTCGATCTGCGAGGCAATGGCCTCGATGACCTCGGGCTGCCGCTCCGGACGCTTGCCGCTGTTGCCGTGGCTCGCATCGATCATCAGCCGGGTGGCGACCCCGGCCGTGTCCATGTCGCGGCATGCGGCCTGGACGCTGTCCGCGTCGTAGTTGGGCGCGCTGCCGCCGCGCAGGATGATGTGGCAGTCGGGGTTGCCGGCGGTTGCAGCGATCGCGCTGTGACCCTGTTTGGTGACCGCGAGGAAATGATGGGGTTGCGAAGCAGCCCTGACGGCATCCACCGCCACCCGCACGTTGCCGTCGGTTCCGTTCTTGAAGCCGATCGGGCAGGAGAGGCCCGAGGCGAGCTCGCGGTGCACCTGGCTCTCCGTCGTGCGCGCGCCGATGGCGCCCCACGCGACGAGATCCGAGATGTACTGCGGCGTGATCATGTCGAGAAATTCGCAGCCGGCCGGCACGCCGAGCTCGTTGATGTCGAGCAGCAGACCCCGGGCCAGCCTGAGTCCGGTGTTGATCCGGAAGCTGCCGTCGAGGTCCGGGTCGTTGATGAGACCCTTCCAGCCGACGGTGGTGCGCGGCTTCTCGAAATAGACGCGCATGACGACTTCGAGAGTGTCCCGCAAGCGGGCGCGCTCGCGGGCAAGACGCTCCGCATACTCGCGTGCTGCACGCACATCGTGGATGGAGCAGGGCCCGATCACGACGGTGAGACGGTCGTCGCGGCCGTGCAGGATGCGCTGGACGGCGGCGCGTGCGCCATTCACGACGCCCGCGGCTCGATCGGTGCAAGGACGCTCGCGGATCAGCTCCTCGGGCGTTGCGAGCTCGGTCATCCCGCGGATACGCAGGTCGTCGGTCTGGATGTGCATGGTCAGCTCCGGTGGGTGAGTCCCCGGGGCGAAAAAAAACCGCCAGGGGACTGGCGGTTCTTTCGGATTTTTCTGCTCTGGATGCTCGAGGTCATCTCATCCGCAGCCGCCCGCGAACCGCCTGAGGGCAGGGCCAATAATAAAAATAAGAGGGGGCAGGGCGGCACATGAGCATGGAGCACTCATACCATGGCTCGCCCGCTGCCGCAAGGAAGTCCGCCCACGGCGCGGCTGCCGGCGCGCCGATGCGCCTCTGGGCCGGTATCCCGGAAATACAGAGCTGGTTCCAGGATTTGCATGCGCTCGGCAGGCCGGGAGACGAGAAGCTGGTGCTGCGACCGCATTGCCGGGCGCCACGGGCTCCGCGAGCCCCCTTTCGCTTGCGGCGAGGTTGGCATGGAGCTTGCTGCTCAGGCGGAGTTACGGAGAGCCCGGGTGATCCAGCTGACCTTCCATGATTCATCGGACGCGCCGGCGGCAGTGCTGGAGGCGAGCGACTTCAGAATCACCGGGGGGGTTCTCTGGAACCAGGGGCAGCATGGCCTGATCGCATGCTTCGCCTGCGGCTCCTGGAAACACCGCGGCAAGTACTACCCCGGCATCTCCATCGCCGGGGCCTGCTGCCTCGCCTTCGGGATCGCCCGCGACGCCCTGATCTCCGAGCCCATATCCCTCTTCTCCATCACCGGCACCACCTTCCGGGCCAACGGTGTGCCGGTGGCCGAATACGACGAGAAGCAGGACCTCTGGTGCGGCCTGATCCGGCCGCTCACCTGGCAGACCATGCGCGTGGTCAGCGCGGCGGCGGCGTCGGCTCTGGCCGAGGCGAGCCCCTCGGCGATCCTCAACCTGTGGGATTACCCGACCATCGGCTGGCCGGCGGAGCTCTCCTCGTCGAAATGACCCCTGGCCTCTGCCGCGGCGTCAGCGATGCGGCGATGCGAAGTGGTATCTGAGGGTGAGATCGAACTCCCGGCCGGGCTGGTTGTAGTAAGCGGAATTCGGTGGCGAGTCGATGGCGGCCGCCGTGTAATAGGTCCGCCCCAGCGCATTCGTGATTCGCCCTGCGACCGACCAGCCGCGGCCGATTCGCGCATCGGCCAGTACATCGAGCAGGAAGTAACCTCCGAGCGGCACCGTATTGGCGAGGTCATCGAAGCGGCGCCCTTCCCAGCGCCCGCGTACCGAGAGTCCCACCCGGCCGAAGAGCCGGCGGTGCACCTGCATGAAGGCGCTGCTCTGGGCCCGGCGCGGGAGCAGGTTGCCGGCCGTGCCGGCCGCCGCCAGCGCCGGTGGGCTATGGTCGCGCGGATCGAGCGCCGTGGCTTGGCCCGATAGCGTCCATGGACCTAGCCGCCACGCACCGCGCAGCTCGAGGCCCCGGATGCGTGCGGCCGCGAGGTTATAGGGTGTGTAGGCGGGAGGTGCGTACGTGATCAGGTGGGTGACGTCGGTTTGATACGCATGGAGCGACCAGCTGAGCGTCTTCCAGTCCCCGGAAATGCCGACCTCCGCGGAGCGTGAGGTCTCCGGGAGCAGGTTGGGATTGCTCGATGGCGGAAAGCCGGGATAGCTGGGGTAGTAGAGATCGTTGAACGTCGGGGCGTGGAATGCCGTTCCCCACGTTGCCGTGAGCCGCCAATGCCGGGCGAAGCGCCAACCCGCGCCGGCATCATAGGTGACGTGATCGCCGAACTGGGTGTTGTGCTCGTACCGTGCGCCCGCCACTGCCGTGACCGGGCCGGTCGAGCCGTGCAGCTCGAGGAAGGTGCCCGTGGTGTCGCGCGTGGTGCGCGCAAATGCGATCGGGGAGACGAAGCCGGCGGAGATCTGGGTGGCGCCGATGCGCTCACCCTCCCAGTCGGATCCTGCGACGAGGCTCAGCGCCGGAAGGATGTGTCCGTCGACCTGCAGGCTCGCCGTGTTGCGCCGGGTCTCGTAGCGATCGACCGGAGCGGCGGCGAGAAAGTCGTTGGCGTCATCGATGTCGCGGCCGCCTGTCACGTGGACGCTCCAGCCGTGAGCAAAGCTGCCGTCGAGATGCGCAGAAGTCACCCGCTCCAGGAATTCCGTGGAATCCGAGTAGGTGCCGTCGTAGTCGGTATGGCCGCTCGTCAGGAGGGAGCTGGCGCTCGCGGTCCAGCCCGGCGCCAGGCGGACTCCGGCGGTGAAGGAGCCGGACCTGTTGAGATAGCCGTCGTGATCCGGCGGCCCGCCGAAGCAGTCGCCGGGCCCGGATCCCGCCGGCGCGGAGCAGGCTTCGAAGCCGGCCGTGTGCAGCACCTCGCCGCTCGCGTCGAGCCAGGCACGACCGAATCCCGCGTGTGCGCTCAATGACTCGTCGAAGGTCGAATAGGTGCCGCCGCTCGCGCTGGCATCGACGCTGAATCCGCGGCGGGTCTCATCGCGCGTGAAGATCTGGATCACACCCCCCATCGCGTTCGAGCCGTAGAGCGTCGACAGCGGGCCGCGCACGACCTCGATACGCTGTATCTGATCGACGGGGATGAGCTCGACCGGCGGCAGCCCGGTGGTCGCGGAGCCCACCCGCACGCCATTCACGAGCAGCAGCGTCTGGTCGCTGTTCATGCCGCGCACGAAGAGCGAGCTCTGCTTGCCGAGTCCGCCGGTGTTGTCGATCTGCACGCCGGGCAGCTCTGCGAGCAGGTCTTCCACCGACAGCGATTGACTCGCCTCGATGTCCTGACGGGTCAGGATGTCGGAGGACCAGAGCACCTGGTCCAGGCTCTGGGGCTCGCGGGACGCCGTGACGAGTACGTCAGGCTGCTCCTGCGCGCTCGCCCGCCGGGGCCAGACACACGCGAGGGCTGCCGCCCAGCTTGCCGCGAATACGATGGAGAAAGCCGCGCGCGAACGCGCGGTCGCGAGACCTGTCATTTGAATTGCCGCTCCTCAATGCGCACCACCCGTGCTCGAGAGCACCGGCGCGGCACAGCACGGGGAGACTCGCTCGCCGCGCGGCGCCCCTCCGGGCCACCCTCCGAGGGCGCGGCAGCAGGGCTGGAACCGTGGGGCAGGGCGCGGGGCCCGGCCGGGAGCGGTCACCAGCACCGCCCACCGCGGCACCATCGGCTTCGTACGAGGCCGGTCTCCGGGCTCTCGAGCTGAAGCGGCGGGCCGCTTCGGGGCTGATCGCCTTCCCGCGCCTTGCGGCGCAGTGGCTTCGTTGGATCAGCCCGTACTCGATTACCGTTGCGGGGGCAGCGTCGGTCTTGCACCGACTTCCCGTGTTACCCTTCTTCAGGGCACCTCGTACGGGCATGAATCCTGCCCGCGGTGAGGCGGCGCGTCAAGCGGCGCGAGTTTTGCGACCCGCGGGCGCGCATCCCGCGTGCATCACACTGGAGGGCAGGCACATGAGTCTGATTCGTTGGAATCCCGCGCGGATGGATCATCCATGACAGCGCAGGACACGAAAGCTCCGTCCGAGGTCCGGTCAGGCGCCCCGGCTGCCGAGCCTCGGCAGCTGCTGCGCGGTCAGAAGGCGCTGGTGACCGGCGCCAATTCGGGCATCGGCAAGGCGACCGCGATCGCTCTGGGCAAGGCAGGCGCCGATGTGGTGGTCAACTACGTGGTCGGCGAGGATAGCGCTGAAGCTGTCGTCGCAGAGATCCAGCGCGCCGGCGTGAAGGCGTACGCGCATTGCGCGGACGTCTCGAACGAGGATCAGGTGAAGGAGATGTTCGCCAGGATGGTTGCCGAGCTCGGCACCGTCGACATCCTGGTCAACAACGCCGGGCGGCAGAAGGACGCCAGGTTCGTCGACATGACTCTCGCGGACTGGAACGCGGTGATCAGCGTCAACCTCACCGGTCAATTCCTCTGCGCCCGGGAGGCCGTACGGGAATTCCTCCGCCGGGGCGTCGTGCCGTCGGTGTCCGCCGCCGCGGGCAAGATCATCTGCATGAGCTCAGTGCACGAGCGCATCCCCTGGGCCGGCCATGCCAACTACGCGGCTTCCAAAGGCGGCATCATGATGCTGATGAAGAGCATCGCGCAGGAATTCGCGCCGCACCGCGTCCGCATCAACAGCATTGCGCCGGGCGCGATCCGCACACCGATCAACACCGAGGCCTGGGATACCCCGGAGGCCTACCGCAGCCTCATGATGCTGGTGCCGTACGGGCGGATCGGCGAGCCGGAGGATATCGCGCGCACGGCCGTGTGGCTCGCCTCCGACGAGTCGGACTACCTCGTGGGCGCCACCCTCTTCGTGGATGGCGGCATGACGCTCTATCCCGGTTTCACCGAGAACGGCTGAGCCGCGAGCGGTGGCAAGCGCTCAGCCGTTGGGACGGTTGGGCAGCGGCTTGCCGCCGGCGTAGCGCTCGAGCCAGTCCCGGCTCGGCAGCCCGACCACGACGCCCCAGCGGCCCTTCGCGTCGCGGTAGAGCAGGGTGGGGGTGCCGTTGGAACCGACCGCGTCCATGGCGGAAAGATGCGCCTGCAGCACCGCCTGCACGATCTTGCTCGGTGAGCGAGCGGGCGCGATCGCTCCCGACTCGTGGGCGGTATCGAAGCGATCCTCGTCCGCATGCAGCGCGCTCAGCGGACTGGGCGCCGCGAGGATCGCCGCCGCCTTGGCGGCGCTCGTCGACTGCAGGAAGCCGACCAGCACCCAGCGCAGCTGCAGCTTGCCGGAAGCGACCAGCGGCTCGGCCATCCTGTAGAAGTGGTAGCAGAAGATGCAGTTCGGGTCGGCGAAGACGTAGAGCAGGGGTGCGCTGGAGCGGCCCTCGTGGATGAGATGGCCGCCGCCATCGAGCTTCCTCACGACCGATGCGTAGTCGGGTTTCGGACTGTAGCGATCGCGATAATCGTCGGTGAGGTCGGCACCCTTCGGCGAGATGACGTGGCCCACGAAGAGGTAGCCGTGCGAGCCGTAGACGACCTGATTGCCGCCCTCCTTGCTGCTGACGATGTAGCCGGTGAGGCCGGGCACCTCGGTGGCGAACTGGCTCACGACCTTCAATTTGCCGGCCGCGGCCAGCTTGGTGAGCATGGGAGGCATCTCGGGCAGCGCTCGGGGTGACGGCCGTGTCGCGCCGAACGCCGGCAAGGCGAGGAGGAGCACGCCGAGGCCGAGCAGGCAGCGGCGCAGGAGGCTGGGCTTCATGAAATCCTTGGGCAGGAGCCGTGAGGGTCCAGCCAGTTTACCCCATCGCGCGCGCAGCGGACCGCGGCCTCGGGCCGCCGCGGCGCAGGGGCCCGCGGGCGGGGTGGAGGTCACGCGGGGAACCACGAGCGTCCTGATGCGTACAAGAGGGACTCACCAGCAAGCCGAGACCGGCCCGCCCATCTGGACCGCAGTGCACCCGAGACTCCCCCTCATTTTGCTCCTCGTGGCAGGTCTTCCGATGCTGGGGCTCACGGGTTGCGGCTCGGGCGGCAGCAGCGCCGCGACGGCTTCGCCGCCCTCGACGTCCAGCTCGCCCCCAACCTCCACCTCGAGTCCTCCATCCTCGCAGCCTCCCGCGCCATCGTCGCAAACCAGCGTGACGACGTATCGCTACGATGCCGGACGCACGGGCGCGGACCTGACCGAATCCGTGTTGACTCCGGCCAATGTCAACTCCTCGTCCTTCGGGCTGCTGCGCGTCCTGCCCGTCGACGGCAAGGTGGATGCACAGCCGCTCTATGTCTCCCATCTCTCGATTGGCGGCAGCGCTCATGACGTCGTATTCGTGGCGACGGAGAATGATTCGGTGTACGCCTTCGATGCCCAGACGGGGGCCGTGCTCTGGCACGTGTCGCTCCTGGCCGCCGGGGAGTCGCCCAGCGACAACCGCGGCTGCAGCCAGATCACGCCGGAGATCGGCGTAACCTCGACTCCGGTCATCGATCCGGCCGCGGGTCCGCACGGGGCGATCTTCGTCGTCGCCATGTCCAAGGACGCCGCGTCGAATTATCACCAGCGCCTGCACGCGCTCGATCTCACGACCGGCGCCGAGCTCTTCAACGGCCCGGTCGAGGTGAATCCTACTTACTCGAGCGCTGCCGGCGGGCAAAAGACCTTCGATCCGGGGCAGTACGCGGAACGCGCCGCGCTGCTCCTCGACGATCACACGATCTATACGAGCTGGACGTCGCATTGCGACATCCAGCCGTATTCCGGCTGGATCGTCGGCTTCAACGAGGACACGCTGGCCCAGAGCTCGGTTCTGAACGTCGCCGCCGACAGCAATGCCGGTCCATCCATATGGATGAGCGGCGGCGGGCTGGCCGCCGACCCCGCCGGCAACATCTACCTGCTGACGGCCAATGGGGCGTTCGAAACGACTATGAACGCCGGCGGCTTTCCTCAGTATGGCGACTACGGCAATTCGTTCCTGAAGCTCGCGACCACCGGTGGTGCGCTCGCCGTAGCGGACTACTTCACCATGCACAATGAGCCGGCGGAGTCCGCGGCCGATGAGGATCTGGGCTCGGGGGGAGTGCTGCTGCTGCCGGACCTGACCGACTCGAGCGGAGTCGTCCGCCACCTCGCGGTCGGTGCCGGCAAGGACGGCAACCTCTACGTCGTCAATCGCGACGCCATGGGCAAGTACAACCCCTCGAGCAACAACATCTGGCAGGAGCTCGACGGTGTCTTCCCGGGCGGCGTCTACGCTTCGCCCGCCTATTTCAACGGGACACTCTACTACGGCAACGTTGGCGGGACCCTGAAGGCCTTTGCCGTCACGGCCGCGAAGCTTGCCACCACGCCGACGTCGCAGACCACGACCGAGTTCCCGTATCCCGGCACGACTCCCGCCGTGTCGGCCAATGGTACTTCCGACGGCATCGTCTGGGCGGTCGAGAACAGCGACCCGGCGGTGCTGCACGCCTACGACGCCACGAATCTGGCGCACGAGCTCTACAACAGCAGTCAGGCCGCCGGCGGGCGCGACCAGTTCGGTGCCGGAAACAAGTTCATCACCCCGGTGATCGCCGATGGGATGGTCTTCGTCGGGACTCCCAACAGCGTCGCCGTATTCGGCGAGCGCTAGTCTAGAGGCTCGCCAGCGCGGCGAGCTCGCCCGAGCTCACCAGGGTCGCGGCGGCCGCGATATCCGGCGCGAAGAAGCGGTCGCGATCGTAGCGGGGTACGCTGCGCCGCAGGCGCGCGAGCGCCGTCTCGAGCACGCGGGAGCTGGTGAGCGGGCGGTGGAACTCGATCCCCTGGGCGGCCGCCAGCAACTCGATCGCGACCACGTTGGCCGCGTTCGCGGCCATCTCGAGGAGCCGCCGGGCGCCGTGGGTCGCCATCGAGACGTGGTCCTCCTGGCCCGCCGAGGTCGGAATGCTGTCGACGCTCGCGGGGGCGGCGAGTGTCTTGTTCTCGGCCACCAGTGCCGCCGCGGTCACCTGCGGCACCATGAAGCCTGAGTTGACCCCGCTCTCCCTGACGAGGAAGGCCGGCAGCCCGCTCATCTTGGGGTCGATGAGGATCGCGGTGCGCCGCTCGCTCAGGGAGCCGATCTCGGCGACCGCCAGGGCGAGCTGATCGGCGGCGAGGGCCACCGGCTCGGCGTGGAAATTGCCGCCGGAGAGCACCTCCCCCTGGGCGGCGAAGACCAGCGGATTGTCGGTGACCGCGTTGGCTTCCAGAGCGAGCGTCTGCCCGGCTGACTCGATGACATCCAGGCACGCGCCCATGACCTGCGGCTGACACCGCAGGGAGTAGGGGTCCTGTACCCGCTCGCAGGTCAGATGCGAGGCGCGGATGCGGCTGCCGGCGAGCAGGCGCTTCAGCGTGCGGGCCACGCGCCGCTGGCCGGGCTGACGCCTGAGGACGTGGATGCGATCGTCGAACGGCACATCGCTTCCCTTGAGCGCGTCGACTGACAGCGCACCCGTGACGAGCGCGGCGCCGAAGACGTCCCGGATGGCGAAGAGGCCCGCGAGCGCGAGTGCGGTGGAGACTTGCGTGCCGTTCAGAAGCGCGAGCCCCTCCTTCGGCGCGAGCTCCAGCGGCTTCATGCCGATGCGCCGCAGTCCCTCCGCGGCCGGGAGGATGCGGCCGCCGACGCGCACCTGACCGACACCGAGGAGCGCCGCGGCAAGGTGGGCGAGCGGCGCGAGATCGCCGGAAGCCCCGACCGAGCCCTTGCCCGGAATGCAGGGGTAGGTCCCGGTCTCGAGCAGCCGGGCGAGAGCGAGCAGCGTCTGCGGCCGTATGCCCGAGAATCCCTGGGCGAGGCTCCCGATCTTGAGCACCAGCACCAGCCGTACGACCGCGTCGGACAGCCAGTCGCCGACCCCGGCGGAATGCGACAGCACGAGATTGCGTTGCAGCTGCGCCAGCTGGTCCGTCGGTATACGGGTCTGCGCCAGCAGGCCGAAGCCGGTGTTGACCCCGTACACGGCGCCGCCGCGGGCGATCATCCGATCGACCGTCGCCGCCGAGCGGCGCACGCGCGCCATCTGAGCACGGCTCAGCGTCACCGAGACGGGCTGAGAGTAGGCGGTGCGAAGCGATGCCAGGGAGAAGGCGTCGGTGCGCAATGTTGCGCGCCGCTGCGCCGCGCGTGCTGCGCTCATTTCGCCGCTCCCGGGCGGGCCATGGGCAACTGCAGGTCGTACTCCGCCGCGCAGGCGAGTGCTTCGGGATATCCCGCATCGGCGTGACGCATGACTCCGGTGGCGGGATCGTTCCACAACACACGGCGGATGCGATGCTCGGCCGCCCTCGTGCCGTCGCAGACGATCACCACGCCTGCATGCTGGGAGAATCCCATGCCGACGCCGCCCCCGTGATGCAGCGACACCCAGGTTGCCCCGCTCGCCGTGTTGAGCAGGGCGTTGAGCATCGGCCAGTCCGATACCGCATCCGAGCCGTCGCGCATGCTCTCGGTCTCCCGGTTCGGGCTCGCCACCGAGCCGCCATCGAGATGGTCGCGGCCGATGACGATCGGCGCCGACAGCTCGCCCGAGGCGACCATCTCGTTGAAGGCGACGCCGAGCCGGTCGCGCTGGCCGAGACCCACCCAGCAGATGCGCGCCGGCAGCCCCTGGAAGGCGATGCGGGAGCCTGCCATGTCGAGCCATTGGTGCAGGTGCCGATCGCCGGGGATGAGCTCCTTCACCTTGGCATCGGTGCGCTCGATGTCGCGCGGATCGCCCGAGAGCGCGGCCCAGCGGAACGGGCCGACGCCGCGACAGAAGAGCGGGCGGATGTATTCCGGCACGAAGCCCGGCACCTCGAACGCATCCTTCACGCCGTGCTCGCTCGCCACCTGTCGCAGGTTGTTGCCGTAATCGAAGACCGGAATCCCGCGCCTGCGGAACTCCACCAGCGCGCGCATGTGCGTCGCCATGGTGGCGCCGGCCTCGGCCGCGACGCGCCGCGGGTCGGTGCGCTGCAGCGTCTCCCACTGCTCGACGGTCCAGCCGAGCGGCAGATAGCCATGCACGGGATCGTGAGCGGAAGTCTGATCGGTCACCGCATCGGGCCGCACGCCGCGGCGCAGGATCTGCGGGACGAGCTCCGCGGCATTGCCGCAGACCGCCACCGATACCGGCTTGCGAGTCCGGGTGCTCTCCTCGATGAGCGCCAGCGCCTCATCGAGCGAGCCGGCCTGCCGGTCGAGATAGCGGCTCGAGAGGCGCTTCTCGATACGCGACTGGCGGCACTCGATGGCGAGCAGCGATGCCCCCGCCATGGTCGCCGCCAGCGGCTGGGCGCCCCCCATGCCGCCGAGCCCCGCCGTCAGGATCCAGCGCCCGCCGAGGCTGCCCTGATAGTGCCGGCGACCCATCTCGACGAAGGTCTCGTACGTGCCCTGCACGATGCCCTGGCTGCCGATGTAGATCCAGGAGCCGGCGGTCATCTGGCCGAACATCATCAGGCCCTTGCGGTCGAGCTCGTTGAAATGCTCCCAGCTCGCCCAGTGCGGCACCAGGTTCGAGTTGGCGAGCAGCACGCGCGGGGCATCCTCGTGGGTCGTGAAGATGCCGACGGGCTTGCCCGACTGGATGAGCAGCGTCTGCTGCGGGCCGAGGCGCCTCAGGGCGGCGACGATGGCATCGAAGCACTCCCAGTTGCGCGCCGCCTTGCCGATGCCGCCGTAGACCACGAGATCCTCGGGCCGCTCGGCCACCTCCGGATCGAGGTTGTTCATCAGCATGCGCAGCGGCGCCTCGGTGAGCCAGGATCTGGCGGTGAGGCTGGAGCCGCGCGGCGCGCGAATGGGCCCACGGGCGGAATGAGAGAGCTCTGTCATGCTAGATTCACCTCATGAAACCGCACGCCCGGCATGTGGTCCTCGCGATCATCGTCGCCATCATTCTGTTGGCGGTGGCCACCGTGGTGGCGCGCTCGACCTGGTAGAGACCTCAGGCCGGGGCCGCCGATCCTCAACGCGCGAGCCGCACCAGCCGCGCAACGGCTTCCGCGTCGACGGCGCTGCGCTCGCGGGCGAGATCATACGCGGCCGCAATCAGGGCCGAGCGCTTGCCGGGCGGGAGGACGAGATCCGAGGAGCGCAACTGCTCGTCGGCCATGGTGATCACGGCCTCGAGCAGCGGCAGATCGAGCGATCCACGCGACGAAGAGCTGCCGGGCGGCGGGCTCTCCGCCATCTGCGCGCCTGCCTCCGGGGCCGGTTGCGCCTCCCGGGGGCCCTCGCCCGTGACCAGCCACTCGATGCGGGTTTGAGTGACCTGACAGAGCATGCGCAGATCGGTGACGTTCGGCTCGGACTCGCCGCGCAGCCATTTGCGCACCGCGCCTTCGGAGCGTGCGATCGCCTTCGCGAGGCCGCTCGCGCTGCCATGCATCTTCAGGACCTGCCGCAGGCGGGCGGCGAAGCCCCCCGCCTCCTGTCTTTCGCGCCGTTCGGTGTTCACGCCCGCTGGGCCATGCTCGATGAGGGTTTGCAGCACAAATGTAGTCCCGGCCGACGGCGCTCGCCAAGCTTTGCAGCATAAAAATATAGAAGCCTGCCATTTAAGTGAAGCAGGGCTCGGGAACGGTTGGGGGCCGGCAGAAGCGCCGATCCCGCTATAATGATCGATCTATTGCCCGCTACCCCCGCGAAAGTGGCGGAACTGGTAGACGCGCTGGACTTAGAATCCAGTGGGGAGACCCGTGAGGGTTCGAGTCCCTCCTTTCGCATACCCGCTTTGATTTCCGAGGATATTCGTTGATGCAAGTTTCAGTGTCCGCCACCTCCATCCTCGAGCGCCGCATGGAGGTGGCCGTACCGGCCGATTCGGTGTCCGCGGCCATCGAGCAGCGCCTGAAGGAGATCTCCCGCACCGCGCGCCTGAAGGGCTTCCGCCCCGGCAAGGCCCCGCTGCCCGTCGTGCGCAAGCAGTTCGGGGATCAGGTGCGCGCCGAGGTCGTGACCGATCTCATGCGCAGCTCCCTCGCCGAGGCGCTCAGCCGCGAGAAGCTGACGCCCGCGGCCGGCCCCAGGATCGAGCCGCTCGCGGTGGCGCCGGGCTCGGATCTGAAGTTCGCGGCCACCTTCGAGGTGATGCCGGAGATCCACGTCAAATCGCCCGCCACGATCGCGGTGGAGCGCCCGAGCGCGACGGTCGGGGAGAGCGACATCGATGCGATGCTCGAGAGCATGCGCCGCCAGCGACCGGTGTTCACCGCGGTCGATCGTCCGGCGCGCGAGACCGACCGGGTCACCATCGATTACACCGGTACCATCGCCGGTCAGCCCTTCGAGGGCGGCGAAGGCAAGGACGTCGCGATCCTCATCGGCTCGCGCCAGTCGCGGCCGGAGCTCGAGGAGGGGCTGAAGGGAGCGGTGGCGGGCGAGAGCCGCACCGTAGCCGTCACGTTCCCGGCAGAGCTGACCAACAAAACACTCGCGGGCAACACCGCCGAGCTCGCGGTTACCGTGAAGAAGGTCGAGGAGCAGACGCTGCCCGAGGTCGATGAGGAATTCGGCCGCGCCTTCGGTGTCGAAGAGGGCGGAGTCGAAGCGCTGCGGGCGGAGGTGCGCAAAAGCATGGAGCGGGAGCTCGCGGATGTGATCCGCAACAGAGTTCGGACGCAGGTTCTCGATGCACTCTACGCCGAGAACCCCATCGAGATCCCGCGAGCGCTGATTGAAGAGCAGGTCCAACAGTTGCAGATCGATGCGGCGCGACGCATGGGCGTGCGTGACGCATCCCAGCTGCCGCCGCGGCAGCCCTTCGAGGCACCGGCCCGCAAGCGCGTCGCGCTCGGGCTGCTCATGGGCCAGATCGTCAAAGCGGAGAGCATCCCGGTCGACCGACAGCGCGTCCAGACACGCATCGAGGAGCTGGCGGCGAGCTATCCGAATCCCGAAGAGGCGCGCCGCGCGTACCAGCACAACGCGGAGGCCCTGCGGCAGATCGAGTCCGTGGTGCTCGAGGATCAGGTGATCGACTGGATCCTGGAGCGCGCCAAGGTGACCGACGTGCCGATGACCTTCCAGGAGATCACAGGCTTCGGTGCCGAGGCCCAAGGCGTGAACAAGGCAGGGGAGAGCAACCCATCATGAACGAGCGTGCACTGAACCTGGTCCCCATCGTCGTCGAGCAGACCGCCCGCGGCGAGAGGGCTTATGACATCTATTCGCGCCTCCTGAAGGAGCGGCTGATTTTCGTGGTCGGGCCGATCGACGATTACATGGCCAACATCGTCGTGGCGCAGATGCTCTTCCTGGAATCGGAGAACCCGGAGAAGGACATCTCCATCTACATCAACTCCCCGGGCGGCGTCGTGAGCTCGGGCCTGGCGATCTATGACACCATGCAGTTCGTGAAGCCCGACGTCAGCACCATCTGCATCGGACAGGCGGCCAGCATGGGGGCCGTGCTGCTCGCGGCCGGCGCCGCCGGCAAGCGCTATTGCCTGCCGCACGCGCGGGTGATGATCCACCAGCCCCTGGGCGGCTTCCAGGGCCAGGCGGCGGACATGGAAATCCATGCCAAGGAGATGCTCGAGACCCGGGACCGGTTGAACAAAATCCTGGCCAAGCACACCGGCCAGAGCGTCGACCGGATCAAGCAGGACACCGACCGTGACCGGTTCATGTCCTGGGAGGAGGCCGTGCGCTATGGGCTCGTCGACCGGGTGCTCGAGAAGCGCGGCGAGATCCCGGCGGACCCCCGGGGTGGCGAGAACAGGGGTGGAAAACCGGCCTGATCGCCCCGAAATTGCCTGGGCGGGGGGTATCCCCGTCCCAGTTCGAGCATCCAGGCCTGAGGAACCCCCTTCCGCAAAAGTGATCTCCATCATACAAATCCCGTCCTTACAACGACTTAGCCGTGCCCCGGTCCTTTGCTTCGCGGGCGCGGTGCGTGCTATACATGCAATGAGAGGCTGCAGCGCCTC
>DASTAC010000199.1:0-24420 GCA_035713045.1 Steroidobacteraceae bacterium
CGAGCGGCCGGAGCTTCGCGAGAGCGTCCGAGAAATACTCATCGAAGGCGATCCGATGTCGTGCTTCCACGGCACGGATGTCGACGACGCCCTGACACATCAGCCGCTGGATCACGTCCGCGCGCACGATGTCGTCGAAGCTCGCCGCCAGTCCGCGCCAGATCGGCAGCCGGCCGGCATCGAGGGCTGCCTCCCAGGCCCTCAGATCGCGGTGGTTCTGGCTGAAGCAATCGTCCACGTGGCTGATGGCGCTGACGCCGAGCCCGATCAGATCGCAATCGGCATGCGTGGTATAGCCCATGAAGTTGCGGTGCAGGTCGCCGCGCTCGCGAGCCTGGGCGAGCTCGTCCTCGGGCAGCGCGAAGTGATCGAGCCCGATGTACCGGTAGCCCGCCGCGCCGAGACGCTCGATCGCGAGGCGCAGCAGCGACAGGCGCGTTGCGGCATCGGGCAGCTCGGTGGCATCGAGCTGCCGCTGTGCCTTGAAGAGCTGAGGCAGATGCGCGTATCCGTAGACCGCGATCCGCTCCGGCCGCGCCCGGATCACCGCGTCCAGGGTGCGATCGAAACCCTCGGCCGATTGCCTGGGCAGTCCGTACAGCAGGTCCACGTTGATCGAGCGGAACCCGCGCTCGCGGCAGTGCGCGATCGCCTCGAGCGTCTGCGCCTCGCTCTGGATGCGGTTGACGGCGCGCTGCACGACGGGCTCGAAGTCCTGCACGCCGAAGCTCGCGCGGTTGAAGCCGAGCTGCGCCAACGTGTCGATGAAGCCGCCGGAGAGCCAGCGGGGATCGAGCTCCACCGAGTAGTCCCTGTCCCTGCCCGAGCTCAGCAGGAACCCGCGTCCGACGGCGTCGATCAGCCGCGAGAGCTGCTGCGGGCTCAGGAAGTTGGGCGTTCCCCCGCCGAGGTGCAGCTGGCGCACCGGGCGATCGTCGCCGAAAAGCGGCGCGACCAGCGAGACCTCACGGGCGATATGATCGAGATACCGATCGGCCGCGGCGCGGTCGCGTGTGATGATGCGGTTGCAGCCGCAGTAAAAGCACGGGCTCTCGCAGAACGGGATGTGGACGTAGAGGGACAGCGGCGCCGCGGATCGGCGGTCCCCGAAGAGGACGTGCCGGCGGTACTCCGCCTCGCCGAAATCCGGCGTGAACTCGCGTGCCGTGGGATAGGAAGTGTAACGCGGGCCTGCCGTGTCGTAGCGCCGCAGCAGGTCCGGATCGAGCTGCGCCAATGTCATGCTCGGACGGTACCGTTCCCGCGGGCGGCGGCGAATCAGGGTTTGTGCCTATCGCGCGGGGGCAGACTCGCCTGGAAGCGCCTGTTGCGGGGCGTTAACATCTGCACCCGGCGGTCATACGGCTCGGCGCAGATGGCTCAGGTCACGGGCGCGGCGCTCCCCGACTCCCTGCGCGGACTGCTCTCGCCGCGCGCTTACCCGCACGCGGTCGAGTCGGTGAGGCTCATCGAGACCCACATCTCCTGGGTCCTGCTCGCCGGTGAGTTCGCATACAAGATCAAGCGCCCCGTACGGTATCCCTTCATCGATCTGCGCGCGCCGCAGCGGCGAAGGTTCCTCTGCGAAGAGGAACTGCGGCTGAACCGCCGCTTCGCGCCGCAACTGTATCTCGGTGTGTGCCGCGTGGTCGATCAGGGCGGCCGCGCCGCCATAGCGGCGCCAGGCAGCGACGGTCCGACTCTCGAATACGTCGTGCGCATGCGCCGATTCGAGGCGCGGGACGAGCTCGATCGGCTGCTCGAGGGCGGCAACGTCGATCCGTGCGAGCTGCAGACCTTCGGACAGGACCTGGCCGCGCTGCACGCGAGCTTTCCCGCCGCCTCGCCGGACTCCCCCTGGGGGCGTGCGCAGGACATCGAGGCGCTCATGATCCGAAACCTCCTCGAATGCGCCGAAGCCTCCGGGAGCCTCGGCACCGCCGAGCCGGTGCTCGACCTGCAGCCGCTGTTGAAGCGCAGCCTGTCCGCTGCGGCAGCCCCGCTGGCCGCGCGGCGGGCGGGCGGCCACATCCGCGAATGCCACGGCGATCTGCACAGCCGCAACATGGTGCGCCTCGGCGGCCGGCTGGTCGCCTTCGACTGTCTCGAGTACGAGCCGGCCTTCCGCTGGATCGACGTGGCCGATGAGGTCGCCTTCCTGTCGAGCGACCTGACCGCCCGTGAGCGGCCCCTCCACGCCCATGCATTCGTCGGCGGTTATCTCGGCCGCAGCGGCGACTACTCCGCGTGCCGGGTACTGCGGCTCTACGAGGCCCATCGAGCGCTGGTGCGCGCCAAGATCGCGGCGCTCGAGGCCGCTGCCGAGCCTCGGGAGGAGCCGCGGCAAGCGCTGCGCCGCGAGTACGATGCACGACTCGCCCACGCCGCTCGATCGCTCGCGGCCGGCACGCCGGTCCTCCTGCTGATGTGCGGCCTCTCCGGATCGGGCAAGACGTGGCTCGCGCGGCAGCTCGCCGAGCGCCTCCTCGCGGTGCATGTGCGCTCCGATGTCGAGCGCAAGCGCCGGGCAGGGCTCGATGCGCTGGCGCGAACGCAATCCGGCATCGCGCAAGGGCTGTACTCGAGCCGGACGAGCGCGGCCGTGTACGACGACCTCGCACGCGCGGCGGAGGACATCGTCGCGGGCGGTTGCAGCGCGATCATCGACGCGGCGTTTCTGCGGCGCGAGCAGCGGACGCGGCTTGCCGAGCGGGGCGCCCGGGTCGGGGTACCCGCCCGGCTCGTTTACTGCGACGCGCCGATCGAGACGCTCCGGGCACGTGTCGCGGCCCGGGTGCGGGGTGGACGCGATGCTTCCGACGCCGACGCCGCGGTCCTCGACTGGCAGTTGAGTCATTTCGAGCGGCTGCTTCCAGATGAGCCGCTGGAGATCATCCGCGTCGAGACCGCCGAGCCCGACGCCCTCGCAACCGTTCTGCGGCGTTTGGCTTAACGCCGGTTGCGATGCTCCCGGTCCTGCTCGCGGGCGACGATGTCGACCAGCGCGCCGGCCTCGGCGGCGAGCTGCTTGAGCAGATCGTCCAGAGACACGATGCCGGCCAGCCGCCGCTGCTCGTCCATGACGGGGATGCGGCGGACTCCGTGCGCCTTCATCCGCTCGATCGCATGGTTCGTATCCTCGGTCGTGCGTGCGATCACCACCGGCTTGCGCATGATCTCGCGCGCGCAGACTTTCGCCGGGTCCCGCTCGCGGCCGAGGACTTCGACGACCAGGTCGCGGTCGGTCACGACCCCGACCGGTGTCTGATCATTCTCCCCATCCTCGACGACCACCACATCGCCCACGTGCCGCTCCCGCATGAGCCTGGCCAGGGCGAGTGCCGTGGTCTCGGGCGTGCAGTGGACGACTTCGGGTGTGCAGATCTCTTTCAGTAGCATGGTTCTGTCTCCTCGAGCGCTCCGGACGACTCAGCGCGAGAGCACGTGCGCGAGCTGCAGCAGGTGGGGATCGAGCGGCTTCACGGCGTGGATCGCTTCCGAGAGCGCGGTTGCCGTCACGCGGCCGCCGACGATTCCCAGCAGAATCCCGTGGCGGCCGGCCTTCAGGTGCTCGACGGCGGCCGCACCGAGCAGGGTTGCGCTCAGGCGGTCGAACACGCAGGGCGCGCCGCCTCGCTGCACATGGCCGAGCTTCGTGACCCGCAGCTCGAAGCCGAGCCGCTCGGCATGCCCGGCGAAATAGCGGGAGAGCCCGTCCGCATCGTGCTTCGCGCCCTCGGCGACGATGACGATCGCATGGCTCTTGCCGCGCTGGTAGGCCTCGCGGATCGTGGTGGCCACCGCTTCCGGGCTCTCCTCCGATTCCGGTATCAGGATGGCCTCGGCGCCGCCGGCGATGCCGGCCATGAGCGCGAGATATCCGCACGCCCGGCCCATCACTTCAACGAGGAACACGCGCCCATGAGCGGACGCCGTCACGCGCAGGCGGTCGATGGCCTCGAGCGCGATGTCGAGCGCCGTGGTCGCGCCAAGGGTCACGTCCGAGCCCGCCAGATCGTTGTCGATGGTGGAGGCGACGCCGGCAACGCTGATCCCGAGCCGCGAAAGCGCATCCGCACCCGATTGCGAGCCGTTGCCGCCGATGACGACGAGGCAGCCGATGTCGCGGCGCGAGAGCTGCTTCACGGCAGCCGCCTGCCCCTCTTCGGTCAGGAACGCCGGACAGCGGCTCGAGCCGAGCATCGTACCGCCGCGCTCGATGATGCCACCGACCTCGCGCGCGCCGAGCGGCAGGAAGTCGCCCGCGATCAGCCCCGTGTAGCCGTGGCGAACGCCGAACATCTCCACCCCGAGCGACACGCCGGTGCGCACGGCCGCGCGAATGGCGGCATTCATGCCCGGGGCATCGCCGCCGCTGGTGAGGACCGCGATCCGCTTCATCAGGTTCGCAACACGCCCTCGATGCGCTGCTCGTTGCGCACGGTGCCGGAGACCTCGCCGATCTCGGCTGCGAGCACGTCGAGTACATCATCGAGAGAGAGCACACCCGTGAGCATGCCCCGTGATCCGATCACCGGCAGTCGGCGCACCCCCATGCGACGCATGGTGCGCAGCGCCTGATCGACGGAGTCGGACTCTTGGGCCAGCACCGGCTCGCGGTTCATGACATCGCCAGCGGTAAGGAGCGTTGGATCCGCTCCTCGTGCCACGACAGAGATCACGATGTCGCGGTCCGTCAGTACGCCCACCGGCCGTCCATACTGCGCCTGCGGCTCCGGCTCGACCACGATGAGAAACCCGACGTGCTTGTCGCGCATCAGCTGCGCCGCTGCCGCCAGATCGCTGCGAGGCGTGACGGTGACGATCTGACGCTTGCAAATGCTTCCGACATTCATAGGGAGCCTCCGGGTCTGGGTTCACATCTCCGGCTCGGCCGGTACGGTCATGAGCTGGGCGGCGCCGCGCAGCACCTTTTCCCTCGCCGCGGATCGGAACAACACCTGCTTTGCGGTCATGGCCGTCAGACCCGGACGGTGATCTCGTTGTGCACCTGCGCCACACCGGGCGCGGCCCATGCGGCCTGCTGGGCTTCGTCTCGCTCCGCCCACGAGCGCACCTCCCCGCGCAGCGTGATGTCATCGCCCTGGGCGTCGATCGTGATCTTCTGGGCGTCGATGAGCGCGTTGCGGCGAAATGCCTCCTCTATCCTTCGTTTGATCTCGGCGGGAGGCCGGCGGGGCTTGAGGCTGATGGAGTTACGGACGCTCAGGACGCCGCGCACGCGCCTCACGGCCGCTTCCGCTCGCTCGCGCTGGTAGTGCCAGTCGACCGTGCCCTCCAGCCCTACGTGTCCCTGCTTGACGACCGGCTTGATGCTCTCCCAGTCGAGAGGCAGCTCGATCTTGAGCGCCGCGAGAGCGTCGCGCGCGATCTCCGGATCGGTGGGATTGCCGCCGAGCGGCCAGCGCACCACGAGGTCGTTCGCCACCGCGGCGACGCCCGCGACGCGCTTCACTGCCGCCTCGGCCCGATACTTCTCGTGCGCGCTCGCGGCATAGCCCGTGAGAGCCACGACACCGTTGCCGACCTTCACGGCGATGTCGGTCTCGTCGACCTCCGGCGCCCATTTGAGCTCGGCTTTCACGTCCCGCTCGATGTCGCTGTCTGCTCTCATGGCTCGACCCTCCAAACAACATGTGGAAGCATCGTGGGCCGCGCGGTGGCGTGTGAAAATACGCGGAACTACATAGGGGAAGCGGCCGCCGGCGTGATCGCCACGCCGCCGCCCGCGGCCGCCCGCTCGATCGCGAGAATGCTCGAGGTGGTCTTGATCACCACGTCGGGATTCAGGCTGATGGAATCGATCCCGAGACGCACCAGGTACTCGGCCAACTCGGGATAATCCGACGGCGCCTGGCCGCAGATGCCGGAGTGACGCCGATTGCGCCGACAGCCTTCCACCGCCATCTTGAGCATCAGTCCGACGCCGGGATCGCGCTCGTCGAAATCGAAGGCGACCATGGCGGAATCACGGTCGACCCCGAGGGTGAGCTGAGTCAGATCGTTGGAGCCTATGGAGAATCCGTCGAATAGCCTGCTGAATTCGTCGATCAGCAGCACGTTGTTCGGGATCTCGCACATCACGTAGATCTGGAGTCCGTCGCGGCCGCGCTCCAAGCCGAGCTCGGCCATCCGTGCGATGACCCGCGCCCCCTCGGCGACGCGGCGGCAGAATGGGATCATCAGATGGACGTTGGTGAGGCCGAGGGTCTCGCGCACGTACTTCATGGCGGCGCATTCGAGGGCGAAGCCCTCCGCGTACGCCGGATGCGTGTAACGCGCGGCGCCGCGAAATCCCAGCATGGGATTCGCTTCCTGGGGCTCGAACCAGCGGCCGCCGGGCAGGCTCGCGTACTCGTTGGTCTTGAAGTCGGACATGCGCACGATCACGGGCTTCGGATAAAAGGCCGCGGCGATCGTGCCGACCCCCTCCGCCAGGCGCTGCACGAAGTAGTCCGCCGGGCGGGGGTGGGCCCGGGTCAGCGCGAGCAGGGCACGGCGCTCCCCCTCGTCCGCCACGCGCTCGGGATGCAGCAGCGCCATTGGGTGCGCCTTGATGTACTCCGCGATGATGAACTCCATTCGCGCGAGCCCGACACCGTCGTTCGGCAGGAAGCTCGTCTGGAATGCGAGCTGCGGGTTGCCCAGGATGAGCATGACCTTGGTGCGGGGCCGCGGCAGGTTGCCGACGTCCGTGCGCCGCACCTCGAAAGGGATTGCGCCCGGGTAGACTTTGCCGAGATCGCCCTCGGCGCAGGAGACCGTGACCGGTTCCCCGGTCTTCAGCTTCTCGGTGGCGCCGTCCGCGCCCACCACCGCGGGAATGCCGAGCTCGCGCGCGACGATCGCCGCATGACAGGTGCGGCCACCGCGGTTGGTCACGATGGCCGCCGCCTGCTTCATGATGGGCTCCCAGTCGGGCGTCGTGATGTCCGTGACGAGGACCTCGCCGGGTGCGAATGCCGCCAGATGCGCCGCGCTCGCGATGACGCGCGCGCGGCCCGAGCCGATGCGGGTGCCCACGGCCCTTCCGGTCACGATCGCGGTGCCGGTCCCCTTCAGCGTGAACTCCTCGAGCAACCCGAGCCGCTTCTGCGAGGCCACCGTCTCGGGGCGCGCCTGGACGATGTAGAGCCGACCGTCGATACCGTCCTTCGCCCACTCGATGTCCATCGGCACCGGACGGCCGGCCTTCTGACTGTAGTGCCGCTCGATCCGGATGGCATAGTCGGAAAGGGTCAGCACATCGGCATCGGTCAGGCAGAACCGCTCCCGATCCGCCTGAGGCGTCGGCACGTTCCGGGTCGTCTCGCGAGTGCCGCCCTCGGCATACACCAGCTTCATCTTCTTGCTGCCGCGCGTGCGCCGCAGCACGGCGCGGTGCCCCTGCTCGAAGGTGGGCTTGAAGACGAGGTACTCGTCAGGGTCCACGGCGCCCTGAACGATGTTCTCGCCGAGCCCGTAGGCCGCCGTCACCAGGACGACGTTGCGGAACCCGGTCTCGGTGTCGATGGTGAACATGACACCGCTAGAGGCCAGATCGGAGCGAACCATCTTCATGATGCAGACGGAAAGCGCCACCTTGAAGTGGTCGAATCCCTGATCGATGCGATAGTGGATCGAGCGATCGGTGAAGAGGCTGGCGAAACAGCGCCTGACCGCATCCAGCAGCCGCTCTTCCCCCCGGACGTTGAGAAAGGTCTCCTGCTGCCCGGCAAAGCTCGCCGTGGGGAGGTCCTCCGCGGTCGCGGAGCTGCGCACGGCGACGCTGACATCCTCGTCCTCATCGCGTCCGTACTCGGCGCGCAGCACGCGGTATGCCTCGAGAATCTCGCTACGCAGATCGTCGGGCAGCGCCGCACCGTAGACGATCTCGCGGGCGCGGTGGCCGCGGCGTGCGAGGTCCTCCATGTCGTCGGCGCGAAGGCCTGCCAGCGCCTCGCGCAGCGGCTGCCAGGCGCCGGCACGCTCGAGCACGTAGCGGTAGGCTTCGGCGGTGATCGCGAAACCGTTGGGGATCTTCACGCCCTGCGGCGCGAGCTGGCGATACATTTCGCCGAGCGATGCCGTCTTGCCGCCGACGTGCGCGACGTCACCGGCGGAGATCTCCTCGAAGAACCGAATATGACGTCTGTCGGCCATGGACCACTCCAGATCGGGTGCGCCATGGTGGCCGCGCACGCCATGGCCGCACCATACGCATTGTTGGCAACCCGCCGCCGCGGCCTCCAGCGCGGCCGTCGATACGGACTTCTACGCAGTCGCATAGCCGAATCATCGAAGTGGTTGTCTCGGCGCTCCGAGGCAACATCGGGTCATGAGCACGCATGGGCCGGGCATCCACAATGCGGATGTCGCCGAAGTCTTCGAGGAGATGGGCGACCTGCTGGCGATCGAGGGCGAGAGCCCCTTCCGCATCCGAGCGTACCGCCGGGCGGGACAGGTCGTGCGCAGCCTTCCGAAGGAACTTGCCGAGATGGCGGGCGAGCGCGAGTACGATGCGCTGCCCGGCATCGGCGCCGAGCTCGCCGCGAAGATCGGCGAGCTCGTCGCGACCGGGCACCTGGAGGCCCTGGAGCGGCTGCGCCGGCGCGTGCCGTCCGGTGCGCGCGACCTCCTGAGTCTTCCCGGCCTGGGACCGGTGCGGGTGCGGGCGCTCATGAGCGGCCTGCAGGTCCGGGACCGGGAGGATCTGAAGCGCGCCCTCGCCGCCGGACGGCTCGCGAAGCTGCGCGGCTTCGGGCCTGCGCTGAGGTCGCGCCTGCAGGCGGCGCTCGCCGCCGAGCCGGTGGCGCGCGAAGCGCGCAGGCTGCAGCTGTCGGTCGCGGCGCAGTACGCCGAGCCGTTGCGGCGCTATCTCGGCTCCATCCGCGGAGTGACCCGGGTGGAGATCGCGGGCAGTTACCGCCGCGGACGGGATACCGTGGGGGACCTCGACGTGCTCCTGTGCGCGCCCGCCGGCGTCGACCCATTCGGACCTCTCGAGCGGTACCGGGACCTGCGCGAGCTGTCGGCCTCCGGCACGACGAAGGCGGCCGGCGTGCTGCGCAACGGACTGCAGGTCGATCTGCGTGTCGTGCCGAAGGAGAGCTTCGGGGCGGCCCTGCAATACTTCACCGGCAGCAAGGATCACGGCATCCACCTGCGCCGCCGCGCGCAGGAGCGAGGCCTGAAGCTGAGCGAGTACGGCCTCTTTCGAGGTGAGAAGCGCATCGCCGGCGAGTCGGAGGAGGCTGTCTACCGGGCGCTGGCGCTCGAGTTCGTTCCGCCGGAGCTGCGCGAGGACCGTGGCGAGATCGAGGCCGCCGCGCGCCACGACTTGCCCGTACTTCTCGAGCGCGCCGATCTCGCGGGCGACCTGCACGTGCACACCGATGCGTCCGACGGCAACGGGACGCTCGCGGAGATGGTCGCCGCGGCGCGCGCGCGCAAGCTCTCCTACATCGGGATCTGCGATCACGCCAAGCACCTCGGGATAGTGCACGGCCTCGACGCCGGCCGGCTCGCACGCCAGGGGGAGGCGATCGATGCCCTCAACGACAGCCTGCACGACATCGCGGTGTTGAAAGGCGCGGAGGTCGACATCCTCGAGGATGGCCGGCTGGCGTTGCCGGATGCGGTGCTCGCCAGGCTCGACGTGGTCATCATCGCGATCCACGACCACTTCGGCCTGTCGGAGGCGAAACAGACGGCGCGGCTGCTGCGTGCGCTCGAGCGGCCCCATGTCTCGATCGTGGCGCACCCCAGCGGCCGCCTGCTGGGCGAGCGCGAGCCCTACGCCCTCGATTTCGAGCGGGTGCTCGATGCGGCCCGCGACCGCGGCTGCGCGCTCGAAGTGAACGGTCAGCCCTCGCGGCTCGATCTCGATGACGTGCACGTCAAGGCGGCGCGCGATCGCGGCGTGCTGCTCTCGATCGGCAGCGATGCGCACTCGGCGGATCAGCTCGTCAACCTGGAGGGCGGGGTGCGGCAGGCGAGGCGCGGTTGGGCGCGTCGCGAGAATGTCCTCAACACCCGCTCCCTCGGCGAGCTCAGGGAGCTGCTGCGAAAGCCGCGCGCCTGACCGATCCGCAATTGTTCGTATACCGCCGTCGGCGGCCTTGGCGCAGCCTCGGGCCAACGGCTCATCGTCAGGGGAGCAATGTATGAACATCGGTGTGGGCCCGGCGCGGATAGGTCAGTGGTACGCACGCGCGGACAAGGGTGAGATCTTTCACGTCGTCGGCTTCGACGAGGACTCGCAGACGATCTGGATCCAGACCTTCGACGGCGACCTGGACGAGATCGACCGGGACACGTGGTCGGCCCTGCCGCTCGCCCTGGCGGCGCCCCCCGAAGACTGGACAGGGCCGGTCGACGATGTCGAGCGCGACGACCTCGGCTACTCGGAGACCGACATGACGGGCGCGGACTGGTCCGAGCCCCTGCGGCAGCTCAGGGTCGAAGGCGAGGAGCCCGGGTCCCGGGGCCGAACGATAGCGCAGGAGGATGAATCCGAAACCGGGGACATGTTGCTCGATGCCCGGGTACCGGAGGGCCGCGTCGTCCCGGCGCGGCCGCGCTGAGCTCCGCGCCGCCGCGGCACGTCATGGCGGAGGCCAGCGCTCGAGCAGCTCCGCAACTGCTCGCCCCGCAATCATGCGCCCGACGGTCGCGGCGATCAGCGGCGCCACGGGCAGAGTGACCAACCTGTCGGCGGCGGAGGATGGCGTCGCGCCGAAGTCGATTCCAACACTGTCCGTGACGACGATCGTGGAGACGATGTCCGCCGCGAGCACCGCTTCGAGACCGGCAATCAGTGGCGTATGCGTCACGGCGGCATGGACGCTGCGCGCCCCTGCGCGACGGCAGGCTTGCGCCGCACGGATGAGCGTGCCGCCGCTCGCGCAGAGGTCATCGAGCACGATCGCCGCGCGTCCGGCGATCTCACCCGCCAGGAGTCCCGTGGCGACCACTCCCTTCGCGCGGCGCTTCTCGACGAACGCCAGGTCGACCTCGCTCGCGGTTCGGGCAGCCAGAAGCTCGCGAAAGATCTGTGCCCGCTTGATTCCGCCCACGTCGGGCGAGACGACCGCGAACCCGGTCGCCGGTCCCTGGCGGGCGAAGTGCTCCACCATCATGGGAAGCGCCGTCAGGTGGATCGTGGGGACGCGGAACGCATTGTCGAAGGCGGCCGGGTTGTGCACGTCGAGGCAGACCACTTGCGCCACGCCGGTCGCCTCCAGCAATTGCGCAACGTAGCGCGAGGTCACCGGATCGCGCAGTTGTGTCCGACGGTCCTTCCGTGCGAATGCGAGATACGGCAGCACTGCGACGGTGGCCTGAGCGCCGGCGTCACGCACTCCCTGCAGCAGAAAGAGCAGCCGCACCAGCCGCTCGCAGACGGGCGCGTCATCCGTTCCCGCGAGGCTCGCCAAAACGAACACCGCACGTCCCCGCACCGACTCCAGCGGCCGCAACTTCAGCTCGCCGCCCTCGAAGCGGCGCTCCTCGAGCGGGATCAGCGGCAGATCGGCTTGGGCGCCGACCGCGGCGGCGAAGGCACGGCTCTCGCGCGGCGCAATCAGGCAGGGAGTGCTCGACAACATGGCGGACATTCTCTGACGTCGCTCCTCAGACCGGTTCGCGCTGCATGTCGCAGCAATGAGGGTCCTGGCCCCGCAAGATGTATTCCGGCGGACGGGTGGTCATGATCCCCGGGCGCACTCCCTGGCGAAATACCGTGCAGCCCTTGAGGCCGAGCCGGTGCGCGCGTTCCAGGACCTCCCGCACCTCATCGGGCGTGGCGCCCGACCCGAGCGCGACGGTTTTCGAGATCGAGCCGTCGACGAACTCCTGCAGCGCGCCCTGCATGAGAAGTTGCTCCCCGGGTGCAATGGCCGTGCCGTCGGGGAACACCCCGGGTATCCGCCGCCCATGGGGCGCGAGCGCCCGCCAGAGCGCATAGGCCCGATCGACGACCGGGAACGAGTGCGCCGTGCCATCCGCATCGAGCACGCGGCGCGAGCCTCGCAGGCTCAGGATCGGCTCGATGCCGCTGCTCACGTTGTCGGCGAGCAGGCTGATGGTGCCGGCGGGCGCGATGGCGAGCAGATGACTGTTGCGGATCCCATGGCGATCGATGGCCGACCGGATCGACTGCGGAAGCCGGCGGATGAACGGCCGGCCGGCGTGGCGCCCGGCGTCGAAGCGCTCGAACGGCCCGCGCTCGCGGGCCAACTCCACCGATGCCTCGTAGGCGGCATCACGTATCGTGCGCATGAGCCGGGCGGCGGCTTCGCGCGCGGGCGGAGAATCGTAAGGCAGCGCCAGCATCGTGAGCGCATCGGCGAGGCCCGTGATACCGAGCCCGATGCGGCGCGAGCGGTGAGCTTCCAGCCGCTGGCGGTGCAGCGGAAACCTCGAGATCTCGATCACATCGTCGAGGAATCGCACGGCCACCTTTGCCGTGTTCGCGAGCCCTTCGTAGTCGAGCCGGGCTTCGGGCGTGAACGGATCAGTGACGAAGCGCGTGAGATTCAGCGAGCCGAGATGGCAAGCCCCGTAGGGCGGCAGCGGCTCCTCGGCGCAGGGATTGGTGGCACTCAGGGTCTCGGCATAACCGAGATTGTCCTCCGCATTGATGCGATCGACGTACAGGACGCCGGGCTCCGCGCAAGCGTGCGCAGCCTCGCAGAGGCGGGTCCACAGGTCGCGCGCACGAACGGATCCCGCGACCCGGCAGATCACCGGCCCGGCGCTCCCGCTCCAGGCGCGCTCGAGATGCTCTCCGGAACCGCCGGCCGCATCCTGAGGGAACACGAGTGCCCAGGGCGCATCGTCGCGCACTGATTGCATGAAGGCGTCGGTGACGAGCACGGAGAGGTTGAAATGACTCAGCGCCCCCGGAGCACGCTTCGCATCGATGAATTCCTCGATGTCCGGGTGATCGCAGCGAAGCGTCCCCATCATGGCGCCGCGCCGCGCACCTGCGGCAAGAATCGTCGCGCACATCGCGTCCCACACGTGCAGGAACGAGACCGGACCGGAAGCGATCGTTCCGGTGGTGCGGGCGCGGCTGCCGCGCGGGCGCAGGGTGGAGAAGTCATAACCCACGCCGCCGCCCTGCTGCATGGTGAGGGCCCCCTCCTTCAGCGCCTCGAAGATGCCGGGGATGGAGTCCTCGATCAGTCCCATGACGAAGCAGTTGGCGAGTGTCACCTGCCGGGCGACTCCGGCGCCGGCGAGGATGCGGCCCCCCGGCAGGAAGTTGCAGCCGTCCAGGATCCGGCGGAAGCGGGCCTGCCAGAGCGGCGGGTCGCGCTCCACGGCGGCGACGCTGCGGGCGACCCGATCCCAGGTGTCTGCGATCGACTGCTCGGGCGGATGCGCTTGCGGATCCCTGTAGCGGGTGCGCCAGATGAAGTGCGAGAGCTCTTCGGGCGCGGGTTCTGACGGCATTACTCGCATCGAACGATGCCGCGGCGTCAGGGAGCCGTGCGCGGCCGCCGCTCGAGGCGCATGGGCCGAAGATCCAGGGGGCGGCCCTGCCGCCAGCAGGCGCGGCAGAGGACTGCCGCCGCCTCGTCCATGGCGGGTGTCAGATTCGCCAGCCAACGACCTGGAGCGCTCTGCGCATAGAGCATCGGTGCGGTGACTCGGTGCATGGTCAGGGCGGTGCCCTCTGATGGACCTTGCCGCACGGCGTGCGGCCGTGGATAGCGTTCCACTGCCGCTGCGCCCGCGATAGCAGTACTCGCCGCCACGGCCTATGTGCAGGCCGAGCGCGCGTCCGTACTAGTGCGAATGCATCTCGCCCACCGCCGCCATGGACAATCACCCATGCCTCGCAATCCCACCGCCTCGCGGGAAGCGGTCACGCGCGAGAAGGTCGCCTGGCTCGCCGATCCGTGCCATTACGGGCGCCTGCGCCGCCCGGTCGAGATCATCGAGACCCACTTCGCATGGGTGTTCCTCGCCGGCGACCGCGCCTACAAGCTCAAGAAGCCGCTGCGGCAGGGCTCGATGGACCATCGCACGCTCGCACGACGGGAACGCGCGTGCCGCGACGAGCTGCGGCTCAACCGGCGCCTGGCGCCCCACGTCTACCTGCGGGTCGTGCCGCTGCGGCGAGATCGGCAAGGATCGTTCAGCCTGCGCCCGGCCGCCGGCGCCCGGGTCACCGACTGGCTGGTGGAGATGCGCCGCCTGCCCGCCGCAAGGATGCTCGACCGCCTCATCGCGGCGCGCGGGCTGCGCCCCGCCGATCTCGATGGGCTGGTCGCGGTGCTGGCGGCGTTCTTTCGGCATGCGCTGCGCCGCCCGCTGACGGACGCCGCCTACCGCGAGCGGTTGTGTCGGGAGATCCGGCGGAATGCGGACGAGCTCATCGCGAGCGATCTCGGCTTGAGCCGCAGCAAGCTCGTCAGTCTCGCCGAGGCGCAGCTCGCCTTCGTCGGGCGCCATCCGCGAACGCTCGCCGGCCGCGGCGCACGGCTGCTCGACGGGCACGGTGATCTGCGCCCCGAGCACGTGTTCCTCGGCACATCGTCGATGCGAGCCTGCGTCATCGATTGCCTCGAGTTCGATCGCGACCTGCGCCGGCTCGACCCGGCGGAGGAGGTCGCCTTCCTCGCGCTCGAGTGCGAGCGGCTCGGAGCGGCGGCAGCGGCGGATGGGCTGCTCGCGCGCTACCGCCGCGCCGCCGGCGATCCGGCGCCGCCGATGTTGATCCAGTTCTACATGAGCCGCAGGGCCGCCGTGCGCGCGCAGATCGCGGCCTGGCACCTGCGGGACCCTGCGTTCGCCGGCGAGGCGCGTGCGTGGAAGGCGCGGGCAGACTCGTATCTGGCCGACGCATTGCGTCACATCCACCGCGCAGTGGCGAGCGATCAGGCCTGGCGCCGCAATCGCGCAGCCGAGCCGCGTCCGGCGCAGATCCGATGAGACGGCTCAGGCCTGCCCGATGGTCTGGAACGCATCGGCCGGCATGTGCGCCGCCACGGCCTTCGCCGCCTCATGGACCAGGTCCTTGCCGATCTCCGCGGCGACGATCGCGGTCATGGAGGCGGGCAGCGCCTGCCGCAACAGACCCAGAAATCCCGGAGCGGCCATGAGGATCAGCCGGTCGAACTCGTTGTGGCGGTATGCGGCCTGCACCTGCTCGGAGATCCTGCGGGCGAACATCTCGGCCTCGTGCTTGCGCGGGCGCCCCTCGCCGCCAGTCGCGTGATGCGCCGTGGCTCCGCGCCGGCCGGGCCCGGAGGCATGGTCATAGACACGCCCGGGGCGGTCGGACTTGAAGTCGCGGTCGTGCAGATGCGCCTGCGGGTCGGTGAGGGTGCCGACGAGCCGCAACGCCGAGTCGCGCTGCTCGGCATCGTAGAACCTGGCTTCGCTCTGGTCGGCAACCACGATACGTACACGCATTTCGGCCTCCTTCGGCCATGACTCGCTGACCGGCGAGGCCATTGGGCCATGTGGCGACAGCCGCCGCCAATGCGTAGCAATGCGGATGCGCGGCACTGCCTTCGATTTTAGGTACAGGTGCGTATTTGCCCCGGGACCGAGCTGCGCGACGCTTTCGAGCAGCCACCGCCTCATGAGCAGCGAGGTTTCTCGCGATGAGCGATTCGGACAATCTCTGGGCCCTGGTGCTCGCCGCAGGCGACGGCCGCCGGCTGCGCGGATTGACGACGACCCGCAGCGGTCTGGCGATTCCCAAGCAGTTCTGCTCGCTGGAGCGCGGCCCCTCGCTGTTGCGCGAGGCCGTGACGCGCGCCGGTGCCGTTGCGGCGCCCGAGCGCCTCTGCGCGATAGTGGCCGCGCAGCACCGATGCTGGTGGGACGGGCAGCTCGCCGACCTCGATCCGGCGAACGTCATCGTCCAGCCGCAGAATCGGGGCACCGCCATCGGCATGCTGCTGCCGCTCATCCACATTCTCGAGCGTGATCCGGACGCACGGATCGTCGTGTTGCCTTCCGACCACCACGTGCGCGACGAGGCCCGGCTCGCGCGAGCCTTGCGGTACGCAGCCGCTCCGCCCCCGGGCGAGCGGGCGGAGATCCTGCTCCTCGGCCTGGAGCCGACCATGGCCGACTCCCAGCTGGGCTACATCGTCCCGCAACGGCAGGCCGGGCACCCTCATCACGCCGTCGAGCGCTTCGTCGAGAAGCCCGACACGGACGCCGCAGAGCGACTTTGCGAGCAGGGCGCGCTCTGGAACACGTTCATCTTCGCCGCGGACGGACAGGCCCTGCTGAAGCTCTTCGAGCGGCGCTGCCCGGATATCTTGGCCGCCCTGCGGGACGCTGTCTGCCGCGAGCCGGCCGGCCGGATTCCCGGGGAGGCGCTCGCGAGCCTGTACGAGGCGCTGCCCGACCTCGATTTCTCGCGCTCGATCCTGCAGGGTCAGGAACGGCGTCTGCGGGTGTTGCCGATCCCGGACTGCGGCTGGAGCGACCTCGGCACGCCGCAGCGCGTTGTCGAAGTGTTGAGCGCCCTCCCCCGCGCTTCGTGGGATGACACGCGAGCCGCTGCCGGCGGCCTGGCGGTGTTGAGTCTCGCCGCCCAGTCGGCTTCCGTGCGCCACGCGCCGATGGCCGCGGCCGGCGGCGGATAAGGCGGCTCCGCACTTTTCCGTATACCCGGGTGCGGGCCCGGGGGCGCAGGCTGCTCGCGTGTCCAACGTGTCAGCGGCAGTCTCCGAATCGGCGCCCGGCCGCGCCGCGCCCACCGGCAGCGTCGTGGCGGCGCGCGGCTCGGTGCTCGACGTGGCGTTTCCCCAGGGAGAGTTGCCCGCGATCCGCGAAGCGCTGGCGGTGGAGTGGGACCTCGGGCCGCCTCTCATCGCCGAGGTGCAGCAGCATCTCGATCCGCAGCGGGTGCGCGCGGTCGCGCTGCAGGGCAGCGCGGGATTGCGGCGCGGCACCCCCGTGCGGCGGCTGGCGCTCCCCATCGCGGTACCGGTCGGGCGGCCGCTCCTCGGGCGTCTGTTGAATGTTCTCGGCGAGACCACCGACGCCGGCCCGGCGCTGCCCGCAGGCCTCGAGCGCCGCCCCATCCATGGGGCCGCCCCTCCGCTCGAGCGCCGCAGCGCCGCGCTCGAGCGTTTCCACACCGGCATGAAGTCCATCGACCTGCTCGCCCCGCTCGTGCAGGGCGGCAAGGCCGCGATGTTCGGGGGAGCGGGTGTCGGCAAGACGGTGCTCATCATCATGGAGCTCATCCGCACGACCGTGGAGCGGCATGCGGGAATCTCCGTCTTCTCCGGCATCGGCGAGCGCTCGCGTGAGGGGCACGAGCTGCTCACGGAGCTCACGGCCTCGGGCGTGCTGGCGCGCACCGCGCTCGTATTCGGGCAGATGAACGAGCCGCCGGGCGCCCGTTGGCGCACGGGACTCGCGGCGCTCGCCGTGGCGGAGCATTTCCGCGATCGGGAGCGGCAGAATGTCCTGCTCCTCATCGACAACGTCTACCGGCTGGTGCAGGCCGGAGCGGAAGTATCGGGCCTGCTCGGGCGCCTGCCCTCGCGCGTGGGCTATCAGCCGACGCTCGCCGACGAGGTCTCGGAGCTCGAGGAGCGGATCACCTCCGTCGCGGGCACGGCCATCACCTCCATCCAGGCGGTTTACGTGCCGGCGGACGATTTCACCGATCCGGCGGTGGCCGAGATCTTCAGTCACCTCGACTCCTCGATCGTGCTCTCGCGCGAGATGGCGAGCGAAGGCATGTATCCGGCAGTGGATCCTCTCGCGTCGAGCTCGAGCCTGCTCGATCCCCGGGTGGTCGGGGCGAGGCACTTCAGGACCGCCCAGGACGTACGCAGCACCATCGCGCACTACCGCGAGCTGCAGGAAGTCATCGCGCTCCTGGGGATGGAGGAACTCTCCACGGCGGATCGCACGGCGGTGAAGCGAGCGCGGCTCCTCATGCGCTTCCTCACGCAGCCCTTCATGGTCACCGAGGCCTTCACCGGTCTCGCAGGACGCTCGGTCGAGCTCGAGGCGACCCTCGCAGGCTGCGAGGCGATCCTCGCCGGGGAGGCTGACGGCTGGGCCGAGAGCTCGCTCTACATGGTCGGTGATTTCAGCGAAGCACGCGAGCGCGAGGCGAAGGCACACGGCCGCGCGACATCCGCATGAGACTCACCGTCACAACACCTCTGGCTGCGATCCTGGAGGCCGACGATGTCGTTCACGTCAGGGCGGAGGACCCGTCCGGCGCCTTTGGAGTCCTGCCCGGTCATGCCGAATTCCTGACCGCCCTCTCCATTTCGGTGCTGACCTGGCGGGACGCGCGGCGCCGCGAGCATCACATCGCCGTGCGCGGCGGCATGCTCTCGGTGAGCGGAAAGGACGTGGTGACCGTCGCGACGCCGGAGGCGGTCGCGGGCGATGACCTGCAGCGGCTGGAGTCCGAAGTCCTCACGCGCTTCCGGCAACAGCTGGAGGAGGAGCGAGCCGCACGCACCGAGTCGCAGCAGCTGCACCTTGCCGCCATCCGTCAGATCATGCGCCTGCTGCGCCCGGAGACGCGACATGCCGCGCCGCCTGGATGAGGCGGTGCGCCGCCAGCGCGAGCGGCGCGCGCGCGAGCAGAGAGACAGCCGGCGCTCGATCGGCAAGGACCTGGCGCAGGCCGGAGCGCTCGGCTGGACCATCGTCGTCACCACGCTTCTCGGCATCTACGCGGGACGCTGGCTGGACCACCGGCTGGGAACGGGCATCACCTTCACGCTGGCGCTGCTTCTCGCGGGCGTCACGCTCGGCAGCCTGTTGGCCTGGCGGCGGTTGAACCGATCATGACCTCGCATCCGCCGGGCTCCGCTTCGTGGCTCGTGCCGCTTTTCGCGGCGATGGGTCTCGCGCTCGGCCGGGTATACTTCACGGCGCTGCGGCGAGGCGTGGCCGCATACACGGCCGCGCAACCGGTGCGCAGCCTCGCCTGGCTGCTCGCACGGCTCGCGGCCGCCGCGCTCTTCTTCGCCCTCACGGCGCGCTGGGGCACATGGGCGCTGCTCGCCGCGTTCGCGGGCTTCCTGGCGGCCCGGCAGCTGGCCGTGCGCGCCGCGCGCGGAACGACATGACACCGGGATCGCCTCTGGCAGTCGCGGTCGTCTTTCATCTGGGCCCGCTCCCGGTGACCCGGCCGGTAGTGACGACCTGGGGCCTCATGGCCGTGCTCGCCGTCGGGTCCTGGGCGGCGACCCGCCGCCTCGGTCCCGAGCCGTCGCGGCGCCAGGCGGTGCTCGAGCTTCTCGTCACCGGCATTCAGAGCCAGATCGAGGAGGTGGTTCGCCGTGATGCGCGCCCCCTCCTGCCGCTGCTCGGCACGCTCTTCATTTTCCTCCTCACCGCCAATGTCTGCGGTGTGGTGCCGGGCGTGCAGGCGCCCACCGGCAGCCTCGAGACCCCGGCGGCGCTCGCCCTCATCGTGTTCATGTCCGTGCACTGGTTCGGCGTGCGGGCCCGCGGGCTCGGCGGCTATCTCGGCAGCTTCGCACAGCCGAAGCTCATCATGCTGCCGCTGAACCTCCTGTCGGAGATCACGCGCATCTTCTCGCTGATGGTGCGCCTCTTCGGCAACATCATGAGCGGCGAGTTCCTGATCGGCATCGTGCTCGCGCTCGCCGGACTGTTCGTTCCGGTCCCGCTCATGGCGCTCGAGCTCCTGGTGGGGGTCGTGCAGGCCTACATCTTCTCCGTGCTCGCCACGGTCTTCATCGGCGCGGCGACGAGCGACGGCTCATGACCGCAAGAGGTTCCAGATGGATGTCAAACTCATCAGCATCATTGCCGCCGCGGCGGCCGTTGCCATCGGCTCGATCGGGCCGGCTCTCGGGGAGGGCCGCTCCGTCGCGGCCGCGATGGACGCCATCGCGCGTCAGCCGGAAGCGGCCGGGACGATCTCGCGCACGCTGTTCGTCGGGCTCGCCATGATCGAGACCATGGCGATCTACTGCCTGGTCATCGCGCTGATCCTGCTCTTCGCCAATCCTTACGCGTGAGCGGCCATGCGCCTCGACTGGTCCACCCTCGCGCTGCAGCTGGTCAATTTCGCGATACTCGTATGGCTGCTGCAGCGCTTTCTCTACCGGCCGGTCCTGCGGGTGATCGACGCGCGCCGGTCCGCGCTCCAGGGTGAGCAGGCGCAGGCGGCGGCCGAGGCCGAGGCCGCGAGGCGGCAGCTCGCCGATCTGCAGGCGCAGCGCGCCGGCCTCGCGGGCGAGCGGGCGGCGGCCCTCGCCCGAACGGAGGAGGAGGGCCGCGCGCTGCTCGCCGAGCGGCGTGCTCAGGCGCAACGCGACGCCGAGGGTCTGTTGGAAGAGGGCCGCAGGACGCTGGCTCGCGAGCGCGAGCAGGCCCAGGAGGCGTTGCGGCGCGCCGCGCTCGATCTTGCGGCCGACATCGCGAGCCGGGTACTGGCGGAGATCCCGGAGCCCCTGCGGGCGCAGGCCTGGCTCGAGCGGATCGCCGGCCATCTGCGGGCGCTGCCTCCCGCAGAGCTGCGGGAGCTCGCGGGCGAGCTCGCCGGCGGCGGTGCGCTGCAGGTCGTGACGGCGTCGCCCCTTGCCGCAGGCGCCCAGGAGGAGTGGCGGACGAGGCTGCGCGCCGCGATCGCCGCCGACGCCGTGATCGTCTTCGACGTCGAGGCCGCCCTGATCGCCGGCGCCGAGCTGCGGTTCCCCCATGCGCGGCTGAGCTTCACCGTGCAGGGCGCCATCGCCGCTCTGCAACAACAGGTCCAGGCTCATGGACCGGACCGCTGAGGAGTTCCAACAGTGGCTGGCCGGCAGCCGCGACCGCATCGCGCAAGCGACGCTGGCGCCGGGTCTTGCCCGGTTCGGCCGCGTCGTGCGGATCGGCGACGGCATCGCGACCGTCGAGGGGCTGCCCGACACCCGGCTCGATGAGCTGCTCGAGATCGAGGGCGGAGTCCCCGCTCAGGCGGTGGAGCTGGGTGAGGGCAGCATCGGGTGTGTTCTCCTCGGTGCGGCCGACACCGTGACCGCCGGCAAGCTCGTGCGGGGCACGAGCGATGCCGTACGCGTGCCGGTAGGCGGTGCGCTTCTCGGGCGCGTGCTCGATGCGCTGGGCCGGCCGCTCGACGGCGGCGAGCCGGTCGTGGCCCGCTCAACGGCGCCGGTGGAGCGTCCGGCGCCCTCGATCGTGGAACGTGCGCTGGTCGACCGCCCGCTCGCCACCGGCGTGCTCGTCGTCGATGCGGCCATTCCCCTCGGCCGCGGCCAAAGGGAGCTCATCATCGGCGATCGCGCCACCGGCAAGACGGCCATCGCGGTCGACACGATCATCAATCAGCGTGCGAGCGATGTGATCTGCGTGTATGCGGCGATAGGTCAGAAGGCGTCCTCGGTGGCCCGCGTGATCGACGCGGTGCGCCGCTACGGAGCTCCGGAGCGATGCCTCTTCGTCGTCGGGGAAGCGGACGCGGCACCCGGTCTGCAGTGGCTGACGCCCTATGCTGCGTGCAGCATGGCCGAGCACTTCATGGAAGGGGGCAGGGACGTGCTGCTGGTCCTCGACGATCTCACCAAGCACGCCGCGGTGTATCGGGAGCTGTCGCTCCTGCTGCGGCGGCCGCCGGGCCGCGAAGCTTACCCCGGAGACATTTTCTACATCCATTCACGACTGCTGGAGCGGGCCGCCAGGCTCGCCCCCGGGCGCGGCGGCGGCTCGCTGACGGCCCTGCCGATCGCGGAGACGCAGGCCGGCAACCTCAGCGCCTACATCCCCACCAACCTCATATCGATCACCGACGGACAGATCTATCTCGACCCGACGCTCTTCTACGAGAACCAGAAGCCGGCGATCGATGTCGGCAAGAGTGTCTCGCGGGTGGGCGGCAAGGCGCAGGCGGCGGTCGTGAAACCGTTCGCGGAGCGCCTGCGGCTCGACTACGCGCAGTTTCTCGAGCTCGAGGTGTTCACGCGCTTCGGCACGCTGGTCGATGAGCGAACGAGGCGCGTGCTCGAGCACGGACGCCGCATCCGCGCCGTATTTGCTCAACCGCAGTACGGCCCGCTGTCCGTGGGTGAGCAGACGGCGCTGTTGCTCGCGCTGGCGGAGCGGGTCCTCGACGAGGTCGCGCTGGAGCGCATCGGTCTTTTTCGCGAGCGGCTGCGCGACTGGCTCGCGGCGCACTCGCCGGAGGTGCTCGCGCTCGAGGACCGATCGCCGCCGCTGTCGGATGAAGCGCGGACCGGGCTTCGACAGGTGCTCGCAGCCCTGGCACGCACGCTGGCCCAGGACGCGGCAGGGCCGCCAGACGTGAAGTGATGCGCCTCGCCGAGATACGGCGGCACGTCGCGAGCATGGAGGAGCTGCAGCGGATCGTCGGCGCCATGCGCGCGATCGCCAGCATGCGGGTGCAGGAAGCCGCGCGAGCTCTCGCGGGCGTGCGGCAATACGGCGATGCGTTGACCAGGGCAGTCCGCCAGGCACTGGCGATCGCCGCCGACGCGCGCGTCGTCCCCGGCGGGCCTCCTCGGCGGGGCGGCCGCCGGGCGACGGTCGTCTTCGCGAGCGAGCACGGCTTCGTCGGCGCACTCAACGAGCGGCTGCTCGAGGCGGCCGGCCCGGCTCCGGGCGATGCGCTCATCGTGGCCGGCAGCCGCGGTGTCGCTCTCGCTGCCGAGCGGAGCCTCCAATTGACGTCGGCTCACGCCATGGCAACGCGCCTTGCGAGCGTCCCGGAGACCGTGCGTCAGGTTCAGGAGGCGCTCTATCCCGCCATCGCGCTCGGTGAGACGCTGCATGCGGAAGTGGTGTTTGCGCGATATCAGCGCAGCGGCACGATCGACATTCAGCGCCACAGGCTCTTTCCGCTCGAGATCGCGTCCGAGCGCGAGCGCGGCGAAGCGGCGCCGCTTCACGACCTCTCCGCGGCCGAGCTCCTCGAAAGAATGACGGCGGAGTTCATCCTGGCGAGGCTCACGGAAGCGGCCGTCGAGTCCCTGGCCGCCGAGAACGGAGCGCGGTTTGCTGCGATGGCGGCTGCGCACGACAACGTCGGCCGGCGCCTGCAGATGCTGCGCCTGGAGGCGTCGAACGCGCGTCAGGAGGAGGTGACCGCGGAGCTGCTCGATCTCGTGACCGGGGGGCTGGCCGTCGCCCCCGCGGCGGACGGCGATCCGTATCTTTGCGGATGCGCAGGCGCGACGGATGCGCCGACAATTTCCTAGGAGGTAAGCCGGTTGAAACAGTCCTTTGGATCGATCATGGCAGCCGTGGATCGCGACGAGCGCGCGGTGGAGGTGGCGATCAAGGCCGTCGCGCTGGCGCGCCTGAGCGACGCGGAGGTCGAGCTCTTCCATTGCGATGCGGAGGGAGCCTATTCGCGTCAGCATCAGTACGACCCTCGCGCCGCGGTACGCGCGCGGGAGACCTGCCTCGAGGAATCACGCCGCTTCCTCGACTCGCTCTGGCGCTCGCTGAACGTCAAGGATGTCAAAGCTTCCATGAGCGTCGCCTGCGAGAGCCCGCTGTACGCGGGAATCGTGCACGCGGCGGAGCGGGACCATCCGGATCTTGTCGTGCGTGGCGCCGGAAGCGCCCAGCACCACAGGCGCAGCGTCGGCGACAGCGCGGCGGGGCTCGATGCCAATGACTGGGAGCTCGTCCGCGCCTGTCCGTCGCCGCTGCTCCTCACGCACGGCAGAGTGTGGAAGCCACATCCGCTGATCGCCGCCGCGGTCGACCTCTCGGCGCCAGAGCCGGCCGAGCTCACGCGCACGATTCTGCGGACCGCCGCGGCGGTCGCGCAGAGCGCGGGAGGAGATCTCGAGATCGTGCACGCCGGCGTCTTCGATCACGCCGCGCCGCAGGAGGAGGCGTCGCGGCGCGCAGCGCTCGCCGAGCGGGCGCGCGATGCCGAAGTGCAGGCCGCGGCCGTTCATGTGATCCGCGGTGAGCCCGCGGCCGTGCTGCCGGATTTCGCGCAGCAGCGCGATTTCGATCTCATCGTGCTCGGCGCGCTGACGCATCGCAAGGCGTTGACCGCCCTGGTCGGCACACTGACCGGAAAGCTGATCGAGACGCTCGATTGCGACTGTCTGCTCGTGAAGGCGGCGCGAGGACCGCGGGACGCATGAGAGTCAGCGAGGTCATGCACGGCGAAGTCGTCGTGGTGACGCCCGGCACCCCGATCCGGGATGCCGTGCGCCTGATGCTCGAGCGCCGCATCAGCGGCTTGCCGGTGGTCGATGACTCGGGCGCCGCCGTGGGCATCGTCACCGAGGGGGATCTGCTGCGGCGGGCCGAGCTCGGCACGGAGAAGCGGACGCCGGCGTGGCGCGGCTGGCTCGGGGCGTCCGCAATCGAAGCGACCAACTACGTACGATCGCATGCGCAGCGGGTCGGGGAAGTCATGACGGTGCCGCTCATCGGCGTGACCCCGGA